>NZ_JAJFAU010000020.1:3554-32715 GCF_022614595.1 Streptomyces sp. CNQ085
CGGGGTCTCGGTCGGCACGGTCAAGAGCGCGGTGTCGCGGGCGCTGGCCAGACTCCGCGAGGACCCGCGGCTCCTGGCGGACGTGCTGGGCGGCGAGACGGAAGGCGGGGCGATGGGTTCGGAGGCTCCCCGGCCGGAGCGGTACTCAGCCCGCCGGGCGGACCACCGTGGCGCCCGGCGCGGGGCTCGTGGCCGTGTGGGCGGTGCGGCAGACGCCGGAGGCGCGCAGGGCGAAGGCGATGGCCGAGGCCGCCGCGGCGTCCTCGGCCAGGAAGGCGCAGGTCGGTCCGGAGCCGGATACCAGGGCGGCCGACGCGCCCGCCCGGGTGCCCACCGCCAGGGTGTCGTCCAGGGACGGCAGCAGGGAGACGGCGGCGGGCTGGAGGTCGTTGGACAGGTGCCCGGCCAGCGCGGCGGCGTCCCCGGCGCGCAGCGCGGCCAGCAGCGCGGGGGACGCCTCGGGCACGGGTACGGCGTCGGCGCCCGCGCCGCCGCCGCGCGCCTCGCGCAGCCGGTCGCACTCCCGGTAGACGGCCGGGGTGGACAGCCCGCCGACGGCGACGGCGAACACCCAGTGGAAGGTGCCGCCCACCTCCAGCGGCGTCAGCAGCTCTCCCCGGCCCCGGCCCAGCGCCGCGCCGCCTACCAGGGAGAAGGGCACATCCGAGCCCAGTCCGGCGCAGATCTCCAGCAGTTCCTCGCGCGAGGCGCCCGTGCCCCACAGCGTGTCGCAGGCCAGCAGCGCCCCCGCCGCGTCCGCGCTGCCGCCGGCCATGCCGCCGGCCACGGGGATCTCCTTGCCGATGTGCAGATGGACGTCCGGCGCGATGCCGTATCGCGCGGCGAGCGCGTCGGCGGCGCGGACGGCCAGGTTGGTGCGGTCCAGCGGCACCTGGTCGGTGTCCGGGCCCGAGCAGGTCACGCGCGGGCCCTCGCCGGGCGCCGCGGCGGTGGCGGTGACCTCGTCGTACAGGCCGACGGCCAGGAAGACGTTGGCCAGGTCGTGGAAGCCGTCCGGCCGCAGTCCGCCCACCGCGAGCTGCGCGTTGACCTTGGCGGGTACGCGTACGGTGACCGGCGCGGCGGCACGGGCGGTGCCCGTGCCGGCTCTCTGTGCGGTGCTCATGAGCTGGTGGCGCCCTTCCGCTCCGCGATGGCCGCGAAGTCCTCGATCGTCAGTGACTCTCCCCGGGAACGGGGGTCGATCCCCGCGGCCGTCAGCACCGCCTCGGCCTCCGCGGCCGAGCCGGCCCAGCCCGCCAGCGCCGCGCGCAGCGTCTTGCGGCGCTGGGCGAAGGCGGCGTCCACCACGGCGAAGACCTCCCGCCTGGCGGCACCGGTGCGCGGCGGCTCGCGCCGGGTCAGCGAAACCAGCCCGGAGTCCACGTTGGGCGCGGGCCAGAAGACGTTGCGCCCGATGGCCCCGGCCCGCCGCACCTCCGCGTACCAGGCGGCCTTCACCGACGGCACCCCGTAGACCTTGGAGCCCGGCTCGGCCGCGAGCCGGTCGGCGACCTCGGCCTGGACCATCACCAGACCGTGCCGAAGGGAGGGGAACGTCGCCAGCATGTGCAGCAGGACGGGCACGGCGACGTTGTAGGGGAGGTTGGCGACCAGTGCGGTGGGCTCGGGGCCCGGCAGTTCGGCGACGCGCATCGCGTCGTGGTGGACGAGCGCGAAGTGGTCCGCCCGGCCGGGCAGCCGGGCGGAGACGGTCGCGGGCAGCGCCGCCGCCAGCAGGTCGTCGATCTCCACCGCCGTCACCCAGGCGGCCTCCTGGAGCAGCGCCAGTGTCAGCGACCCCAGCCCCGGGCCGACCTCGACCACCACGTCCTCGGGCGTCACCCGCGCGGTCCGCACGATCCGGCGGACGGTGTTGGCGTCGATGACGAAGTTCTGGCCGCGCTGCTTGGTGGGGCGCACCCCCAGCGCGGCGGCCAGCTCGCGGACGTCGGCGGGGCCGAGGAGGGCGCCGGAACCGGTGCCGGTGTCGGCGCCGAAGGAGGGTGAAGGGGCTGAGCTCACCGGTGCAGTTTACGGCCGCACACCGGCCAGGGGCTCGCGCCCTTCCGCTCCCGCGCGGCCCGGCCGCCGGTGGGCCGCCGGGGCAGCCACGGGGCGGGGCCCCAGCGGAGCGTCCGTCGCTCTACCGAGTCGTACGGCTACCCGACGTCGCGAGAGGCGGGTCGCCGTACCGCGCGCACCCGCCGCCGCGCGCCCGTCAGTAGCCGAACGCGCGGGCCGTGTTGGCGGCGACGTGTTCCGCGAGCGCGTCCTCGTCCAGCCCCTTGACCCCGGCCATCGCGCGCAGCGTGTAGGGGATCATGTACGGCGCGTTGGGGCGCCCGCGGTACGGGGCGGGGGTGAGGAACGGCGCGTCGGTCTCGACCAGCAGCAGCTCCGGAGGGGCGGCGTCCAGCGTCTCGCGCAGCGACCGCGCGTTCTTGAAGGTGACGTTGCCGGCGAAGGACATGAACCAGCCGTTCGCGGCGCACACCTCGGCCATCGCGGCGTCGCCGGAGAAGCAGTGGAAGACCGTCCGCTCGGGTGCGCCCTCCTCCTCCAGGACGCGCAGCACGTCCTCGTGGGCGTCCCGGTCGTGGATCACCAGGGCCTTGCCCAGCAGCTTGGCGGTCTCGATGTGGCGGCGGAAGGAGTACCGCTGGGCCTCCCGCCCCTCCTCGCCCGTGCGGAAGTGGTCCAGGCCGCTCTCGCCGACGGCCAGCACCTCCGGCCGCGAGGCCAGCTCGGCGATCTCCTCCAGGGCGGCGTCCAGCGCCTTCCGGCCCCCCTCCCGCTCCAGCCGCGGCGCCTCGTTGGGGTGCAGGGCGACGGCGGCCCACACCGTGTCGTGCTCGGCGGCGACCCGCGCCGACCAGCGTGACCGCTCCAGGTCGCAGCCGACCTGCACCAGGGTCGTCACGCCGACCTCGGCGGCCGCGGCGACGGTCCGCGCGACCGTGGCGTCCTGCATGTCGATGTGGGTGTGCGAGTCGGCGACCGGCACGTTCAGCGGTACGGGCGGCGGTGCGGGCTGCGCGGACTTCTCCATGCCCGCGATCCTAGTGCCGCGTCGGTCGGGGCCGGCCCGGCGCCGGCCCGCCTCGCCACCGGGCCAGCGGGGCCAAGGGGGGCACCCGCCCGGACAGGTGTCCCCGGCCGGGCGTCCCGCGTCACCTCCGCGGCAGGGCCTGCTCCGCCTCGTACACCCGCCCCGCCCGCATGATCCGCACCACGTGCGACTCGCAGTTCGGGCAGACCGGGCGCGTCAGCGGAGACGGTACCTGCCCGCCGTCCGCCGGATCGTGGCAGGTGACGAAGGGCCTCCCGTCGCGATCGGTGTGGTGCCGTATCTCATAGGCCCGCTCCCAGCCGTGGCCGCAGCGCAGGCAGGCGAAGGAGTACTCCTCGCGGGCGGTCGCGTCCCTGGGGTCCATGGGATCCTCCTCCTGGTGCTCCTTGCTACCAGTGGACTCCTTCCCGCCCGGAAAAGCACGTGTCCGTCGGTATTCGTCCACTTCCGCCTCTTTCTCCCCCGCGGTGCCCCCCACCGCCGGCCCCTCAGCCCGCTCCCGCGTTCTTCGCCGCGACCACTGCGTCGAACACCTCCCGCTTGGGCAGCCCCGCCTCCCGCGCCACCTCCGCGATGGCCTCCTTGCGGCGCTCCCCGGCGGCCTCGCGCACCGCCACCCGGCGCACCAGCTCGGCGGCGTCCACCGCGCCGGGCGTCTCGGCGGGCGCGCCCTCGACCACAACGGTGATCTCGCCCCGAACGCCCTCCTCCGCCCAGGCGGCCAGCTCGCCCAGCGTGCCGCGCCGCACCTCCTCGTAGGTCTTGGTCAGCTCCCGGCACACCGCGGCCCGGCGGTCGGCCCCGAAGGCCTCGGCCATGGCGGCCAGCGCGGCGGCAAGCCGGTGGGGGGCCTCGAAGTAGACCAGCGTGCGGCGCTCCCCGGCGGCCTCGCGCAGCCGCGCCAGCCGCTCGCCGGTCTTGCGCGGCGGGAAGCCCTCGAAGCAGAACCGGTCCACCGGCAGCCCCGACAGTGCCAGCGCGGTCAGCACGGCGGAAGGCCCGGGCACGGCCGTGACCCTGATCCCGCGCTCGACGGCGGCGGCCACCAGCCGGTAGCCGGGGTCGGAGACCGACGGCATCCCCGCGTCCGTGACCAGCAGCACCCGGGAGCCCTCCGACAGCGCGTCGGCCAGCTCCGGTGTCCGCGCGGCCTCATTGCCCTCGAAGTACGACACCACCCGGCCGGAGATCCGCACCCCCAGCGCCTGGGTGAGGCGCCGAAGTCGTCGGGTGTCCTCGGCGGCGACGATGTCGGCCCCCTCCAGCTCGGCCGCGAGCCGGGGAGGTGCGTCGGCGGTGTCGCCGATGGGTGTGCCTGCCAGTACGAGTGTTCCGCTCACCCCGCCATCCTCGCAGCTCCGGCGGGGGCCAAGGCCGGCACGGCGCCTCCCGGCCCCCGGTGCGCGGCGCCGCGCGGGAGGGCCGTTCCCTACGATGGCCCGCGTGACCAGTGACACCGCGACTCAGGCCCGGCACGAGGAGCCCACCGGGGAGCGGACCCCGGCGTGGCGCGGGCGGCTGCGGCGCTACGGATACGCCCCGCCGCCCCGGGCAGGCGCGAGGGAGCGGCTGGTGCCGCCGTACCCGGAACCCGGCAGCGGCCGGGTGTGGGGGCTGTTCGGGCTGGACGCGGACGACGCGAGGCTGCTGGGCCGCCTGTCGGCGTGGGGCGGCCCGGTCCTCGTCGCGCTCCTCGCCGGCCTCCTGCGCTTCTGGAACCTCGGCTCGCCGCACGCGGTGATATTCGACGAGACCTACTACGCCAAGGACGCCTGGGCCCTGTACCGGCTCGGCTACGAGGGCACCTGGCCCGAGGGGGCCAACGACACGATCCTCGGCGACCCCGCGGCGGCCCCGCTGAGCGAGGCCGCCGCGTACGTGGTGCACCCGCCCGTGGGCAAGTGGATCATCGCTCTGGGTGAGGCGGCGTTCGGCCTGACGCCGTTCGGCTGGCGCTTCATGATGGCGGTGCTCGGCACGCTGTCGGTGCTGATGGTCTGCCGGATCGGACGGCGGCTGCTGCGCTCCACCGCCCTGGGCTGCCTGGCGGGACTGCTGCTGGCCGTGGACGGCCTGCACCTGGTGATGAGCCGCACCGCGCTGCTCGACCTGGTGCTGATGTTCTTCGTGCTGGCGGCCTTCGGATGCCTGCTGATCGACCGTGACCGCGTACGCACCCGGCTCGCCGCGGCCCTGCCGCCGGACGGACGGCCCGACGCGGACACCGGCGACCGGCTGGTCCTGGGCGCGCGCCCCTGGCGGCTGGCCGCCGGGGTCTGCCTGGGACTGGCCTGCGCGACCAAGTGGAGCGGCCTGTACGTCCTGGCCGCCTTCGGGATCCTGACGATTCTGTGGGACGCCGCCTCCCGGCGCACCGCCGGGGCCCGGCGCCCCCACCTGTCGGTGCTGCGCCGGGACGCGGCCCCCGCCTTCCTCTCCCTGGTGCCGGTGGCGGTCGCCGTCTACGTGGCCTCCTGGGCCGGCTGGTTCGCCGGCCGGGACGGCTACTTCCGCACCTGGGCGGAGGGCCGCCGGGGGCTGTCGCCGGAGTCGCTGCCCGTCCCCTTCACCGGTCTGAAGCTGCCCCTTCCCCAGTTCGACATGACCTGGGTCCCGGCTCCGCTGCGCAGCCTGTGGCACTACGAGAGCGAGGTCTACAGCTTCCATGTGGGGCTGACCTCCGAGCACACCTACCAGTCCCACCCCTGGAGCTGGCTGGTGACCGCCCGCCCGGTGTCGTACTTCTACGAGTCCTCCGACAGGGGCGAGAACGGCTGCGCGGCGGAGGGCGGCTGCGCCCGCGAGGTGCTCGCGCTGGGCACCCCGCTGCTGTGGTGGGCGGCCTGCTTCGCGCTGCTGTACTGCCTGTACCGCTGGGTGCTGCGGCGCGACTGGCGCGCGGGGGCGATCCTGTGCGGGGTGGCTGCCGGCTGGCTGCCCTGGTTCCTGTACCAGGAGCGCACGATCTTCTACTTCTACGCGGTCGTCTTCGTGCCGTTCCTGTGCCTGGCGCTGGCGATGGCGATCGGCGCGGTCCTCGGGCCGCCCGGCTGCGCGGAGCGGCGGCGGGCGGCGGGCGCGGTGGCCGCGGGCGTGCTCGTCCTGCTGATCGTGTGGAACTTCGTCTACTTCCACCCGCTCTACACCGGGGTGCAGATCCCCAAGGACGCCTGGCAGTCACGTATGTGGCTGGACACCTGGATCTGACTTCCGGGCCGGGGCGCGGAGGCGGCGACTCCGGTGCGGAACCACCGGAGGACGGCGTCCGCCCGCCGGCGAGACCGGCGGGCGGCGTTCCGAGGCGGTGCGACGCTGGGCGTCAGCCGCTTCAGTGCTTCTTGGCGGCGTTCATGTTCTTGTTCTCGTTCTCGCCTTCCTGCTTCTGGCCCTGGCCCTGCTCGGCCTCCTGGCCCTGGCCCTGACCCTGGCCCTGGGTCTGCTCCTGCTTCGGGGCGACGTGGATGTCGGAGTCCTTCTCGACCTTCACGACCTTCTTGATCTCGACCTCCTCCTTGGAGTTCCGGGAGCAGTCGAGGTTGTTGATGTCGCTGGAGAGGATCGGGAGGTTGACGACCTCCAGGTTCGGGCACGGCAGGATCTGCGTGCTGTTCTCGAACTTGGCCTCACCGGCGTGGGCGCTGGCGGCCCCACCCGCGATGGCCATGGCGGCGGCGAAAGAAACGACGAGCGTCTTCTTCAGCATCATGCTGTCTTGTCTCCTTGACGAGAGAAGGAAGGTTCCGGTGCCCCCGGCCGCCGCCGAGCGGCCGGATAACCGGTTTCCGGATTGCGGCCGGAGATCGGCCGGTTCACCGGAGAGGCGGGAGTTGCCCCCACGTCGGCGACATTAACCCAATGAATCCCCGATCGCGTGCCTACGTGTTTCTGCGTGTCCCGTGGAAAGTCGCCCCGGGCCGCAGGCTTCCGGGTCTCTACCTGGACTTATGCGCTGCTACTGCGCCAAGTGGGTGTTTTGTCGGCTGCATTCCGCGAGTGTGTCACGCAAAGCTGAAAGGCCGCCCCGGAGTGCCGGGGCGGCCTTTCAGGGGTGTCGCCAGGGGTCCGGCGATCCCGTTCAGTCCCTGAAGGAGTCGTAGGCGGAGACCTTGGTCGACTCCACGTGGGTGATGGAGCAGTCGAGGTTGTTGGTGTCCGCCGACGCGATCGGGGCGTTCGCCAGCTCCAGGTTGACGCAGGGAAGGATCCGCACGTCGTTCCTGAACTTGGCGCCCTCCCCGGCGTGAGAAACGCCGGCCCCGCTGATCACCAGGGCGGCGGCGGAAAGTGCGGCGGCGGCGGTCCGCTTCATCTTCATGGCATGTACCTCCAATGTACGAAGCCGCTTCACGGGCTTGCGTGCTTAATAGTAGGAACTGGCGAGCCCGGTGCGGTGCAACCTTTGCCGCGTGCCGCGAATATTTTTCGCGCGGATCGTGCCGCGGGCCCGTGACGTTAATTGCCGGAAGGAGGGTCGGCCTTCTGTTTCGCAGTGACAACGAAGACAGGGGTTGTTGGTCGTGCTTCCGTAAGAGTGACCGGAGCGGCGTCGGGCCCATGGACGGGCAATTGAAGTAATTCCTTCGGTGTTTATCTTAGGAAAAGCATATTAATTATTCCCGTGGTGTGGGGAAAGCCCGCCGCTTCTTCCCGGAGCCCGTCGTACTCCGACCCGGACACCTGGCCCCGGCCCGTGTCGTCCGCGTGCCCTAGGGTTCTTCGCACAGGCCCCGGTGGTGCCGGTCCGGGGCAGGGGCGGAGATTCGGGAGACTCATGCGTGACGGTCGGAAGGCGGCGGTGATCGGAGCGGTCTTCATCGCCGTGGTCGGAGCCGCCGGGTTCGGGGCGCACACCCTGGTCGGCGGCGGCAGGGCCGGTGAACCGTCGGCCGGTACGGGCCCGCCCTCGGCGGAGGAGGTCCGCGAGACCGCCGGGAGGTTCCTGAAGGCATGGCAGGAGGGGGAGGCCGGCGAGGCCGCCGCGCTGACCGACGACGAGGCCGCCGCCACCGAGGCCCTGGCCGGTTTCCGGAAGGACCTCCGGGCCTCGGACCTGCGTCTGGAGCCGGGCGCCGCCGCGGGCGCCGACGTCCCGTTCACCGTGACGGCCGAGGTGGAGTACGACGATGAGGACGGGCCCGCCTCCTGGACGTACGAGTCGGAGCTGACGGTCGTACGCGACGAAGGGAGCGGCGAGCCCGTCGTCGACTGGGAGGCGTCCGTCGTCCACCCCGCGCTCACCGGCGGGCAGCGGCTGGAGACCGCCGAGGCCGGGACTCCGCCCATCAGGGCCCTGGACCGCGACGGCGCCGAGCTGACGGCCGAGGAGTATCCCGAACTGGCCGCGACCCTGGCCGACCTGCGAAAGCGCTTCGGCGACAGGACCGGCGGAAAGCCCGGTCTCCAGGCCCGGATCGTCGACGCCGCCGGCAAGGGGGTCAAGACGCTCGAGCAGCTCGACGAGGGCACTCCGGGCGAGCTGAGGACCACGCTGGACGCCAGGATGCAGAAGGCCGCCGTCCGGGCCGTCGCGGGCAGGCCCAAGGCCTCCGTCGTCGCCCTGAAGGCCAGCACCGGCGAGATCCTGGCGTTCGCCAACACCCCGGCACAGGGCTTCAACACCGCCTTCAAGGGCTCCCTCGCCCCCGGCTCCACGATGAAGATCGTCACCGCGTCGATGCTCATCGAGAAGGGCCTGGCCTCCAGCGCGAAGCAGCACCCCTGCCCGAAGTACTTCGAGTACGGCGGCTGGCCCTTCCACAACCTCGACAAGTTCGAGATCAACGGCGGCACCTTCGCGCAGTCCTTCGCCGCCTCCTGCAACACCGCCTTCATCAGCCAGGCCGGGAAGCTGTCGGACGACGACCTCACCGAGCAGGCCCGTGACGTCTTCGGCATCGGGCTGAACTGGCAGGTCGGCACCACCACCTTCGACGGCTCCGTGCCCGTGCAGTCCGACGCGCCGATGGCCGCCTCGCTGATCGGGCAGGGCGGGGTCAGGGCGAACCCGCTGATCATGGCCTCGGTGTCGGCGACGGTGAAAAGCGGCGCCTTCCACCAGCCGTACATCGTCTCGCCCGAGGTGGACGGCCGCAGCCTGGCCAAGGCCCCGCGTACCCTCTCCCCGGCCGTCTCGCGGGAACTGCGCTCGCTGATGCGGCTGACGGCCACCAGCGGCTCGGCGGCCGAGGCGATGGCCGGAGCCGGCGGCGACATCGGCGCGAAGACCGGTTCGGCCGAGGTCGAGGGCCAGGAGAAGCCCAACGCCTGGTTCACCGCCTACCGGGGCGACGTGGCCGCCGCGGCGGTCGTCCTCTCCTCCGGCCACGGCGGCGAGAACGCGGGCCCGGTCGTCCGCCAGGTGCTCGACTCCGTCGGCTGACCCCGGGACGTCCGGCACTCCGTACGGCCCGTGGCGGGCGGTGCGGCGGCGGGGGGCGGGCATGGGCGCGGGCACTGGGGCGGCGACTAGGCTGAGAGGCTGACCAGCCCACCCGAATACCACACCAGCCCGGCGCGCCGGGCAGCGGGAGCCCCATGGCCACGAACCTCGTCAATCTGGAAGCCGTCGGCAAGGTGTACGGCACCCGTGCGCTGCTGGACGGCGTCTCCCTCGGCGTCAGCGAGGGGGACCGGATCGGCGTCGTCGGGCGCAACGGCGACGGCAAGACCACCCTCGTGCGCATCCTGGCGAAGCTGGAGCCCGCCGACGACGGCCGGGTCACCCACTCCGGCGGGCTGCGGCTGGGGGTGCTCACCCAGCACGACTCGCTCGACCCGGCCGCCACCGTCCGGCACGAGGTCATCGGCGACATGGCCGACCACGAGTGGGCCGGGAACGCCCGTGTCCGCGACATCCTCACCGGGCTCTTCGGCGGCCTGGACATGCCCGGCTTCCCGCAGGGTCTGGACACCGTCATCGGCCCGCTGTCCGGCGGCGAGCGGCGGCGCATCGCGCTGGCGAAGCTGCTCATCGCCGAGCAGGACCTGATCGTGCTGGACGAGCCCACCAACCACCTCGACGTCGAGGGCATCGCCTGGCTCGCCGGGCACCTGCGCGCCCGGCGCTCGGCGCTGGTCTGCGTCACCCACGACCGCTGGTTCCTGGACCAGGTGTGCACGCGGATGTGGGACGTGCAGCGCGGCACCGTCCACGAGTACGAGGGCGGATACAGCGACTACGTCTTCGCCCGCGCCGAGCGCGAGCGCATCGCGGCCACCGAGGAGGCCAAGCGGCAGAACCTGGTCCGCAAGGAGCTGGCCTGGCTGCGGCGCGGCGCCCCCGCCCGCACCAGCAAGCCCCGCTTCCGGGTCGAGGCCGCCAACGAGCTGATCGCCGACGTGCCGCCGCCGCGCGACAGCGCCGAGCTGATGAAGTTCGCGAACTCCCGGCTGGGCAGGACCGTCTTCGACCTGGAGGACGTGACCGTGCAGGCCGGGCCGAAGGTGCTGCTCAAGCACCTGACCTGGCAGCTCGGCCCCGGCGACCGGATCGGTCTGGTAGGCGTCAACGGAGCCGGAAAGACCTCGCTGCTGCGGGCGCTGGCGGACGCCGCGTACAGCGGTGGCGAGAAGCAGCCGGCCGCCGGCCGGATCAAGGTCGGCAGGACGGTGCGGCTGGCCTACCTCTCCCAGGAGGTCGCCGAACTCGACCCCACCTGGCGTGTGCTGGAGGCCGTGGAGCGGGTGCGCTCGCGCGTCGATCTGGGCAAGGGGCGCGAGATGAGCGCCTCCCAGCTGTGCGAGCGCTTCGGCTTCGGCAAGGACAAGCAGTGGACGCCCGTCGGGGACCTCTCCGGCGGCGAGCGCCGCAGGCTCCAGCTGCTGCGGCTGCTGATGGACGAGCCGAACGTGCTGTTCATGGACGAGCCGACCAACGACCTGGACATCGAGACCCTGACCCAGCTCGAGGACCTGCTCGACGGCTGGCCCGGCTCACTGGTGGTCATCTCCCACGACCGCTACTTCGTCGAGCGGACCACGGACCGGGTGCACGCGCTGCTGGGCGACGGCACGCTGCGGATGCTGCCGCGCGGGCTGGACGAGTACCTGGAGCGACGCGAGCGGCTGCGGCAGGCGACCACCGCACCCGGCGCCCCGGCCGCGGCCCCGGCGGGGCAGGCGGCCCGGCCCGCCGCCAAGTCCTCAGCCAAGCCCGCCGCCCTCTCGCGTGCGGCGCAGAAGGAGTTGCAGCGCATCGAGCGCAGGCTGGAACGGATCGAGGAGCGCCAGGCGGTGCTGCACGCCGAGATGGCCGAGCACGCCACCGACTTCGAGAAGGTCGCCGGGCTCGACGCCGAGCTGCGCGAACTGGCCGGCGAGCGGGACGAGTTGGAGACGCGCTGGCTGGAACTGGCCGAGGAGGGCTGACCGCGGCGGATGATCGGGACGCCGCGGCACCCGGGGTGGATGTTGCGGCACGAGGGCCGGCCGTTCTGCCTCGGAGAGCGGAGCGGGCGGCCGGAAACCGACTCGCCGTTTCGCCGTTGTCTCCTGCAGAGGGGGCTACCGGATCAGATCCGGTAGCCCCCTCTGCCCGCAACCCTCAAGCGAGGATTTTCGATTTCGCTGACGATCGCACTGCTGCGACTCCGAGAACCTTCGAAGGTGCGCAGACCACCTGTCCGGTGATACTCCCCGAAAGAACCGTCAGGAGATCATCGATCCGATCGTCCTTCGGGCGCCGGAGGGACACTACTCCTTGGAGACCATCGAAGTTCCGCCCATGGCAAGGGAGAAGATCCGGGAAAAGGCTCTTCGGACGGCCGTGTCCCGATCGAGTCGGTCCAGCGATTCGAACTTCTCAGGGGCGACATCAACCGTGGCGACTCCGCCGGAGCCTCCGGTGCCCGCCGCCGAGAACAGCAGAGCGCATCGGTAGGCACGCACGACTCCTCCCCGCTCCTCGCGCATCAGCGGGTGAAGGAAGGCGTCTCTCTCCTTGACCTGGCCGCGGAGGGCCTCCACAGAAGTCCACCGGGTCGCCCAGCCTCGTTCCTCTGCCTCTCGCTGAATCTCGAGTAGAGTGTTGAAGCTGATCCGGCACACACGGAAGTCGGGGTCGGTCGTGCGGACTGTGGACATCAGGGCATCATTCTCCGTTGTAGACGTCGACGCGGATCTGCGTGTCCGGGGAGATGCGTCCGTCCTTGATCCTTGCCTTGAGTTCGTCCCAGTGGTGATGTCCTCCGAGGATCTTCCCGTCGGGTGAGACGGCGATTCCGTCTCCCTCTGCGGCATCGTTGATCGTGTCCAGGAGTTCTTCATCGCTCAGCATCTCGTGATACCACTGCGATGCCGGATCCCGGATCTTCTGCCCCTGGGTGTAATTCCCGGCGACCTGGCTGGCCGTCTCGTGGCGTACCACCCACAGGGGACACTCCCCAGAATTGTGGACGAGAATCGAGTTCTGCCCGGCCAGCACATAGTACGTGTGCAGGTCGGCCACGGTGAGGTTGTGGACCGTGGTGTCCTGGGTCCAGCGCTTGATCGCGGTGATCTGGACCAGGGCGCCGGCACTCGTCCGCAGCCACTGACCCTGCCGCAGGTCAGCGGCGTCGACCCATTCGCCCAGGGCGGGCACCCAGAACGGATCGCCGTCGGAAGCGAACATGAGCGGGGGAGAGGTCTCCGACATCTCCTCCACCAGGATCGCCAGGGTCTACCGCCTCGGAGATCTGCGGAGGTACGGGGCCGAGAGCCGGTCGCCCGCCGAGTGACGTCCGCGCTCCTCTCCGCCGCCCGGCCGTTACGACCCGGCCGGAAGCGTGACCGGAGCGGGGCCCGCGGCGTGGAGCCGTACGTACCCGCGAAGAGGGCGACCGGGCGCGGCGGCCGTCCCACGGAAGGCGGGTGGTAGAAGGAGTGCCGCTCCAACCGCCGGTGCCCGTAAGTCGAGACGTGGCGGGCCGCGCCTGATCCGCTCCGTCCCACGGGGGCCTGAGGGGCTGGGTGGTCGGTCCGCGTCGTGAAGAGGGAACCCATAGCCGGGCGTGGCGACAAGGGCACCGGGAAGGGAACCGGCGAGGGCGGAGCCGAGGCGGGGAAGAAAGGCAAGGGCCGGCTCGAGCTCGCCTGGGAGGTGGACGTACCGGACCTGTCGGACTACGGAGCCACCGAGTACAACTCCGCCGAGATGGCGGTCAGCGGCAACACCGCCGCCGCGGCGTGGAACGGGGACGCAGTCGGCTACGACCTGACCACGGGCGAGAAGCTGTGGCAGACGGAGAAGAACCCCGAGTGCCGGGACCGCTCCTACGTCGGCGGACCGCAGCTCGTCGCGAAGGTCGAGTGTGACTTGGGCAGGAAGCACTCGCTCCAGTTGGTCGAGGAGGACGGCGGGAAGGGCTGGGAGTGGAAGGCCCCGGACGGGGTCAGGATCACGCGTGTCTTCTCGGTCGATCCCGTGGTGGTCGGTGTCATGTCCGGTGACGCGTACGAGATCACCGATGTCATGGTCCTCGACGACGGCGGCAAGCTGCGGTCGAAGATCAGCATCCCCGAGAAGAGCCACATGTTCGACTGCGAGGGCATCACCCAGGCCGGTTGTTTCAACACCATCACGCCAGCCCCCTGGCGATGCAGGAGGGCAGGCTGCTGGGTTACGAGCAGTCACCGGCGGGTGAGGCGAGCCGGATCACGTCGATCGACCCCAGGACGTGGAAGGCCACCTCCTGCGCGGAGCTGCCCGGTGAGCGGTGGGGGGCACAGCGCGGCATGACGGCCAACGGCAACGGCCGCCCGTACTGGAAGGACGACCGGCTCTTCCTGGTGGCGCACAGCTTCTACGACGAACCGACCTCAACCACGGTCACATCCTGGCCTTCGGCTGACCCGGCGGACTGCCGGGCCACGGACACGCGAGCGGCCCCGCGCCCTTCCGAGAGATGGGGCGGGGCCGCTCGCGTGGGCCCGCGGGAGTTCCCGCCGGTTCTTGCCGGAAGGGACGCGGGATGCCGGGGGAGCGTGTAGCTTCCGTGGGCAAGACGGAGCCGGGCGGCTCGCAGGGCCGTACGGGGCACGGCCCGGTCCTGCCTCGGCACGGGGCCGGCGGAACGACAGGGGTGTGGATGACCGTGCGGCTCATGGTGGTCGACGACCACCGTCTGCACGCCGAGGCGCTCGCCTCGGCGCTGAAGTTGCGCGGGCACCGGGTGCTCGCGGCCGCCGCGCCGGCCGCGGGGGCGGCGGAGCTGGTGGTCAGCAGGGCCCCCGAGGTGTGCCTGTGGGGCACCGCGTCGCCCGCCGAGCCCGGTGCGTTCGACCCCGTGGCCAGGATCAGGCGGGAGCGGCCGCAGACCGCCGTGGTGGTGCTGGGCCCGGTACCCAGCCCGCGGGGGATAGCGGCGGCGTTCGCGGCGGGGGCGTCGGGCTACATACGGAACGACGAGCGGATCGAGGGTGTCGAGCGCGGCATGGTCAGGGCGAGGGCCGGAGAGGCGGCGGTGGCGCCGCAACTGCTGCGGGGCGCTTTCGCGGAACTGCTCAACCCGAGGGCCGAGCCGGACGACGAGGGCGTCAGGCTGCTGCGGATGCTCACCCCGCGCGAGGCCGAGGTGCTGGTGCGGGTGGCTGAGGGGGAGGACACCCGGGCGATCGCGGTGGGCATGGGGATCGCGCCCAGCACGGCCCGTACCCATGTGCAGCGGGTGCTGATGAAGCTCGGGGTCGGCTCCCGGCTGGAGGCGGCGGCGCTGGCGGCCCGCACCGGGCTGTTGGACCGGGCGGCCAACGAGCACGGTGGTGCGGACCGGGGTACGGGGCCGGGCTGACGCGCCGACCCCGCTCCGTACCCGCCGGGCCCCGGCCCGTACGGCGCCGTTCAGCTCTCCGCGGTCGGTGCGGCCCCGGGGCCGCCGCCTTCCGCCTCCCGCCGCGACGGCGGCGGAACCGTCGGGCTCAGCCGCAGCCAGAGCAGGAACAGCAGCCCCAGCACCAGCATCGACAGTCCGGCCCAGAGGTTGATGTTGATGTCCTGGGCCTTGGCCAGGTCGGCGTCGGAGGTGAAGAACCCGGCGACGGTGACCATGAGGCCGTAGACCACGAACAGCACGCCGATGACACGGCGGATGTCGAACAGCCGGGCGGCGCTGGCCGACCGCTCCTCCAGCTCGCGTTCCTCCTCCCGCCAGTCCGGATCCGGATCGCCGGCGCCGGGGTCGGGGTCGGCGGGATCGGAGGGAGGGCGGGACCCCGAGGGGCCGCGGTACTCGTGGGCGCCGTGCGGACCGCCCGCACCGTCGCCGCCGTTGCCCTCGTTGCTGCCGTTGCCGTCGTTCGTCACGGTGGATCACATCCTTCGCTGTGCGGTGCGCGGGGCGCTCAGAAGGAGAAGGGGAGGTAGCAGAGGGCGGCGAGGATGATCGCCCCCCAGCCCAGCAGGGCGGGCCTGCGGTACCAGGCCTCGTCGCCCGCGGCCGGGGGCTCGGCCAGACCGGGGGAGCGGGTGCCGTACACCAGGCCGGCCAGCCGTTCGACGGGTCTGGGCCTGGTGAGGGGCGTGAGGACCACGACGACGAGCGTTCCCACGACGAAGGCGACGATGGCGGAGACGAAGTTGGCGCCCTGGTCGGTGGGGATGTCGATCAGCCCGCCCCGGTAGAACCAGAAGTAGTTGACCATCGCCGCGACGGTGCCCGCCAGCAGCCCCCAGAAACCGGCCGCGGCCGTCATCCGCTTCCAGAACATGCCGATGATGAAGACGGTGAACAGTGGCACGTTGAAGAAGGAGAACAGCGTCTGGAGGTAGTTCATGATGTTGCTGAACGTCGCCGCGATGAACGCCGTCCCCATGCCCAGCAGCACGCCGATCGCGGTGACCACGCGCGCGGTGGCCACGTAGTACGAGTCCGGGCGGTCCTTGACCAGATAGGGCCGCCAGATGTCGTTGGTGAAGACGGTGTTGAACGCGGAGACGTTGGCGGCCATGCCGGCCATGAAGGCGGCGAGCAGACCGGTCACCGCGATGCCCAGCACCCCGTTGGGCAGCAGGTCCCGCATCAGCAGCGGAACCGCCTCGTTGTACTCCAGGCCGCTGCCGGTGCCGATGTCGGGCGCCACCACCAGCGCGACCAGACCGGGGATGACGACGATCGCCGGGATGAAGATCTTGGGGAAGGCGGCGATCAGCGGAGTGCGCTGGGCGGCGGAGAGGTTCTTGGCCGACAGGGCGCGCTGGACCTCGGCGAAGTTCGTCGTCCAGTAGCCGAAGCTCAGGGCGAAGCCGAGGCCGAGCACGATGGTCAGCCAGTTGGCGCCCAGCGGGTTGTCCGAACCGATTCCGGTCCCGCCCCAGGCCGAGACGAAGTTGTCGCCCCGCGAGGCGGTGAGCGAGTCGCTCAGCCCGCTCCACCCGCCCACGCGGACCAGGGCGAGGACAGTCAGCGGGATCAGCCCGGCCAGGATCACGAAGAACTGCACGACCTCGTTGTAGATGGCCGAGGACAGGCCGCCCAGGGTGATGTAGAGCAGCACGAACAGCCCCGAGACCACGATGGACACCCACTGCGGCCAGCCCAGCAGCGCCTCCAGCACGATGGCCAGCGCGTAGAGGTTGACACCCGCGATAAGCACCGAGGCGGCCGAGAAGAGGATGCCGCTGAGCAGGTGGGAGGAGGGTCCGAAACGGTGAAGCAGGAACTCCGGGACCGAGCGCACCCGGGACCCGTAGTAGAAGGGCATCATCACCAGGCCGAGGAAGACCATCGCCGGGATGGCGCCCACCCAGTACCAGTGCACGGTGTAGACGCCGTACTGCGCGCCGTTGGCCGCCATGCCCAGGATCTCCAGCGCGCCGAGGTTGGCCGCGACGAAGGCGAGGCCGGTGACCCAGGCGGGCAGCGAGCGGCCGGAGAGGAAGAAGTCCAGGCTGGTCCTGATGCTGCGCCGGGCGGCGAACCCGACTCCGAGGACGACGAGGAAGTAGATGGCCAGGATCGTGTAGTCCAGGGCGTTCGTGGGGAGCCGAAGATCCTGGGCCAGCTGGTACGACGGCATGAGCAGGTCGCCTCCGTGGCGCGACGGGACCGCTGTGGGGGAGGCCCCTTGACGTCAATGTTCACTCATGGTTTTTTATGTTCGATTATGTTTGGGTCGCAGTATAGGGAGACCCCAGGTGAAAAAGACCCCGACCCGCCTCGCCGACGGCCGTGAACTCGTGTACTACGACGTTCGTGGCGACGACGGCGCCACGAGAGGCGATGCCGTGGACCGCCGTCCCCTGGACGCCGTCGCCACGGCATCGGAGATCCGCCACGACCCCCTGCTCGGCGAATGGGTCGCGGTCACGGCCCACCGCCAGGCCCGCACGTACCACCCGCCGGCCGACGAATGCCCCCTGTGCCCGTCCCGGGACGGCCGTATGACGGAGATCCCGGCCGAGGACTACGAGGTGGCCGTCTTCGAGAACCGCTTCCCCTCCCTGGCCGGTCCCCCGGGGCCGGAGGAGGCCGAGGACGGAGGCGGCCTGTTCGTCCGGGCGCCGGGCGCCGGGCGCTGCGAGGTGGTGTGCTTCACCTCCGACCACGACGCCTCCTTCGCCGACCTCACCGAGGAGCGGGCCGCCCTGGTCCTGGACGCCTGGACCGACCGCACCGCCGAGCTGTCGGCGCTGCCGGGCGTGCGCCAGGTGTTCTGCTTCGAGAACCGCGGCCGGGAGATCGGCGTCACCCTCGGCCACCCCCACGGCCAGATCTACGCCTATCCCTTCGTCACCCCGCACACCGGGCGGATGCTGCGCTCGGCCGCCACCCATCGGGAGCGCACCGGCGGCAACCTCTTCGACGACATCGTGGCCGCCGAGCGCGCCGACGGCCGACGCGTGGTGCTGGAGACCGGCCACTGGACGGCCTTCGTGCCGCACGCCGCGCGCTGGCCGTACGAGGTGCACCTGTATCCCGGGCGGCGGGCGGCGGACCTGACGGAACTCGGTGAGGACGCCCGCGCCGAGTTCCCCGGCGTCTACCTGGAACTGCTGCGGCGCTTCGACCGGATCTTCGGCCCCGGGGAGCCGCCCACGCCCTACATCTCCGGCTGGCACCAGGCGCCGCTGGGCCCGGACGGGGGCAGGGACTGGGCCGGACGGGCGGACTTCGCCCTCCACCTGGAACTCTTCACGATCCGCCGTACGTCCGGGAAGCTGAAATATCTGGCGGGCTCGGAGTCCGGCATGGGGGTCTTCATCAACGACGTGCCGCCCGAGACCGCGACGCGGCGACTGCGGGAGGTGGCGAGCCGGTGAGCGGCACGTATCTGGTGACCGGCGGGGCCGGCTACGTCGGGAGCGTCGTCGCGGCGCACCTGCTGGAGGCCGGGCACCGGGTGACGGTGGTGGACGATCTGTCCACCGGCTTCCGCGCGGGCGTGCCGGCGGGAGCGGACTTCGTCCGGGGACGAGTCCAGGACGCCGCCGACTGGCTGGACCCTTCCTGTGACGCGGTGCTCCACTTCGCCGCCAGTTCCCAGGTCGGTGAGTCCGTCGTCCACCCCGAGAAGTACTGGCACAACAACGTCGGCGGCACCATGGCGCTGCTGGACGCGATGCGCGGCGCCGGGGTGCGCAGCCTGGTCTTCTCCTCCACCGCCGCCACCTACGGCGAGCCCGAGGAGATCCCCGTCCGCGAGGACGCGCCCACCGCCCCCACCAACCCCTACGGCGCCTCCAAGCTGGCCGTCGACCACATGATCGCCGGGGAGTGCGCCGCCCACGGTCTGGCCGCCGTCTCGCTGCGCTACTTCAACGTGGCCGGCGCGTACCGCGGCGCGCACGGCGTCCTGGGCGAGCGGCACGAGCCCGAGTCGCACCTCATCCCGCTGGTGCTCCAGGTCGCGCTCGGGCAGCGGGAGGCGATCTCTGTCTACGGGGACGACTACCCCACTCCCGACGGCACCTGCGTACGCGACTACATCCACGTCGCCGACCTGGCCGAGGCCCATCTGCTGGCGCTGGACGCCGCGGTGCCCGGGGAGCATCTGGTGTGCAACCTGGGCAACGGCAGCGGCTTCTCCGTCCGCGAGGTGATCCGCACCGTCCGAGAGGTCACCGGCCACCCCGTCCCCGAGGAGACGGCACCGCGCCGTGGCGGCGACCCGGCGTTCCTGGTCGCCTCGGCGGAACGGGCCAGGCGGCGGCTGGGCTGGCGGCCCTCGCGCACCGAACTGGGGGACATCGTCGCCGACGCCTGGGCCTTCGCCCGGGGCCGGGCGCTGGACGCCGCCGACGCCACCGCCGGCGGCGGAGAGGGGAGCGGGACGTGAACGGGCCACCGAAACCCGGGGCGGAGGCCGGGGCGGAGGCGCTCAACGCGGCGCAGGCGGCGGAGGCGGCCGACGGCTTCCGCGCGGTCCACGGCGGCGAGCCCACCGGGATCTGGGCCGCACCGGGCCGCGTCAACCTCATCGGCGAGCACACCGACTACAACGACGGCTTCGTCATGCCGCTCGCCCTGCCGCACACCACCCGGGTGGCGGCGGCCCGCCGCGACGACGGCGTGCTGGCCGTCCACTCGGCCGACGTGTCGGGCGGCACGGTGCGCCTGCGGGCCGAGAAGCTCGCCCCCGGCACGGCCGACGGCTGGGCCGCGTACCCGGCCGGCGTGGTGTGGGCGCTGCGCGGGGCCGGCCTGCTGTCCGGCCGGGAGACGGGCGCCGACCTCTACGTCCGCAGCGATGTGCCCACCGGCGCGGGCCTGTCCTCCTCTGCCGCCCTGGAGGTCGCCACGGCGGTGGCGCTGAACGGGCTGTACGGTCTGGGGCTGGCCCCCGAGCGGGTCGCCCGGCTCTGCCGGCGGGCCGAGAACGAGTTCGTCGGCGTCCCCTGCGGGATCATGGACCAGATGGCGTCGGCCTGCTGCGCGGCCGGGCACGTCCTCCACCTCGACACCCGGGACCTGGCCGCCCGTCAGGTCCCGTTCGACCTGGCCGCCGCGGGGCTGCGGCTGCTGGTGGTGGACACCCGCGTCACGCACGCGCTGGGCGACGGCGAGTACGCCCGGCGCCGGGCGGGCTGCGAGGAGGCCGCGGCGGCCCTGGGGGTCGCGGCCCTGCGCGACATCCCCCACGGGGAACTGGACGCGGCGCTGGCCGGGCTGGCCGATCCGGCGCTACGGCCTCTGGTGCGCCACGTGGTCACCGAGAACCGGCGGGTCGAGGAGGTCGTCGGCTTCCTCGACGCGGGCGAGCCCCGCTTCATCGGCCCGGTCCTGACCGCCGGACACGCCTCACTGCGCGACGACTTCGCCGTCTCCTGTCCCGAGCTGGACCTGGTTGTGGAGACGGCGAACGCGGCGGGTGCGCTGGGCGCCCGGATGACCGGCGGCGGCTTCGGCGGTTCCGCGGTCGTCCTGGTGGAGGCGGCCGGGGCCGAGGAGGTCGGTGCGGCGGTCGCCGACGCCTTCGGCGCCGCGGGCCACCGGGCCCCGCGGCTGTTCGAGGCGGTGCCCTCGGAGGGGGCACGCCGGCTGGAAGGGTGAGGGCGCCGGGCCCCGGCCCGCACCGGGCCGGGCGCCGCCGACCGTGCGCGTCCGGTCGCCGTGTGCCGCAGGCGCGGTCGGTTTTCGCCAATCAGCCTCCTCGGCCCTACCCCGGCCGTAGGCTGGGACGGCACCGGCCGCCGGGCGCCGGTGCGCATCAGAGGGCGGCACACGCCGGATGCGGCGCACGGGGGCTGGGCACGAGCGGATCACGGCCGCGGCCGTGCGGCCCGTCGTCCGGTCCCGCACCGGACGCCCGAACGCGGGTGGGCCTTTCGGCGACAGGGGGGGTGTGCGTGCAGCGTATCCGGGTTCTCGTGGTGGACGACCACCGCATATTCGCCGAGTCCCTCGCCGCGGCACTCGCGGTGGAGCAGGACGTGGAGGTGGCCGCGGCCGGCAGTGGTCCCGCCGCGCTGCGCTCCCTGGAACGGGCGACGGCCGACGGCCGCCGCTTCGACGTCCTGCTGATCGACGCGGACCTGGGGGGCGCGCCGGCCGAGGCCGGCCGTACGCCGCCCCCGCCGGATCCGGCCACCGTCGAGGCGCCGGCCGCGTCCGGCGGCATCGCCCTGGTCTCACGGGTCCGCGCCGACCACCCCGAGGTCCGCACCGTGGTGCTCGCCGAGGGCGACGACCCGCGCCGCGCGGCCGCCGCTCTCCAGGCGGGGGCGTCGGGCTGGGTCGCCAAGGACTGCTCTCTCTCCCGGCTGCTCCAGGTGGTCCGGGGGGTGCCGCGCGGTGAGACACATCTGTCTCCCGCCCTGCTGACCGGGGTGCTGCGCGAGCTGACCGCGGCGCGCAGGCACCGCACCGAGAGCGAGCGGCTGGTGGAATCGCTGACCCCGCGCGAGCACGAGGTGCTGCGCTGCATGGTGGCCGGGCTGGGTCGCAAGGCGGTCGCCGAGCGGCTGTACCTCTCCCCGCACACCGTCCGCACCCACATGCAGAACGTACTGGGCAAGCTGGGAGTGCACTCCACGCTGGCCGCGGTGGCGCTGGCCCGCAAGGCGGGCGTCGGCCCGGCGGACCTGGAGCATGTGACGTCATAACCCCGTCCCGGGCACCTGCGCCGGGCCCGTGTCACGGACCGTCAGGGGACGTTGTCGAACGGCGCGGTGAGCTGCCGCAGCAGCCCGGCCAGCTCCGCCCGGCGGCTGGAGGGGAGCTCGGCGAGGATGGTCCGCTCCTGTTCCAGCAGCCCGGCCAGGGCCCGGTCGGCCCGGTCGCGCCCGGCTCCCGTCAGCCGGACCAGGACGCCGCGCCGGTCGCTGGGGTCGGGCAGCCGCTCCACCAGCCCCTTCTTCGCCAGCCGGTCGATGCGGTTGGTCATGGTCCCGGAGGTGACCAGGGTCTGGGTCAGCAACTGCCCGGGGGAGAGCTGGTACGGGGTGCCCGCCCGGCGCAGCGCGGTCAGCACGTCGAACTCCCAGGGCTCCAGCCCGTGCTCGGCGAAGGCGATGCGGCGGGCCCGGTCGAGATGGCGGGCGAGCCTGCTGACCCGGCTGAGCACCTCCAGGGGCTCCACATCGAGATCGGGGCGCTCGCGGCGCCACGCTGCCACCAGTCGGTCGACCTCGTCCTCCATAGGGACAGTGTAGTAGTTCTGTCGACGTGAAGTCTCTTGATGTCGAGATATATTCGGCGGGTGCCGCCACCGTGGAATCGGTCTGCCCACCCGGCGGACACCGGCCGCCGGGGCCGGCATCAGCTGCGGCGGTGGCCTATCAGGCGCGGCTTGGGTTCCAGACCGTCCAGCCCGTGCCAGGCGAGGTTCACCAGGTGGGCGGCCACCTCGGGCTTGTCGGGCTTGCGGGCGTTCAGCCACCACTGGCCCGTCAGGGCCACCATGCCCACCAGGGCCTGCGCGTACAGCGGCGCCAGCTTCGGGTCGAAGCCGCGCGCCTTGAACTCCAGGCCCAGGATGTCCTCCACCTGGGTGGCGATGTCGCTGATCAGCGAGGCGAAGTTGCCCGTCGACTGGGCCACCGGCGAGTCCCGCACCAGGATGCGGAACCCGTCGGTGTACTGCTCGATGTAGTCCAGCAGCGCGAACGCCGCCTGCTCCAGCAGCTCGCGCGGATGACCGCCGGTCAGTGCCCCCGTCACCATGTCCAGCAGCAGCCGCGTCTCCCGGTCGACCACGACCGCGTACAGCCCCTCCTTGCCGCCGAAGTGCTCGTAGACCACCGGCTTGGAGACCCCGGCCTTCGCCGCGATCTCCTCCACCGACGTGCCTTCGAAACCTCGTTCGGCGAAGAGCGCGCGACCGATGTCCAGCAGTTGCTCGCGGCGCTCCTCCCCCGTCATCCGGCGACGGGTCCGCCGGGTGGGTCGTGAGAGCCTGCCCTTGGTACTGCTGTCGTCGGTCGCCACTTCTCCATCATGCCGCTTCGGCGGCTTCCTCCCGGCGGCGGGCGTCGATCCGCTTCCGCGACGGCCAGCGCACGTCGTACGCCCAGCCGGCCTTCTCGAACCAGCGGATCAGCCGGGCGCTGGAGTCGATCTGGCCCTTCAGCACCCCGTGCCGGGCGCAGGTCGGGTCCGCGTGGTGCAGGTTGTGCCAGGACTCCCCGCAGGAGAGCACCGCCAGCCACCACACGTTGCCCGAGCGGTCACGCGACCTGAACGGGCGCTTGCCCACCGCGTGGCAGATGGAGTTGATCGACCAGGTGACGTGGTGCAGCAGCGCCACCCGCACCAGCGAGCCCCAGAAGAACGCGGTCAGCGCACCCTGCCAGCTCATCGTGACCAGCCCGCCGACCACTGGCGGAATGGCCAGCGACACGGCCGTCCACAGCACGAACTGGCGGGAGACGCGGCGGATCACCGGGTCCTTGATCAGATCCGGGGCGTACTTGTGCTGCGGCGTCTGCTCCTCGTCGAACATCCAGCCCACATGTGCCCACCACAGGCCCTTGAGCAGGGCGGGGACGGTCTCGCCGTAGCGCCAGGGGGAGTGCGGGTCGCCCTCGGCGTCGGAGTACTTGTGGTGCTTGCGGTGGTCGGCGACCCACCGAACCAGCGGCCCCTCCACGGCCATCGACCCGGCGACGGCCAGCGCGACGCGCAGGGGCTTCTTCGCCTTGAAGGCGCCGTGGGTGAAGTAGCGGTGGAAGCCGATGGTGATGCCGTGGCACCCCAGGAAGTACATGCCGATCATCAGTCCGAGGTCCAGCCAGCTCACCCCCCATCCCCAGGCGAGCGGAACCGCGGCCGCCAGGGCGACGAAGGGGACGGTGATGAACAGCAGAAGGGTGATCTGCTCGACGGAACGGCGCTGCTCGCCGCCGAGCGTGGCCGAGGGGAGCGGTTCCCCGGGCGTCACGGCGGACTTCGCGGTGCCTGCCGCGTCTTCTGTGCCTCGGGGGTTCGTGCGGAGCACGTCCGGACTGATCGTCATAGGTATTGCTCTCGTTTGAAACTAAGGGACGGGGGGTGCGTTACTTACGGTCCCGTAACCTACGCAATCGTAAGTATGGCAGCCGTGAGCGTGGGGGCAAGAGGGCCGCATGGTGGACTGGATGATCCACGCACTCCGGGGCGGCCTATCCTGGGAGCCGTCGGACAACGCGGTCCGTGACCTGCCAGAAGCATCGCCGCAAGGAGCCGCACCTGTGAGCAGTGCCGACACCTCCCCGAACCCGGTTGGCAAGAACCCTTCCCCGGCCGCGGAGGTCCCCACGGCGGGCCGTCCGGGTACCCCGGACGCCCGAGAGGAACCCAGCGTCCCCGAAGCCCCACTGGAGGCCACCCCCGAAGCCCGTGCCGAGACCAGCGCCGCCCTGCGGGCCGACATCCGCCGACTCGGCGATCTCCTCGGCGAGACGCTCGTCCGCCAGGAGGGTGCCGAGCTGCTGGAGCTCGTCGAGCGCGTACGCGCCCTGACCAGGACCGACGGCGAGGCCGCCGCCGCCCTGCTCAGCCGCACCGACCTCGCGACGGCCACCAAGCTCGTGAGGGCCTTCTCGACCTACTTCCACCTGGCCAACGTCACCGAGCAGGTGCACCGCGGCCGCGAGCTGCGCGTCCGGCGGGCCGCCGAGGGTGGAAACCTCGCCCGCACCGCGGACATGCTCAAGGACGCCGACCCCGCCCACCTGCGAGAGACCGCGGCGAACCTCGGAGTGCGCCCGGTCTTCACCGCCCACCCCACCGAGGCCGCCCGCCGGTCGGTGCTCACCAAGCTCCGCAAGGTCGCCGAGCTGCTGGAGAACACCGACCCCAACGAGCGCCGCCGCACCGACCTGCGGCTCGCCGAGAACATCGACCTGATCTGGCAGACCGACGAGCTGCGCGTTGTCCGCCCCGAGCCGGCCGACGAGGCGCGCAACGCCGTCTACTACCTCGACGAGCTGCACCGCGACGCCGTCGGCGACGTCCTGGAGGACCTCGCCGCCGAGCTGGAGCGCGCCGGAGCCCCGATCCCGCCTGCCACCCGCCCGCTGACCTTCGGCACCTGGATCGGCGGCGACCGCGACGGCAACCCCAACGTCACCCCCGCCGTCACCTGGGAGGTGCTGCTGCTCCAGCACGAGCACGGCATCACCGACGCGCTGCGGCACGTCGACGAGCTGCGCGCCGCCCTGTCCAACTCCATCCGCATCAGCGGCGTCACCGAGGAACTGCGCGAGTCCCTCGAGCGTGACCTCGAACTCCTGCCGGAGATCAGCCCGCGCTACAAGCGGCTCAACGTCGAGGAGCCCTACCGCCTCAAGGTCACCTGCGTCCGGCAGAAGCTGCTCAACACCCGCGAGCGCCTGGCCGAGGGTGACCCGCACGTGCCCGGCCGCGACTACCTGGGCACCGGTGAACTCCTGGCCGACCTGGAGCTGGTCCAGAACTCCCTGCGCGAGCACCGCGGCTCGCTGGTCGCCGACGGCCACCTGGAGCGCGTGATGCGCACCCTGGGCGCCTTCGGGCTCCAGCTGGCCACCATGGACGTGCGCGAGCACGCCGACGCGCACCACCACGCCCTCGGGCAGCTCTTCGACCGGCTCGGCGAGGAGTCCTGGCGCTACGCCGACATGCCGCGCGACTACCGGCGGCGACTGCTTGCCAGGGAACTGCGCTCCCGCCGCCCGCTGGCCCCGCAGCCCGCGCCGCTGGACGCGGCGGGAGCCAGGACCTTCGGCGTCTTCACCACCGTCCGCAGGGCGCTGGACACCTTCGGCCCCGAGGTCATCGAGTCCTACATCATCTCCATGTGCCAGGGTGCCGACGACGTCTTCGCCGTCGCCGTCCTGGCGCGCGAGGCGGGCCTGATCGACCTGCACGCCGGCTGGGCCCGCATCGGCGTCGTGCCGCTGCTGGAGACCACCGACGAGCTGCGCATCGCCGACGAGCTGCTGGACTCGATGCTGTCCGACCCCTCCTACCGGCGCCTGGTAGCCCTGCGCGGCGATGTCCAGGAGGTCATGCTCGGCTACTCCGACTCCTCCAAGTTCGGCGGCATCACCACCTCCCAGTGGGAGATCCACCGGGCCCAGCGGCGGCTGCGCGACGTCGCCCACCGCCACGGGGTGCGGCTGCGCCTGTTCCACGGCCGCGGCGGCACCGTCGGCCGCGGCGGCGGCCCCACCCACGACGCGATCCTCGCCCAGCCCTGGGGCACCCTGGAGGGCGAGATCAAGGTCACCGAGCAGGGCGAGGTCATCTCGGACAAGTACCTCATCCCCTCCCTGGCCCGGGAGAACCTGGAGCAGACAGTGGCCGCCACCCTCCAGGCGTCCGCCCTGCACACCGCGCCCCGCCAGTCCGACGAGGCACTGGCCCGCTGGGACGCGGCGATGGACACCGTCTCCGCGGCCGCCCACGGCGCCTACCGCGCGCTGGTGGACGATCCGGACCTGCCCGCGTACTTCTTCGCCTCCACCCCCGTGGACCAGCTCGCCGACCTCTACCTCGGCTCCCGGCCCTCGCGCCGCCCCGACTCCGGCGCGGGCCTGGAGGGGCTGCGGGCGATCCCATGGGTGTTCGGCTGGACCCAGTCGCGGCAGATCGTGCCCGGCTGGTTCGGTGTCGGCACCGGCCTGAAGGCGGCACGCGAGGCCGGGCTCGACAGCGTGCTGGACGAGGCCTACGGGCGCTGGCACTTCTTCCGCAACTTCCTGTCCAACGTCGAGATGACGCTGGCCAAGACGGATCTGCGGACCGCCCGGCACTACGTGGAGACGCTGGTGCCGGCCGGGCTACGGCACATCTTCGCCACCATCGAGGCCGAGCACGAGCTGACGGTGCGCGAGGTGCTGCGGATCACCGGCGAGCGGGAGTTGCTGGACGCCCAGCCGGTCCTCAAGCAGACCTTCGCCATCCGCGACGCCTACCTGGACCCGATCTCCTACCTCCAGGTCACGCTCCTGGCCAGGCAGCGCGAGGCCGCCGAGCGTGGGGAGGAGCCCGACCCGCTGCTGAGCCGCGCCCTGCTGCTGACGGTCAACGGTGTCGCGGCGGGTCTGCGCAACACCGGCTGACGCGTGCCGCCCGCGGGCGGCACGCGCGTGAGCGCGAACCGCGAAGGGCCTCTCTCCCGCCAGGGAGAGAGAGGCCCTTCGCCCCGTCATCGGCCTTGCGCCCGGCGCGGGCTCCTCACGGGATCAGCTCCCGGTGACCTCGCGGCGGCGCATCACCAGGTACGAACCGGCGCCCAGGAGCGCCGCGGTGGCCGCCGCGAGCGCGGCGACAGGAGTCCCGGAGCCGGTCTCGGCCAGGTTGCCGCCCCCGTCCGCCGGCTCCTCGCCGCCGGCCGTGCCCTCGGTCGAACCCTCGGCCGTCTCGCCGGTGGTGCCTTCGGTGGTTCCGCCGGTGGTGTCTTCGCCGCCGGTGGTGCCTTCGGTGGTTCCGCCGGTGCTGTCTTCGCCGCCGGTGGTGCCTTCGGTGGTGCCTTCGGTGGTTCCGCCGGTGGTGTCTTCGCCGCCGGTGGTGCCTTCGGTGGTGCCTTCGGTGGTTCCGCCGGTGGTGTCTTCGCCGCCGGTGGTGCCCTCGGTGGTCCCGCCGGTGGTGTCGGTGGCGGGGCAGGTGTGCGACAGGTTGAACTTGTCGTGCTTGACGCTGCCCTCGATCTCGGCCTCCACACCGACGAGCTTCGCCCCGGGCTCGGAGGCCGCGTAGGCGTGCTTGTCGGACGGCGGACCGAATTCGGTGATCGTCTGGGTGCCGCCGGGCTCGAAGGTGACCGTGAGCTCGACGAATACGGCCTTGTTGCCCGGCAGGACGAAGTGCCAGCCGTCCTTGTCGGCCGGGACGGTCGGGCAGTCGCCCTTCTCGAACTCGGCCGCGGTGATGGGCAGCGGCTGACGCAACTCGGGGGAGGAGGATTCCGTCGCGAGAGCGGGAGCGGCCGGAACCAGCGCCATGCAGGCCGCCGCGGCCACCGCTGCCGCACGCGTGGAAGTGGGAATGCGCATGAAGTACCACCTTTGGTGGCGGGGGTATCTGGGACGTGTGGGGAGTAAAGGGGGGTGATCGCAGCCTTTCCCGCCGCCTGGAACCGGTCAAGCGCGATGTGTCACGTCTGTCCCCATGCGCCACTCTTGCACCGGAGGATGTTGTGTAACAATCAGATCAATGTCAAGATCAAAACGCTTGAGACGGAGATGTACCGGAAAGCGCGGCTCACAGCAGCGCGAACGCCGCTCCCATCAGCGCAAGCCCCGACAACCCGGCCCCACGCGGTGCGCCGCATACCCAGGCCGCCCGCGATCACCGGTGAGGCCGGCACCAGCGCGCCCGCCAGCGACAGCCACGCGTACAGCGCACCGGCGGCGCCGGTACGCACCATCTCGGCTCCGCCCGGCCTCTGCGAACCGTACGCCCTCCCGGCCGGGCCACAGCGCCACCGGAAGCCGCTCACCGGCCTCGTACGACACCGGCGCCTCGAGGGCGACCTCCGGGTGCGCGCCCCCGGCGTGCGCCCCGGTGCCCCGCGATTCGGGCGCGGCCCGGGCGCGGCTCAGGAGTTGTAGGTACCCTGCGCCCGTTCCAGACCGTCCACCAGCAGGCACTCCACGGCGTCCGCGGTCCGGTCCACGAAGTAGTCGAGCTCCCTGCGCTCGGCGGAGGAGAAGTCCTTCAGTACGAAATCCGCCACCGGCATCCGGCCCGGCGGGCGGCCGATGCCGAAGCGCACCCGGTGGTAGCCGGGGCCGAGCGACTTGGTGATCGACTTCAGCCCGTTGTGGCCGTTGTCGCCGCCGCCCGTCTTCAGCCGCAGTGCCCCGTAGTCGATGTCCAGCTCGTCGTGGACCACGACCAGGTGCTCCAGCGGCACCTTGTAGAAGTCGCGCAGCGCGGTCACAGGGCCGCCCGAGAGGTTCATGTACGACATCGGCCTGGCCAGCACCACCCGGCGGCTCCCGGCGCCCGGAGCGCCCAGCCGGCCCTCCAGCACCTGCGCCCGCGACCGGTGGGCCTTGAACTTCCCCCCGATCCGCCCGGCCAGCAGGTCGGCGACCATGAACCCCACGTTGTGGCGGTTCGCCGCGTACTCCGGACCGGGATTGCCCAGACCCACCACCAGCCAGGGGGCGTCGGCGTCGCTCATCGTCATCTCTCCTACAGCTGGCCTACAGCGGACCTACGGGGAAAGCACCACGGCCGCCGGCCCGCGCCCACGGCGCGGGCC
>NZ_JAJFAU010000020.1:32725-47312 GCF_022614595.1 Streptomyces sp. CNQ085
GGCCGTACTGATCGCCGTCGGCGCGGTGCTCGCCGTCGCGACGCTGGCCGTCGCGGCCGTTCTGCTGGTCAGGCTGGTGCGCACCTATCTGCTCCTGCGCGGGCCGGCGGCCGGAGGAGAAGGGGGACGAGCCCCGCGGATCACTCCGCGGCGCCCTCGCCCTCGGCGGCCGCGCCCTCCGCGGGCGCCTCGGCCTGGGCGGCCAGCACGTTGAGGACGACGGTCTCCTCCTCGATGGCCAGGGAGGAACCCCTGGGCAGCGGGATGTCCTTGGCCAGGACGGAGTCACCGGCACCCAGACCCTCGACGGAGACGGTCACCGACTCCGGGATGTGAGTCGCCTCGGCCTCCACCGGCAGCGTGTTCAGCACGTGCTCCAGCAGGTTCTGCCCCGGGGCCAGCTCGCCCTCGGTGTGGACCGGGATCTCGACGGTGACCCGCTCGCCCCGCTTGACGACCAGCAGGTCGATGTGGACCAGGAAACCGCGGATGGCCTCGCGCTGCACGGCCTTGGGGATCACCAGCTCCTGGCGGCCCTCGATGTCCAGCGTGATCAGCACGTTGGAGGTCTTCAGGGCCATCATCAGGTCGTAGCCGGGAAGGGCCACGTGGACCGGCTCGGTGCCGTGCCCGTAGATGACACCGGGGACCTTGTCCTCGCGGCGGAGCCTGCGGGACGCACCCTTGCCGAACTCCTTGCGGACCTCGGCGGAGATCTTGACGTCGGCCATGACGCACTCCTCGTCTCTCAAGTCGGTTCTGTGGCGGTTGCCAGAGCTACTCGGCCACGACTGACCTGCTGCGAAGAGCGCGTCGATAACGGATCACCGTGCCACCGCGGGCACGGCTCCCTCGCCGAGCAACTCCACGAGTCTACCGCCCCGCGGCAGCGGGGGCGGACACGGCGGGGGCGCCGTACCGGGTGTGTGCCCGGTACGGCGCCCCCGCCGAACCGTTACGCCTGCTCGTCGAAGAGGCTCGTCACCGAGCCGTCCTCGAACACCTCGCGCACCGCGCGGGCGATCGTCGGCGCCATCGACAGCACCGTGATCTTGTCGACGTCCGCCTCGCTCGGCGTCGGCAGGGTGTCGGTGAAGATGAACTCGCTCACATTGGAGTTCTTCAGCCGGTCAGTCGCCGGACCGGACAGCACACCATGGGTGGCCGCCACGATCACGTCCTCGGCGCCGCCCTCGAACAGCGCGTCGGCGGCCGCGCAGATCGTGCCGCCGGTGTCGACCATGTCGTCCACCAGCACGCACACCCGGCCCCGCACGTCGCCGACGACCTCGTGGACGGTCACCTGGTTCGCCACGTCCGGGTCACGGCGCTTGTGCACGATCGCCAGCGGGGCGCCCAGCCGGTCGCACCAGCGGTCGGCGACCCGCACCCGGCCCGCGTCCGGCGAGACCACCGTCAGCTTGGAACGGTCCACCTTGCCGCCCACGTAGTCCGTCAGCACCGGCAGCGCGAACAGGTGGTCGACGGGGCCGTCGAAGAAGCCCTGGATCTGGTCGGTGTGCAGATCGATGGTGAGGATCCGGTCGGCGCCGGCCGTCCTGAGCAGATCGGCGACCAGCCGCGCCGAGATCGGCTCACGGCCGCGGTGCTTCTTGTCCTGCCGCGCGTAGCCGTAGAACGGCACGATCACGGTGATGCTCCGGGCCGAGGCCCGCTTGAGCGCGTCCACCATGATCAGCTGCTCCATGATCCACTTGTTGATCGGAGCGGTGTGGCTCTGCATCAGGAAGCAGTCCGCACCACGGGCGGACTCCTGGAAGCGCACATAGATCTCGCCGTTGGCGAAGTCGAACGCCTTCGTCGGGACCACGCCGACACCGAGCTGCCCCGCGACCTCCTCCGCCAGACTGGGGTGGGCGCGGCCGGAGAAGAACATCATCTTCTTCTGGCCGGTCGTCTTGATCCCGGTCACAACACAATCTCCTTGCGAGCATCGATTCGTCGGGGCGCACCACGGTGTGCGCTTCTCACGGTACGCCCTGGCCGGGGCACTCCCACCAGGTCATCCCCCGGCCACGGGGCCGTCACCGCTCTCCTCGCCCGCGGCCCGGGCCGCCCGCGCGGCCGCGCTCCCGGGACGCTTCCGGGCCACCCAGCCGGCGATGTTGCGCTGCTGGCCGCGCGCGACGGCCAGCGAACCGGGTGGCACATCCTTGGTGATCACGGACCCGGCGGCGGTGTACGCCCCGTCCCCGACCGTGACAGGAGCCACGAACATGTTGTCCGCACCCGTCCGGCAGTGCGAGCCGATCGTGGTGTGGTGCTTGTTCATCCCGTCGTAGTTCACGAACACGCTCGCGGCGCCGATGTTCGAGTGCTCGCCGATCGTCGCGTCCCCCACGTACGACAGGTGCGGCACCTTCGTGCCCTCGCCCACCTCGGAGTTCTTGATCTCCACATACGTGCCGACCTTCGACTTCGGGCCCAGCAGCGCCCCGGGCCGCAGATACGCGTACGGGCCCACCGACGCGCCCGGGCCGATCTCCGCCGAGTCGGCCACCGCGTTGGACACCACCGCGCCCTCGCCGACGACGGTGTCCGCCAGCCGGCAGTTCGGCCCGACCTCGCAGCCCGCGCCCAGCCGCGTGGAACCCAGCAGCTGCGTACCCGGATGCACCAGCGCGTCCGGCTCGTACGTCACCGTCGCGTCCAGCCACGTCGACGCCGGATCCACCACCGTCACACCGGCCAGCATCGCCCGCCGGAGCAGCCGCTCGTTCAGCAGCCTGCGCGCCTCGGCCAGCTGTACCCGGTTGTTGATCCCGACGATCTCCCGGTGGTCGCCCGCCGCACACGCGCCCACCCGGTGCCCCTGGGCACGCAGAATGCCCAGCACATCGGTCAGGTACTCCTCGCCCTGGCTGTTGTCCGTGCCGATCCGGCCCAGCGCCTCGGCCAGCAGCCGCCCGTCGAACGCGAAGACCCCCGAGTTGATCTCCCGGACCGCCAGCTGCTCCCCGGTGGCGTCCTTGTGCTCCACGATCGCCGTCACCGCGCCGTCCTCGGAGCGCATGATGCGCCCGTAACCGGTCGCGTCCGGCACCTCGGCCGACAGCACCGTCACCGCGTTCCCCTGCCCGGCGTGCGCCTCGGCCAGACCCGCCAGCGTCTCGCCGGTCAGCAGCGGGGTGTCGCCGCAGACGACCACCACCGTCCCCGCCGGCCGCACCCCGTCGGCCGCCAGCGCCTGAAGCGCCGTGCGCACCGCGTGCCCGGTACCCCGCTGCTCGGCCTGCACCGCCGTGCGCACCTTCGCGTCCAGCGCCGCCAGATGCTCGGTGACCCGCTCGCGGCCGTGGCCGACGACCACCACCAGCTCCTCGGGGTCCAGCTCACGGGAGGCCGCCACCACATGACCCACGAGCGACCGCCCGCAGATGTCGTGCAGGACCTTGGGCCTGGCGGACTTCATGCGGGTGCCCTCACCCGCTGCGAGGACGACGACGGCTGCCGGGCGGTTGGCGCTCACGGGTGTGCCCTTCGGCTTCGGGACGGAACTTCGGACGTCTTGTGGACGGATGGCGGGACGGGCCGCCGGACCGGCACGGAACCCACCCGGAGGACCACCCCCGCACACCCGGCGGTCATCGCCGGTTCACGGGACGGACCGCGGCGAAACCGCGCGGGAAGGTGTGGTGTCATCCGCAGGATACCCGGGGGGACCCGGTCATTCCGCCGGTGCCCCCTGGCCCGGCACCGCCGCGCCGCCCGTTCCACCAGCGGTTCCACCGGGACCGCCGGCCGCGCCCTCCGGCCCGCCCGCGCCACCGGCGCCCTCCGCGTCACCCGGTGCGCGGCCGGTGATCGCCGCCAGACTCGCGCGCACATGCGCCATGTGCCGCCGCACCGTCTCCCGCCGCTGCTCGTGCGCCCGCACGATCCGCTCCGTCTCCCGCTCCACACGCTCCCGCCGCAGCCGCGCCCGCGCCAGCAACTCCGCCGCCCGCTCCTCGGCCTCCGCCTGGAGCCGCCGCGCGTCCTCCTCCGCCCCGGCGGACTCCCGCCGCGCCCGCTCCAGAACCGCCTCGCCCCGCCCGGACAGCTCGGCGGCCCGCTCCGCCACCGCCGCCTCGCGCCCGGCAAGCTCCCGCTCCCGGCCCTCGGCCTCCTCCGCCTGCTTCCCCTCCTGCTCCAGCAGCAGCGCCTCACAGCGCTCGGCCATCTCCCGCAGCTCGCGCTCGCCGGCCTCCCGCAGTCCCCCGGCCTCCGTGCGCGCCCGCTCCCGGAGCAGACCGGCCCGCTCCCGCGCCCGCCCGAGCAGCGCCTCAGCCGCCTCGTCCGCCTCCTCCCGCACCCGGGCCGCACCACCGTGCGCCGCCTCCCGCCGGGCCTGGTCCTCCTTCCGTGCCCCCTCCAGTACCCGGCGCGACTCCTCCCGCGCCCGCTCCCGCAGCTCCCCGGCCTCGGCCTCCGCCTCGGACAGGATCAGCCGGGCCCGCTCGCCCAGCGCCTCGTACGTCTGCGGAGGCAGCGCGGCGACCACCCCTCGCAGCCGGTCCGCCTCCGCCTCCAGTTCCCCGGCCAGCACCCCCAGCCCGGTCAGGCGCTCCCGTGCTCCCTCCAGATCCCCGTACAGCCTGCTGGTGTAGCGGTCGACCTGCTCGGGCCGGTAACCGCGGCCCCGTACGACGGCGAAGCCATGAGGCGACTTGGACGCAGACGACGCAGACATCGTGAACCCCAACCTCCACACAATCCGGCGGATATCCCACCCAGCATGCGCCATGGGGCCCTACAGCCCGCAACCGACACAAACCCCGCGAACACACATGGAAGCGTGATCCTCCCGGCACGCCCCCCGGCCGGGGGGGACGGCACGGGCAACGGAGCGGGGAACAGCCGTGCCCGGCCCCCGCTCAGCGGAGACCGGGCACGGACACACCGGCGACGGCCGGGACGCGACGACTACAGCAACCCGTCCCACATCTGCTCGAGCAGCACCGACCACCAGTTCTCCGGACCTGCCAGGGCCGCCGGATCCAGGCACGCCAGCATCCCCTGGAAATCCACCGTCCAGCGGCCCGCCTGCTCCGGCGTCAACCCGTACCGCAGCCGCCACATCCGGCCCAGCAGCGCCAGAGACCGCACGAACTGCGGCAGACCGCTGTTGACGAACTGCGCCGCCGCCGGACCGCCGCCCGCGGGAGCCTCCAGCGGCACCGCCATGATGTGCGCCGTGCCGTACCGCACACACAGCTGACGCCCGTAGTCGTTGCCCATCACCAGATACGAGGCCGCGTCCGCCGAGGGCAGCGCCCCGCGCTCCCGCGCCAGCTCCGCCAGCGTCGGCACCGGACGCCCCGGCTGCGCCTGCACCCAGAAGAACGGACCGAACTCCACCGGCAGACCCGCCCACATCAGCGTCTGCGCCACCACGTCCGGAACACCCTGCCGGGAGACCGCACGCTGGTCGAAACGGAACACCGCCTGCGGGCCGAAAGCCTGCGCGAGCTCCTGCGCCACACCGTCCGGCCCGACCGCCGGCGCCGGCTGGAGCAGATGCGGTGGCGGAAGCGGCACCCGCACCGGCGCCGGACGCGCCGGACCGTCGGCCACCTGGTGCAACTCACCCTGATGCTCTATCAGATGACGCACCCCCTGCTGGCGGGAGGCCACATCGCGCCCGTACGGCGCGGTGTGGCTGATCCGCACCTGTGGCCAGGACTCCCGCACCATCCGCGCGCAGTAACCACCGGGAACGTCGCAGCACTCCAGCTCCGTGTGCAGCTCCAGCACCCGCTGCGGCGGAACACCCATCGCCCGCAGCTCGTGCAGGATCTGCCACTCCGGATGCGGAGTGCCCGGCGCCGAACGGCGGATCAGCTGCTGCTCGGAACCGTCCGGCGCGCGATAGCGCAGCACCGCCATGTAACCGGGCCCGACCATCGGCATACCGGACGGCCGCTGCCCCGGACCGCCGTACGACGGCGCGCCCGGAGGACCCCCCGGACCGCCCGTCGGAGGCCCCCCCGGCCCCCCCGGACCCGCCGGCATCGTCGCCGCGTGGTGCACCCCGCCCCCCGGAGCGGCCGGAGCACCCGGCGCGGGGGTGTCCGCGCGTCCCTGGGACGCCACTCCGTCCGCCGACACCAACCGCGTAGGCGTATAGGCCGCACCACCGGACGGCCCACCCGGCGAAGCCGCCCCCGGCACACCCGGCTCACCCGGCGGCGGCACGGACGCCCCGCCGCGCTTCGGCGCACGGCCGGCGGCATCCCCCGGCACCCCCGGAGCGCCGGGCGGCGGCGGAGCACCGGGAGCGGCAGGCGGAGGAGTGCCGGGGCCGCCCGCCGACGGGTCGGCCGGCATCGTCGCCGCGCGGTGCACCCCGCCCGGCGGAGTCCGCGGAGACCGTGAGGGCTGCCGCTCCTGGTCCTGATCCTGGTTCCGCGCGGAACCCTGCGGGTCGTCGGCCGCCGGAGCCACCGCCGTCCTCGGCAGCACACCACCGCTCTCCGGCAGCAGCGCCGTCTTGGCCTCCGATCCCGCCCCGGACACCGGACCCGGCCCCCCGTCCTCGTCGTCACTCCCGCTGATCGGCGGCACGGACACCGACACCGGCGGCCGCGCCGACGCCAGATCGCCACCACTGCCACTGGTGTCCGCCGCGTCCCACGGCGAACCGGAACCTGAGTCGGAACCGGAAACAGCCTCCCCGGCAGACGCCGGCGCATCCGGCACCGGCGCGGAACCACCCGACGGCCGGCCCGAGCCCCCCGAGCCGGCCGCCTCACGGCGCCCCGGAACCCCCAACCGGTCCGCCGCCTCCTGCAACCACTGCGGAGGCGTCAGCAGGAACGACGTCGCCTCCAGATCCACCCGCCGAGGCGGAGCCGCCGGCGCCGGTGCGGCCGAGGCCCCGTACTCCTCCTCGTACCGCCGGATCACCTCACCCACCGGCAACGCCGGCCACAGCGTCGACTCACCGCTGTCCCGCGCGATCACCAGCCGCTGCCGGCCACCACCCGACGACGGACCGTCCGCGCGATCCTCCGCCCACGCCACGAAACCCAGACCGAACTCCCGCACCCACACCTCACGGCGCTGATACGTCGGCACACCACCGTTGACCCAGCGCTCCGCACGCTCCTGCGCCTGCGCGAACGTCACCATCGAGCCTCACCCCTCCACCGGAACGGCACGAGCGAACCCGCCGTCCACCATCAGGCCGGCCACGGTCTCCAACTCCGGCGGATTACCCGCCAGCCGCAACAGGAAGTCGTCGAAATCCGCACCGCACGGCAGCAGAAGCCCCGCCACCCGCTCCCGCACCGACAGTCCGTCCCGGTCCCGCGCGTCGTCGTACGCGCAGAACCACACCGACCCCGGCGCCTCACCGCGCACCTTCACCGCGACGATCCCGCCCTGCACGAAGGCCACACCCAGATAATCCTTCGTCAGATGGTCCCGCAGGCACTTGTTCACATACACCAGATCATTGACCGCCGCCTCCTCACGCACCGTGAAGAACGGCTGATCCACCAGCAACCCCAACTCCGCGTCCAGAGCCACTCCCGCCGGCGCACAACCACCCGCCGCCTTCAGAAACGACCGGTACGACTCCGGCAGCCGACACCCCAGAGTCTCCTCCGCGTCCAGCACCTGCTCCTCGGACACCGCCACACCGTGCGGCACTTCGAAACGCACCGGCCGCGTCTCCTGCAACGGCCGCGTCCCCCGCTTCCCGTGATCCACCACAGCCGTCGCCAGACCACCGTGATGCCGCAGCAGAGCCTTCACCTCCACCGGCACCAACTCCAGCCTGCGACCACCCGCCACGTGATGCCACGTCCAGCCGTGCGGAGTCGCCACCGACGGCGACTCCGCCCACAACTCATGACCCTCCGCACGCATCGCCGCGTTCGCCGACACATGGTCGGTCAACCGCAGCTCGTCCCCGCCGAAACCCTCCGGCGGTTCCGCGATCTCCACCGCCGCGCGCGCGAAAGGCGAGAAATCCGGATAACCGCGCTCATCCACCCGCACACCACCCGGATACCGGGCAGCCCGCACCGGGTCCGGAAAACGCACGACCTGGCCGGCATAGGCCACATTCGGCGGCGCGAACCCCTCCCCGGGACGGGAACCGGGAGAAACCCCCAACCCAGGCCTACCTGTCGTCATGGCGGTGCCCCCTGCTGGCAACTGGCTGACGGGCGCCGATGGGCGCTGACGAGCACAGCCTATGCGCTGCCCCCACCACCGGTCCCGCCCCCGTCCGCCCGCTCCGGCACACCCCCAACCGACACCACACCGCCACCCCGGCGGACACCTCGCCGCCCCTGCACGGCACACTCACAACACGGCCACACCGGGCCGGGACACGCCCTGCGACATGCCCCGAAACCGACCCCGCTTTCCCAAAAGCCCGCCCGTTTGGCACCCTGAACCAACGCCATCGGGGGGATGCGCGGGGAGGAAACCCAACCATGCACGCCACACAACACGACACCGCCGAGCACCTCTCGGACCCCCGCATCGGCTGGGGCGCACCCGACGACACCACCCCCGTCCCGCGCCACCGCCGCGACGGCATCATGCCCACCGTCGCCGCCGCCCTCTCCGTACGCGGCCGGACACTCACCTGCACCGCGGGCAAAGCCGACACCCCCCCGGCTCTCCACCCCCTCGTCCAGGACTACCTCGACACCCTCACCGCCCCCCAACGCGAACGCCACACCGGACGCTGCCCCGAAGCCGTCCTCATCTCCCGCCACCTCGCCGCCGCCGAAGCAAGCCGCGGCAAACGCGCCAGCCGCAAACCCCTCAGCACCGGCGAAGCCCGCAAAGCACTCAAGGGCGCCAAGATCACCACCCGGCGCATCCGCGAGGACGGCGATCCGGCGCACGGCACCTACGCGCCCCCCTGCCGCTCCTGCGCAGCCCTCCTCGCGCACTTCGGCGTGCGCCCCGTCGACACCGCAGGAGAACGGTGAACACCCCCATCCCCCACCCCCGCCACACCACCACCCGTTTCCCCGTCCCCGTCGACGCCGCCCTCCGCGCCGCCGGCTGGACACCCGGACGCCACCACATCGCACAGGCCGAGATCTGGGCCGACACCCTCCGGGCCCACCACTCGCCCACCGGACACCGGCACGCCGTCTTCCCCGCCGCCGTCGAGGTCTGGGCCGAGTTCGGCGGCCTCCACATCGCGGGCACCGAACCCGGCCGCCACATCGCCCCCGCAGCCGTCCGCGTCGACCCTCTGCACGGCCTCCACTGGCCCCGTACCCTCAACGACCTCGGACGCGCCCTCGGCACCGCCCTGGCCCCCCTCGGCGAAGAGGACGGCGGCAACGCACTCCTCGCCATCGACGAACGAGGCCGCGTCTACAGCATCGACCACACCGGCGACTGGTACCTCGGCCACACCTTCGACGCCGCACTGACCACCCTCGTCACCGGCACCAACCCCAAACGCCTCACCCGCGCCCCGGGATGACCCCGGCCGGTCTCAGCCCCGGTCCGGAATGACAGCCGACACCCGGAAACCCCCCGCCTCCGTCGGCCCCGACACGAACCCCCCACCCAGCGACGCCACCCGCTCACGCATCCCCACCAGACCGTTGCCCCCACTGGGCAACCCCGCACCCCGCGTTCCCTCCGCCGGCGCGTCGTTCTCCACCAGCACCGCCACCTCACCCGCACGACACGCCAACCGCACCCGCGTACACGCACCCGCCGCATGCTTGTGCACGTTCGTCAACGCCTCCTGCACCACCCGGTACGCCGTCCGCTCCACCCGCCGCGCATACGAACGCACCTCCCCCTCCACCGACAACTCCACCGACATCCCCGCCGCCCGCGACTGCCCCACCAGCGCGTCCAGATCACCCAGGCACGGCCCACCGGTCTCCTCCGAGCCCCGGCCTGCGGACGCCGCGACCGCCTCCGCGACCTCCGCCACCCGCGCCAACGGACGATCCGACCCCACAGCCGACCCCGACGGCCTCGCCTCATGCGCCCGCAGCACCCCCAGCATCGTCCGCAACTCCGTCAGTGCCTGCCGCCCCATGTCCCCGATCAGCACCGCGTTCCGCGACGCCTTCTCCGGATCCCTCCGCGCCACCGCCTGCAACGCCGCCGCGTGCACCACCATCAGACTCACCCGGTGCGCCACCACGTCGTGCATCTCACGCGCGATCCGCGTCCGCTCCTCGTTGCGCGCCCACTCCGCACGCTCCTCCGCACGATCCGCCAGCAGCGACAACTCCCGTTCCAGACCGTCCGCACGCTCCCGCAGACTCTCCACCAGCCGCCGCCGCGCCCCCACGTACAGCCCCAGCAGCACCGGAGGAGCCGTCACCCCCACCGACATCAGCACCGACACCAGCGGAACGAACCACACCGGCGGGTCATGACCGTAGTCGTCCCGCACCACACTCCGCCGGAGCTCAACGACCGCGACGATCAGTGTCCCCAGCCCCTGCATGCCGGCCAGCAGGGCGATGATCCGCCGCGGCACATCCGACGCCGCCAGCGTGTACAGCCCCACCGTCCCCAGCAGAACGCCCATCTGCGCCGGCGTGACCGCGATCGCCACCAGCACCACCGCGATCGGCCACCTGCGCCGCAGCACCAGCGACAGCCCCGCCAGCGTCCCCAGCGCCACCGACAGACCCACCGGAAGACCGGCCTCACGCGCGAACGGCACTCCCTGCACCGCGCACTCCGCACCCGACACCAGCGCGAGCACCGCGTCCAGCGCCGCACCGCGACGCCGCGTCCACCACAGCGGCCCCCGAGGCGCATCACCCCGGCCCTGGTCATGGGCCTCGACGCTTTCCCCCGTCTCGGTCATACCGCCCAGCCTACGACCGCCCGCCAGCGGTTTTCGGGGCGGCTCCGCCCGCGGAAAACCGCATGTGCGCCGGGGCGAGCACCGGTGTGAGCGGTGACGAAAAAGCTACTTTTCACCCGAAGAACTGAATCATCCGGATTTTCGAACCACGCACTCCTTTGCGGGTCCAGGATGACGTCATGGTTCAAGCCAAGACGGAGATGAAGGAGCGCGCCCGAGCTCTGCGCCGCGCGGGCCGCACATACGACGAGATCGTGGCGGAGCTGGGGGTGTCGAAGAGCTCGGTGTCGCTGTGGGTGCGGGATCTGCCGAGGCCGAGGCGTGCGGAGCACGCCCGCGCGATGGCGGAGGCGCGTTGGGAGCCTTACCGGCGTAAGCAGGAGGTCTTGCGGCAGCAGACGAAGGCGATGGCGGCCGGCGAGATCGGTCGCATGACGGACCGGGAGCTGTTCCTGGTAGGGGTCGGCCTTTACTGGGCCGAGGGGACGAAGAGCAAGTCGTACCGTCTTGAGGAACGAGTCACCTTCGTGAACAGCGACCCGGGGATGATCACGCTGTACCTGAGGTGGCTGGCGCTGGTCGGTGTGGAGCCGGAGCGGTTGCGCTTCCGCGTCATGATCCACGAGTCGGCGGATGTCGAGGGGGCCGAGCGTTACTGGGCTGACCTCGTCGGAGTGGACGTGAGCGTGCTGGAGGGGGCCACGCTCAAGAAGCACAACCCCGTGACGGTGCGCAAGAACACCGGCAAGGCGTATCACGGCTGCCTTGTGGTGAGGGTTCTCGGCAGTGCCGACCTTTACCGTCGCATCGAGGGCTGGTGGTACGGCATAGTGGTGGAGGCCGGTTCGGACAGCCGGGAAGGATGTCCGAATTAAGGCTTTTACTATCCCCTGTGGTGTAATTGGCAACACTATCGGTTTTGGTCCGATCATTCCAGGTTCGAGTCCTGGCGGGGGAGCTCAAAGTTCGAATGGAGGGCCCCGACCACCGGTCGGGGTCCTTCGCCGTATCCGCGCCCGGCCCGGCCGCCCGGTCGGCCTGTGCCGACTTGAGGTTGACGTAAGGGGAAAGGGCATCCTTGGGACCGAGTCCCCTAGGTCGTGTCTCTCAACTCCGTAACCAGGCGATGATCGCCGCCAGTACGGCTGCGGAGCGGTAGACGATCGCGAGTTTGTCGTAACGGGTGGCCAGGCCCCGCCACTGTTTGAGCAGGCTGAATGCTCGTTCCACGACGTTCCTGCGCTTGTAGGTCTCGGTGTCCAAAGTCCGGGGCCGTCCACCGCTGCGGCCTTTCCTCTTGCGGTTGGCCTGCTGATCGGCACGCTCGGGAATATCCGTGCGGATGCCGCGGACCGCGAGGTCTGCGCGGACCTGCTTGGAGGAGTACGCCTTGTCTGCGAGCAGTGCGTCCGGCGTGGTGCGCGGCCTGCCGGGGCCAAGTCGCGGGACGCGGATGTCCCCCAGTAACAGAGGGAGGACCTGCGCGTCGTGGACTTGGCCAGGGGTGACCACGACCGCCAGCGGGCGGCCGTTGCCGTCCACGGCATGATGAATCTTGGTCGTCAGGCCGCCACGTGATCTGCCTATGGCGTGGCCGGCCGGCTCGCCCCTGGTAGCCGGAGTTTCGTTCTTGTTCTGGCAGGTGACAGCGCTGGTGTCCTTCTCCGGCCGGGTCGTGTTCGTGGCGTGCTGGTGGGCCCGGTTGATCGTCGAGTCGACCGCGACCGTCCAGTCGATCCCGTTGATCGAGTCCGCATGAGCGGTCACCTGGGCCAGAACCGCGTCCCAGGTGCCGTCCGCCGCCCACCTGCGATGGCGCTTCCACACCGTCTGCCAGGGACCGAATGCTTCGCGGGGCAGATCTCTCCAGGGAATGCCCGTGCGGTATCGATAGATAATCCCTTCGACGATGCGGCGGTGGTCGGCGAACGGACGCCCTGCCTTCCCGGCGTTGTGGGGAAGGCAGGGCACCAGGCGTGTCCATTGCTCGTCGGTCAGCAAACGCATGCGCCCGCTCGTGGTCACCGGGGCCGGTAGGCGGTGGCCAGCACGGAGACAGTGATCTGATCGGGCAGGACGCCACCGTCGTTGAGGTCTGCGCGGCTCACATGGCGTGCACTCGGTGTCATCCCAACCAGATCCAGGACATCCAGCTTGGTCAAGGGAACGGAGTACTCCACCTGCTCGGTGACGACGGCCTCGAAGAAGGGGTTGAGCGCCCGGTGTAGGCGCTGTTCCTTGGCCGGGTCGATCGTGATCATCGCAGGCATCTGGCCACGCAGCTCGGCCAAGTGCCGCCCGGAGGGACGGATGACGATCAGCCGGCCGGTTGGGCGCAGAACGCGGTGGAACTCGGCCGGATTGCGTGGAGCAAACACGTCCAGCACGACATCGGCCGCCCCGTCGGCCAGTGGGAAGGGACGGAACACGTCCCAGGCCACCGCGGCGGCCCGGCCGTGGGCGCGGGCTGCCAAGCGCAGCGCGCGCACCGATGTCTCCAGCCCCAGGCCACGGGCACCGGGCAACTGGTCGAGTACGCCGGCCAAGTAGTAGCCCGTGCCGCAACCCACATCCACCACCGTGCCCTGCTCGGACACGGCATCAACCGCCAGGCGGGCCCCGATGTCGCGGATGGGCGCGTAGGCGCCGGTGGACAGAAAGCGGTCCCGGGCCTGGACCATGGCCGCGTCGTCACCGCTGGTGGCGCGGGTGCCCGTCAGCAGGCTGGCATAGCCGTGACGGGCGATGTCGAAGGTGTGGCCCACCGGGCAACGCAATGCACCGTGGCCGGGGTGCAGGCGGCGCGTACGGCACGTCGGGCAACGCAGCAGGCCGAGGGACAGATCGAGGGCAGGGGGAAGCGACACGGGCACGAGGCACTCCTGGCAAGGGGTGAAGGGAAGGGATCGTGCCTGCGCGGTCAGAGCGTCATTGCCTCAGAAAGGAACGGGCAGTATCAGGAGGCGGTTCGCGCAGCAGGCACACCAAGGAGGGCGACGCCGTCCGGCATCGCCCTCAGCGCCTTCCCATCACAGGAAGCAGCAGTGCGGGGTGCTCATGAATGCCACGTCATAAGTCTACGAGCACAGCGGAAACCCTCATGCCCCAATGTCCAAGGGCAGTTGGGAGACATGGCCTAGGGGTGGTACCCCCTTCCTCCTACCCGCGGCTCGTCCCCTGGCAGGACGAGGGCGGGCGGATCGCTCCCTAGGCTGCTTGACGCAGGGTGCCGCACCGCCGGGGCGGTGCCCGCCCCGTACGGATACGGCACCGCGCACCATCGCGGCGCCGGGCCGGGTGCGACAGGCTCTTCGCGTAAGTCCAGTCGGTGACGCGGGTTTCGGGGAAGCCCCGGCGCGGCGTAGTTGATAACAGTCGATACAGGAGACATACCGTGACAACGGCTGTAGTGAATCCCAGGACCGGGGGCAGTGGAGGAAGTACGGCCGTTGCCGCGCGGGCGCGGCAGGTCGTCAAGGCGTATGGCGCCGGTGAGACGCGGGTGGTGGCGCTGGACCGGGTGGACGTGGACATCGCGCGGGGCGCGTTCACGGCGATCATGGGTCCGTCGGGTTCGGGCAAGTCGACGCTGATGCACTGCCTCGCGGGGCTGGACGCGGTGTCGTCGGGGCAGGTGTGGATCGGTGAGACCGAACTGTCCTCCCTGAAGGAGAGGAAGCTCACGCAACTGCGCCGGGACAAGGTCGGTTTCATCTTCCAGGCGTTCAATCTGCTGCCCACCCTGACGGCGCTGGAGAACAT
>NZ_JAJFAU010000191.1:0-5165 GCF_022614595.1 Streptomyces sp. CNQ085
CCGCCGTGAGGACACGGCGGCGGGCGGCGTCGTGCTGCCAGGATGGGGGCATGACCGGCATCAGCATCGGAGACAGCGGCGGCCCGGGCAGGATCGTCCTCCTCCACACGGCGGATCTGGACGCCTCCGTCCGCGCGGCGGTCCGCTCCCTGCTCGACGAGGTGTTCGAGGGGGACATGACCGACCAGGACTGGGACCACGCACTGGGCGGTGTGCACGCCCTGGCCTGGGAGGGTGCGGAGCTGGTGGGCCACGCCTCGCTGGTACAGCGGAGGCTGCTGCACGGCGGCCGGGCACTGCGCGCCGGCTACGTGGAAGGGGTCGGGGTCCGCGCCGGCCGGTGAGGTAGGGGCCGGCGCGGGCACGGGTACGGGGCCGCGCTGATGGGGGCTCTGGAGCGGGTGGTGCGCGCCGCGTACGACCTGGGTGCGCTGGCCTCCACCGACGAGGCGCCGGGCTTCTACGCGGCACGCGGCTGGCTGCTGTGGCGGGGGCCCCTCTCGGCTCTCTCCCCCTCGGGGACCGTGCGCACGGAGGAGGACGACGGGTGCGTCCACGTGCTGCCGGTGGCGGGCGGCGCGGAGCTGGACGCCACCGGTGAGCTGGTCTGCGACTGGCGCGACGGCGACCTCTGGTAGCCGGCCGGCACCGGGCGCCTCACGCGGCGCGGTACGGCGGGGCGGGCCGCACCCGTCCGGCGGTTTCCGGCCCTGGCGGCCGCGGGTGCCCGGCGGCGATCCCGCACAGATGGATTGTCCGCCGATGCCGTGAGTGTCATGCTCACAACTCCTGTCGGTAAACCGGCGGTAACCCCCTACTGCACCGTGAGGAGCCGCACGTGAGCGATCCCCGAACCCAGCGGCGCACACCGTCCGGCCGCGCCCCGGACATCCCCATCCATATGCCGGGCAGCAGCCGCCGCGGTGTCCTGCGCACCGCCGCCGCGGCGGCCGGACTCGGCCTCGCCGGGCTCCCGCGGACCGCGGCCCACGCGGCCGAGGACGCACCCGCCTCCGCCGCGTCCGGGCGGACCGACGGGGCGGGGGCCGGTTCCTACCTGGTGGGACGCGGCATCGCGGACGCCACCGGCGAGGTCACCGAGGTCGGCATGATGGGCTACGGGCGCACCGACCAGCAGGCGCGGGGGCTGCACAACCGGCTGCGGGCCCGCGCCTTCGTCATCGCCGACCGGACACCGGACGGAAGCGCCGGGGAGCGGGTGGCCCTCGTCGTGGTCGACTCCCCCATGATCTTCTCCAGTGTGCACCAGGCGGTGCTGCGCGCCCTGGAGGAGCGGTACGGCGGCCTCTACAACGCCCGCAACACCATGATCACCGCCACTCACACCCACGCCGGGCCGGGCGGCTACTCCCACCACCTGCTCTACAACATCACCACACTCGGCTTCCACGCCAAGACCTTCGACGCGGTCGTGCACGGCATCACGGAGGCCGTGGGCCGGGCCCACGCCGATCTGGCGCCTTCCGAACTCTCCTTTTCCCGAGGCGAGTTGCACGGCGCCAGCGTCAACCGCTCCCGCGCCGCGTTCGAGCGCAACCCGGCCGACGTCAAAGCCCACTTCCCCGACGCGATCGACCCGCTCACCACACTGCTGCGGATCGAGCGGCAGGGGCGGCTGGTGGGGGCGGTCAACTGGTTCGCCACCCACTGCACCAGCATGTCCGGCGACAACCGCCTCATCAGCGCCGACAACAAGGGGTACGCCGCCTACCACTGGGAGCGCGAGGTGGCGGGCGCGGACTACCTGGCCGGTACCGCGCCCGAGGTGATCACCGCCTTCGCGCAGACCAACGCCGGCGACATGTCCCCCAACCCCGACCTGGAGCCGCCCACCACACCGGAGGACTTCGAGAGCACCCGGGCCAACGGCCTGCGCCAGTACGAGGCCGCCGCCCGGCAGTTGGACCGGCCCGGCACCCGGCTGTCGGGAGGCGTGGACTCCCGGCTGGTGTACGTGGACCTCTCCGAGGTCACCGTGGAACCGGAGTTCACCGGCGACGGGCGCGTCCACAGGACCGCCAAACCGGCCGTCGGCGCGGCCATGGCGGCGGGCAGCACGGAGGACGGGCCGGCCTTCCCCGGCTTCTCCGAGGGCGAGAACCCCTTCTGGGACGCGATCTCCCACTCGGTGATCTACACCGTCTCGCCGGAGCTGCGCGATGCCCACGCGCCCAAGGCGATCGCCGTGCCCATCGGGGAGATGAACCGGATCTACCCCTGGGTGCAGGAGACCGTGCCCGTACAGCTGGTGCGCATCGGCCGGCTGTACCTGATCGGCGTCCCCGGCGAGGTCACCATCGCGGCGGGGCTGCGGCTGCGGCGCACCGTCGCCCAGGTCACCGGCGCGGACCTGGACGACGTGCTGGTGGCGGGCTACGCCAACTCCTACTTCCACTACCTCACCACCCCCGAGGAGTACGACGCCCAGCACTACGAGGGCGGCAGCACCCTCTTCGGCCGCTGGCAGCTGCCCGCCGTCCAGCAGGTCTCGGCGGAACTGGCCCGCGCGATGCGCGAGGGGCGGGCGCTGCCGACCGGACCGGAGCCACCCGACCTGTCCGCCGCGCCGCTCGCCCTCCAGCCGCCGATTGTGCTGGACGCCCCGCGGATCGGGCGCTCCTTCGGTGACGTGCTGAGCCAGCCGCGCGAGGGCTACCGGGCCGGCGAGCGGGTCTCGGCGGTGTTCGCCGGCGCTCACCCCGGCAACGACCTCCACCGGGGCAGTACCTATCTGCGGGTGGAGCGGTACGAGGACGGGGCCTGGCGCACGGTCGCCGACGACGGCGACTGGTCGACGGCCTTCCGCTGGGAGCGCGACGGGATCGCCGCCTCGAAGGTGACCGTCACCTGGGACGTGCCCTCCGGGGCCGTACCCGGCCGCTACCGCGTCCGCTACCACGGCGACGCCAAGCCCCTGGTGGGCGGCGCCCGTTCCTTCTCCGGCACCACCCGCGCGTTCGCCGTGCTGGCCTGATCCCCCGGCGGCCGGGGAGAAGACTCGTCACCGGCCGCGCACCGGGCTACGGTGACGTGTGACAGCCGCGTCCTCGGTGGTGACCGCACCGGCGGCGCGGGCGGACCCCGCGAGGGACGGCGGAAGGGGAACTGCCGTTGAACTGCACCACACGTGGAGCCACCGTGGTCCAAGGCCCCGACGGGCGCTGGTCCTGCGGCAACCGCGGAGCCACCGGGTGAGCCCGCCGCACTCCGACGTCCCGGCGCCCGACGTGGCCGTGATGCACTGCGCGCAGTGCGGCTGGGCGGTCCAGGAGGGGCCGCACGGCGGATACGTGTGCACCCAGTGCTTCCACACCGTCGAGCCGCCGCTGGACCTCGGCAGGGGCTGACCCGGGCCGCCCCGTGCGCGCCTCAGCCGCCCCCGCGTGCCCGGGGCACGCGCGGCGTGGCGGTGCGCGGAGCGGGCGGCCGCCGCGGGGCGCAAGGCGGTCCGGGCGCCGCGGCCAGGACGTGTTCCGGCGGTCCGTCCGGCGGTCCGTCCGGCAGTGCGTTCGGCGGTGCTTCCGCCGTGGTCGCGGTGTCCGCGTGACCGCCCGCGCGGCCGGGAGCCGGTATGCCGGAACGCTCTGCGGCGGACGGCGCGAGGCCTCCCTCCGGCGGAGGGAGCAGCGCGCCGCCGTGACGCAGCAGCCACCAGCGGTAGGCGGGGCTGGCCCAGGCGACCTCGGCGTAGGCGGCCATGAGGTCGGCGCGCAGGCCGCCGATCTCCGCCGCCGGCGGGCTGTCCGACCGGCAGGCGAGTAACAGCCGTACCGCCAGCGGGTCGTCGCGCAGCGGGCGGATGACCATTCCCTGGCGCTGCTGCGAGACGGGCTGGCACACGCTCACCGCCTCGCCCCCGGCGATCAGCGCCGCGGCGGTGGTGTTGTCGGGCACGTGGACCATGCGCGGGTCCAGTCCGGCGGTCGCGAAGGCACGGCGTGTGGCGGCCCACTCCCCGTCCGCCGTGAAGTCGACGATCCACTGGTCGTCGGCGAGATCGGCCATGTCCACCACCCGGCGGCCGGCCTGGGGGTGTGTTTCGGGCAGGGCGATGAACTGCGGTTCCCTGGCGACCAGGACGTGCTGTTCCACCCCTGGCGGGAAGCGCAGCGGGAAGCCCTCCGGCTCGTGGACGAAAGCCACGTCCACCTGCCCGTCGGCGACCGTCTGGAGCAGCGAGTTGGCCGATACGTCGATGTGAAGCCCGGCCTCCGCGCCGGGGTAGCGGACCCGGAGTCTGCGCACCCATCCGGCCACGGCGCGGCTGGCCGTGCTGCCGATCCGCAGCCGCGCCCCTCCCTCCAGCGCCGCCGCGCTCCTCGCCTCGCTCACCAGGGCCGCCATGTCGGCGACGATCGGACGCGCGCGGCAGAGCACGGACCGCCCCAGGGCCGTGGGACGGCTGCCCGTCCGCTCCCGGGTGAACAGCCGCCCGCCGATGGCGTTCTCGATACGGCGCAGCTGCGTGGTCAGGGAGGGCTGGCTCATGCCCAGGCGCAGCGCCGCCTTGCGGACGCTGCCGGCGTCGGCGATGGCGCACAGCACACGCAGATGCCTCACGTCGAGCTCCACACCTGGAGGATAACGACGCCCCAACGGGCGGCACCAGACGTCCGAACGCCACTGAAACGGCATGCCCGGCGTTCCGGGCACACGACCTGGCCTTCCCCGGCCGCTCCCGGTGATCCCCGGCACGCCCTGTCCGACAGGGGGACCGAACGGCGCGATCACCGGCGATAGCCCGGCGCTATCGCCGGTTGGCATCATCCCCGGGGGCACGGGATTCGAACACAATTCTGACTGGCCGAAGTTCCTCCGCCGGACCCGACCCCCTCAGGTTCCGCCTCCGGGTTCACCGACGAGAAGGAGACCCCCCACACATGAAGTCCTTGGGCCTGCGGGACAACTACTCCGGGCCGTGCAGTGAGTTGATGTCCGGCGGCGGCCCCGGCCCGTCCTGCGCCAACGCCTACCCCGACGCCGCCGAGCGCAGCCGGGTCAACCAGATCTGGTCGTACGGTCCGAGCGCCTTCCAGAAGGAGTCCACCGCCAGGGCCCGCTGACGGCGGAGGGGGGGGGGGGGGGGGGGGGGGGGGGGGGGGGGGGGGGGGGGGGGGGGGGGGGGGGGGGGGGGGGGGGGGGGG
>NZ_JAJFAU010000191.1:5175-7795 GCF_022614595.1 Streptomyces sp. CNQ085
CCCCCCCCCCCCCCCCCCCCCCGCCGATCGGCGCGGCCGTCCGCCGGCCCGGCGTTTTCCTCCCCCCACGGACGCCGGTCCGGCGGCCTCACCCCGGCGCCGGGCAGGAGAGACGAGACCCTGCCCGGCGCCGGTGCCCACGGTTCGCACGGTCCGTTTCACGCGGCCCTTACCGCCCGTACAGCCCGCCGTACCGGCGCCGCCTCACGGGCGCAGGATCAGCCGGACCGGACTGCCCTCCTTGCGCAGCAGCCGGCCCACCGCCTCTCCCGCCTCCGCCAGCGGCAGCACCCCGCTGACCGACCGCGAGAAGTCCAGCCGGTGCCGCCGCACCAGCTCGACGAGCTGCGTCACGTGCTCGTCGGAGGAGCCGTAGTGCCCCAGCACCTGCTGCTGGAAGTAACTGAAGGCGGTGCCGTCGCTGATGGTCAGCGGCCGGTCGGTGAGCCCGACCAGCACCAGCCTGCCGCCCGGGCCCAGGCAGCGCGCCGCCTGCTCCCGCACCGCCGGCACTCCGGCGAAGTCGAAGGCGAAGGCCAGCCCGTCCCCGCCGGTCTCCCCCCGCACCCGGGCGGGCAGCTCCGGATCGTCCGAGGAGAGGGCCAGGTCGGCGCCGAAGGCCAGGGCCCGCTCGCGCGCCTCGGCCAGGGGATCGACCACGATGATCGGCGCGGCGCCGACCAGGCGCAGCAGTTGCACGCCGTGCACGCCCAGGCCGCCCGCACCCCAGACGCCGGCCGGGCGCGCGGGCTCGGTGCGGGCGGTGGCGGTGATGGCGGCCCACGGGGTGGACACCGCGTCCGGAATGATCGCGGCCTGTTCGAAGGGCAACTCGTCGGGGATCTCCACCAGCGTCGGTCCGGCCGCCACCGCGTACTCGGCCCAGCCGCCGTCGTAGTCCACCCCGCGGGTCCACACCACCCCGTCCCGCTCCTCACCGGCCTGGAGCAGGACACGCTGGCCCGGCCGCCACCGGGTCACACCCGCGCCCGGCTCGGCGACCACGCCCGCGACCTCGTGGCCCAGGGTGACGGTGTCCCCCTGCGGGTACAGCGGGGTGAGCGTGCCGTCGATCAGGTGCACGTCCGACAGGCAGACGCCCGCGGCCTCCACTTTGACCAGCACCTCCCCCGGCCCGGGCCGGGGGGTGGGCACCTCCTCCACCGAGAATGCGCGCGTCCTCGCGTCCAGCCGTCCGGCGAGCACGGTGACCACCCGTTTCCCACATCGGTGCCTGCGATCGCCCTGCGTCCCCGCCGCAGTACCCGCGCAGGGGCCGGGGAACCCGGCCCCTGCGCCCGGTTTCACGCTCCGGAGGCGCCGGCCCGGCCCCGGTCGGGGATCTCCTCCGCCTCGGGCGGCGGGCCGGGCGGGGTCCCGTCACCGAAGGGCCGGCCGCCCAGTTCCTCGCGGTGGTGCGGGGTCAGCCACCCGGACAGGTCCGGGCCCAGCGGCACGATCTGGGTGGGGTTGATGTCGGTGTGCACCTGGTAGTAGTGGCGCTTGACGTGGTCGAAGTCGACCGTGTCGCCGAAGCCGGGGGTCTGGAAGAGATCGCGGGCGTAGGCCCACAGCACCGGGTCCTCGGTCAGCTTGTTGCGGTTGCACTTGAAGTGGCTGTGGTAGACCGCGTCGAAGCGCACCAGAGTGGTGAACAGCCGCACATCGGCCTCGGTGATGGTGTCCCCCACCAGGTAGCGGCGGCCGGCCAGACGCTCGGAGAGCCGGTCCCAGCAGGCGAAGAGGTTTCGGTAGGCGCGTTCGTAGGCCCGCTCGCTCTTGGCGAAACCGGCCAGGTACACACCGTTGTTCAGGTTGCGGTAGACGTCCTCCATCACCTCGTCGATCTCGTCGCGCAGCGGCTCGGGGTACAGGTCGGGCGCGCCGTCGCGGTGCAGCGCGGTCCACTCGGTGGCCAGGTCGAGCGTGATGCGCGGGTAGTCGTTGGTGACGAGCACGCCGCTGGGGATGTCCACGACGGCTGGGACGCTGACACCCCCGTCGTAGCCGGGCTCGCGGGCGGTGTACGCCTCGCCGAGGAAGGCGATGTCCAGCACCGGGTCCCGGCCGTCCGGGTCCAGGGTGAAGCGCCAGCTCCGCTCGTCCTGCAGGGGGTCGGTGACCGCCAGGGAGATCGCGCCCTCCAGGCCGAGCAGCCGCCGCACCACCAGGGCACGGCTCGCCCAGGGACAGGCCCGGCTGACCACCAACCGGTACCGTCCGGCCTCGACCGGCCAGCCGTCGGCGCCGTCGGCCGTGATGCGGTCGGTGAAGTGGCTCGGGGACCTCTTGTACTCGGCTGTCGTGCTGCCGGGGTTGCCGACGCTGGTCGTCATGGGCGCTGCCTTCCTCTCGGACTCGGGGCTCCCGGGCGACGGGGCGCGGGGTCCGGACGCCTACCCGCTTCCGCGCCCCGGCACCCGTGCGCCCGGCGGCCGCGCCCGCTCCCGGGTCCCTCAGCGCCGGGCGGCGGGGAGCGGCGGGCGGGCGCGGATCAGTACAGGCCGAGTACGGCCGGGTGCCGGGCGAAGGGGACGACGGTCTCCGCCTCCCCTGCTTCGTCGGCCGTGCCGGTCGTCCCGTTCGCCTCGACCGTCCCGGCGGGCCGCGGGCGGCCGGG
>NZ_JAJFAU010000192.1:0-3831 GCF_022614595.1 Streptomyces sp. CNQ085
CCGGTGCGCCGGACGCGGAGCGTTCCGCGCACCGGGGCCGTGCGGGGCCTCGTGGGAGGAGTGGAGAGCTCAGCCCTCGCCCTCGCCCTCCCCCTCGGACTCCTCGATGTCCTTGGCCAGGCCGAGCTGCTCCACGAGCCAGCGGTCGAACTCGACCGAGGCGCGGATCCAGCTCACCGTGCTGGAGACGAAGTGCTCCAGCGAGACGCCGACGCCGATCAGCATCTGGGCCTCGCCGATCAGGCGGACCGTGCCGTCGTCGTGCGTGTGGCTGTAGACCTTCGGCCACAGGGTGCGGCGGTTCCAGTCGTCGACCAGCTCCAGCAGGCGGGTCTTGTCCTCGATGGAGTGGGGGCGGTCGTAGAACGTCCGGACGGAGAAGACCTGCTGCTCCTTCTCGCCGCGGAACATGAAGTAGGTGCGGAACTCCTCCCACGGCGCCGCGAGGTCACCCTCGTCGTCGACGACGTACTTCAGCTCCATCTGGTCGAGGAGCTGCTTGACCAGGTCCTGGTCCGGGATGACGGGCCCGGCAGGCCCCGTCGGCTGCTGTTCGGGCTGCTGGCCCCCGAAGTTCGGGATCGAGGACGGGTCGATAGTCACCGTGGTTTTCCCTTCATACGATTCCTGCCATCCTCCCCCACCCCGGCCCGGTCATGGCAAGCCCGGGCTCCGGGGCTCGTCCGTCGGGCTGACATGACCGTCCGACCGCATGGGGGTTCCCCGCCGGGCAGGGCATATGCCGTGGTGGTGCGCCCGGCGACCGGAGCCGCCGGGCACCACCGTTCACCGCACCACGGTCACCGCCGCGCCGTCACCGCGCCGGGGTGACGGTCAGGCCCTCCCCCAGGGCGACGTCCACGCGGACGGTGTCCCCGTCACGGATCTCGCCCGTCAGGATCGCGCGGGCGAGCCGGTCGCCGATGGCCGTCTGGACCAGGCGGCGCAGCGGCCGGGCGCCGTAGGCCGGGTCGTTGCCCTCGACCGCCAGCCAGTCCAGCGCGGCGTCGGAGACGTCGAGGGCGAGGCGACGGTCGGACAGGCGCCGGGAGAGGGCGTCGATCTGGAGCCGGGCGATGCCGCGCAGCTCCTCGCCGCTGAGCGCGGAGAAGACCACCAGGTCGTCCAGCCGGTTGAGGAACTCCGGCCGGAAGGCGGAGCGGACGCTCGCCATGACCTCCTCGCGCTTCTCCTCCTCCTTGGCGAGGGGGTCCATCAGGAACTGGCTGCCGAGGTTGGAGGTGAGGACGAGGATGGTGTTGCGGAAGTCCACCGTCCGGCCCTGCCCGTCGGTCAGCCGCCCGTCGTCGAGCGCCTGGAGCAGGATGTCGAAGACCTCGTGGTGGGCCTTCTCCACCTCGTCCAGCAGCACCACGCTGTACGGGCGCCGCCGCACGGCCTCGGTGAGCTGGCCGCCCTCCTCGTAGCCGACGTAGCCGGGGGGCGCGCCGACCAGCCGGGCGACCGAGTGCTTCTCGCCGTACTCGCTCATGTCGATGCGGACCATGGCCCGCTCGTCGTCGAAGAGGAAGTCGGCGAGCGCCTTGGCCAGCTCGGTCTTGCCGACGCCGGTGGGGCCGAGGAACATGAACGAGCCCGTGGGCCGGTCGGGGTCGGCGACCCCGGCGCGGGAGCGGCGCACGGCGTCGGAGACGGCGCGCACGGCCTCGCTCTGGCCGATCAGCCGCCGGCCCAGCTCGTCCTCCATGCGCAGCAGCTTCCGCGTCTCGCCCTCCAGCAGTCGTCCGGCGGGGATGCCGGTCCAGGAGGCGACGACATCGGCGATGTCGTCCGAGCCGACCTCCTCCTTGACCATGGTGTCCTTGCCCGGGTCCTGCTCCTGCTCGGCGGCCGAGGCCTCCTCCAGCTCGCGCTCCAGGGTGGGGATCTCGCCGTACAGCAGCTTTGAGGCGGTCTCGAAGTCGCCGTCGCGCTGGGCGCGCTCGGCCTGGCCGCGCACCTCGTCGAGCCTCTCCTTCAGCTCGCCGACGCGGTTGAGTCCCTGCTTCTCCTTCTCCCAGCGGGCGGTCAGTCCCCGCAGCTCCTCCTCGCGGTCGGCCAGCTCGCGGCGCAGCCGCTCCAGCCGTTCCCGGGAGCTCTCGTCGCTCTCGCCCGCCAGCGCCAGCTCCTCCATCTTCAGCCGGTCCACGGCACGCTGGAGCTCGTCGATCTCCACGGGCGAGGAGTCGATCTCCATACGCAGCCGGGAGGCGGCCTCGTCGACCAGGTCGATGGCCTTGTCCGGCAGGAAGCGGGAGGTGATGTAGCGATCGGACAGGGCGGCGGCGGCCACCAGCGCGCCGTCGGCGATCTGGACCTTGTGGTGCGCCTCGTAGCGGCCCTTGAGGCCGCGCAGGATGGCGATGGTGTCCTCGACGGTGGGCTCGGCGACCAGCACCTGCTGGAAGCGGCGCTCCAGAGCCGGGTCCTTCTCGATCCGCTCGCGGTACTCGTCCAGCGTGGTGGCGCCGACCATGCGCAGCTCGCCGCGGGCCAGCATGGGTTTGAGCATGTTGCCCGCGTCCATCGCCGAGTCGCCGCCGGCGCCCGCGCCGACGACGGTGTGCAGCTCGTCGATGAAGGTGACGATCCGCCCGTCGCTGGACTTGATCTCCGCCAGGACGGCCTTGAGCCGCTCCTCGAACTCGCCGCGGTACTTGGCCCCGGCCACCATCGCGCCCAGGTCGAGGGCGACCAGGCGCTTGTTCTTCAGCGACTCGGGGACGTCGCCCTTGACGATCCGCTGCGCCAGGCCCTCCACGACCGCCGTCTTGCCGACACCGGGCTCGCCGATGAGGACCGGGTTGTTCTTGGTACGCCGCGAGAGCACCTGCACCACGCGGCGGATCTCCTGGTCGCGGCCGATGACGGGGTCGAGCCGGCCCTCGCGGGCCGCGGCGGTCAGGTCGGTGCCGAACTTCTCCAGCGCCTTGTAGGTGCCCTCGGGGTCGGCGGTGGTGACGCGCTGCCCGCCGCGGGCGCTCTCGAAGGCGGTGAGCAGCTTCTCGGCGGTGACCCCCCGCTCGGTGAGCAGCCCGCCGGCCCGGCCGCCCCTGGCCGCCAGGCCGATGAGCAGGTGCTCGGTGGAGATGTAGGCGTCGCCCAGCTCCTTGGCGCGCCGGGAGGCGTCGGCGAGGACGGCCATCAGGTCGCGGTCGGGCTGCGGCTTGGCGACGGTGGAGCCCCGCACGCTGGGCAGCGAGCCCAGCAGCCGCTCGGCCGCCGAGCGCAGGGCGGCCTGGTCGGCGTCGGCCGCCGCGAGCAGGTCCTGGATGTTCTCGTTGTCCTGGCCCTCCAGCAGGGCCAGCAGCAGATGTGCCGGGGTGATGTCGGGGTGGCCCCCGGTGAGGGCGCGGTTGTTGGCCGCGCTGATCGCGTCCCGGCTCCTGTTGGTCAGCTCGGCGTCCACGGGTGCGTGCTCCTCCTCCTGTCGCCAACTCTGCACACATCAGCATGCAGTAAGTTGAGTCTATTCCACTCAAGGGGTGGACGGGAGTGCCGCCGGGATAGTTTCCGGAGTATGGCCAGTGAATCCCGGCGGGACCCCGGGCACCCGGACGACGCGTACCTCGCCTTCTGGCGGGAGCGGCACCTGTGCACCCTGACGACGCTCCGCCCTGACGGCACGCCCCATGTGGTGCCCGTCGGGGCCACCTACGACCCCGGGGCCGGTCTGGCGCGGGTCATCACCCGCCGCACCAGCGCCAAGGTCGCCAACGTCCTGGCCGCCGCGGGGAGGCCCGGAGGCGCCCGGGCCGCCGTCTGCCAGGTGGACCGGGGGCGCTGGGCCACCCTGGAGGGCACCGGGGGGGGGGGGGGGGGGGGGGGGGG
>NZ_JAJFAU010000192.1:3841-7669 GCF_022614595.1 Streptomyces sp. CNQ085
CCCCCCCCCCCCCCCCCCCGGACGCGGTCGCGGACGCGGTCGCCCGCTACGCCGAGCGGTACGGGCGCACCCCCGCGCCCAATCCGGAGCGGGTGCTGATCGAGATCGCCCTGGACCGGGCGATGGGCACCGTCCGCCCCCTCTGACCCGCGCCCCCTCCGGCCCGCGCCGGTGCCCCGCCCGCGTACGGCAGGACGCCGCCCCGCCCGGTCGCACATCGGGCGGGACGGCGTCGGCTCATGAGGCGGCGGGGCCGGCCGGGCCCGCTCCGCCCGTGCGGCTCAGCCGCGGGTGGCGCCGGCCGCCTGGAGCAGACGCCGCGCCTCGGCCGGGAAGGGGCGGCCCAGCACCCGGCCCCGGTCGTCGCCGACCGACATCACGGCCACCACCGTGCCGGACTGGCTCACGGCGTCGTAGTCCCGCAGCCACGGCCCGCCGCTGGAGCCCTGGGTCAGGTCGCAGGACTCCAGCAGCAGCCCGCCCACGTTCGGCTGACGGGTGTCCCGCTCGGTCAGCAGGGCGGGCGAGCCCGCGCAGTGGGCGAGCGTCTCGCCGTCGTACGGCTCGGTCGCCGGATAGCCGAGGGCCACGGTGGGCTCGGCCGGGTCGACGGGCTCGAAGCCCAGGCGGTTGGCGCCGACCGTCTCCTGGAGGGTCCGCCCGTCCTTCTCCTCCACCTTCAGGAAGGCGTAGTCGTACGGCAGGGCCTGCGGCAGACTCCCCTGCTTCCAGGCGGACTCCAGGTGCGCCGACTCCACCCGCCAGCCGGCACGGGTGGCGTTCGCGGTGCCGTGGCGGTCGTAGGCGGGGACGAACCATGCCTGCTTCCAGCGCGCCTCGCCGGGATTGTGGACGCAGTGCGCGGCGGTGACGACGACGCTTCCGTTGGGGGCGTCCACGACGGCGCCGGAGCAGGCGAGCAGCTGTCCGCCCGGATAGCTCCCGATGAGCTTCCCGACGGTCCGCACGGTGCCCCCGGGCCAGGGCACCCGGGGGGTGCCGGTCCCGTCGGCCGTCGTGCGAACGGCCACGGCGCCGGACACCGGATCGACCACGGGAACACCCAGGGGAGCGGCCCCCAGCAGCGCTGCGGAGGTCGCGACGGTGACGAACGCGGCTATGACGGCACGTATCCTGTCCATGCCCTCACGCTGCGCCCTTCCCACGCCGGCATGCCATCCGCACACCGCCGTCCGGGTGGCGCGGGACGTCCGTTCGGGCGGCCCCGGACGGACGCGTGTGTACGCCGGACGGCCCCGAGCCGGGGCTGAGCGCGGATCAGTCGGCGGAGCGCTGGGGCCGCCAGACCACCAGTGCGCTGGACTGCCGCACATCGTGGTAGGGCACCAGATCGCGGCGGTAGGAGGCGTGCACCTGCGCCTCGCGCCGGCGCATGGCCACCGCCGCGCCCTCCACCGCCTGCTGGAGCTCGGCCACCCTGGCCTGGAGGGCCGCGACCTGGTTCTCCAGCTCGATGATGCGCTTGATGCCCGCGAGGTTGATGCCCTCGTCCTGCGACAGCCGCTGCACCTGGCGCAGGAGCTGGATGTCCCGTGCCGAGTAGCGGCGGCCGCGCCCGGCAGCGCGGTCGGGGGAGACGAGACCGAGCCGGTCGTACTGCCGCAGCGTCTGCGGGTGGAGCCCGGAGAGCTGGGCCGCGACGGAGATGACGTAGACCGGTGACTCGTCCGTCAGCTCGTACGGGTTGGCGCGCCCATGCCCCTGGCCCTGTCGCCCGCGGCCGTAGCCGTCCATATCGGTCATTCTCCCTTCGCGGCCTTGAACAGCGCCGCCCGCGGGTCATCGTCCGCGGTCGCGTCACGGTAGGACTCCAGCAGATCTCTCGCCTTGTCGCTCAGTTCCCTCGGGACCGTCACCTCCATGGTGACCAAAAGGTCGCCCCTGGTGCCATCCTTGCGCGCCGCCCCTTTTCCGCGGGCGCGCATCGTCCGGCCGCCCGGCGTGCCGGCCGGGAGCCTCAGGGTGACCGGCGGGCCGCCCAGGGTGGGCACCTTGATCTCGCCGCCGAGTGCCGCCTCCGTGAAGGTGACGGGCACGGTGACGGTCAGGTTGTCGCCCTTGCGGCCGAACACCGGGTGCGGCTCGACGTGCACCACGACGTACAGATCGCCGTTCGGGCCGCCACGCTCGCCCGGAGCGCCCTTGCCGCGCAGCCGGATGCGCTGCCCGTCGGAGACCCCGGCGGGGATGCGGACCTGCATGGTGCGCGAGCTGGTGGCCCGGCCGCTGCCCTTGCAGACCTCGCACGGGTCCTGTGCGATCAGGCCGCGGCCCTTGCAGTCCACGCACGGGTCGGTGAGCGAGAATCCGCCCCCGCCGCCCCGGCTGACCTGGCCGGTGCCGACGCAGGTCGGGCAGACCCTGGGGGTGCCGTTCTTGTCACCGGTGCCCGCGCAGGCCTTGCACGCCGCCGAGCTGGACATCCGCAGCGGGACCGTGGCCCCGTCCACCGCCTCGGTGAAGCTGAGCGTCACCTCGGACTCGATGTCCTGGCCGCGGCGCGGCTGGGTACGCGTGCCCGCGCCGCCGCCCCGGCCGAACAGCCCGCCGAAGACATCCCCGAGGCCGCCGCCGAAGCCGCCCGCCCCGGGAGCGCCGCCGCCCTGGGCGCCCCCGAAGAGGTCGCCCAGGTCGAAGTTGAAGCCGCCGGGGCCGCCCGCCCCCGGGCCGGCGCGGAAACCGCCGGCGCCGAAGAGCGCGCGTGCCTCGTCGTACTCCTTGCGGCGCTTGGGATCGCCCAGGATGTCGTGGGCCTCGGAGACCTCCTTGAAGCGCTCCTCGGCCCGGGCGTCGCCCTTGTTGGCGTCCGGGTGGAACTCGCGGGCGAGCTTCCGGTACGCCTTCTTGATCTCCGCCTCGGTGGCGTCCCTGGGGACGCCGAGGACCTTGTAGTAGTCCTTCTCCACGAAGTCCTTGGTGCTCATCCCCGGCGTCCCTCCTCCCGGTGTTCCCTCGCGTCAGCCCTGCTCGGGGCCACCGCTCTCCTCATCAGCTGCCGTCTCCGCCTGCTGGTCCCCGCCCTTGGCGGGCTGCGCGCCCGGCTGGGGCTCGGCCACGCCGACCCGCGCGGGGCGGACCGTGCGCTCGCCGATGCGATACCCGGGCTGGAGGATCTGCACGCACGTCGTCTCGGTGACGTCGGGCGAGTACGAGTGCATCAGGGCCTCGTGCACCGTCGGGTCGAAGGCCTCGCCCTCCTTGCCGAACTGCTGCAGGCCCATCTTCGCCACGACCGTCTCCAGCGACTCGGCCACCGACTTGAAGCCGCCGACCAGTTCGCCGTGGTCCCGGGCGCGGCCGATGTCGTCGAGCACTGGCAGCAGTTCGGTGAGCACGTTGGCGATGGCGATCTCCTTGACCGCCACCCGGTCCCGCTCGACCCGGCGGCGGTAGTTGGAGAACTCCGCCTGGAGCCGCTGCAGGTCCTGGGTGCGCTCGTTCAGCGCCGTACGGGTCTGGTCGAGCTGGGCGGTCAGCGCCGTCCCCTGCCCGGCGTCCCCGGACACCCCGGACTCACCGGGGGCCGTCTCCTCGGCCGCCTCCTCGGCGGCCTTGGAATCCCGCACCGCGTCACCGGGCCGCTCGCCCGGCTCGCCCGGCTCGGCGGGGACGTCGGGCTCCTGCTCGAAACCCGGGGTCTCCTCCGTCACGCCGCACCACCCTTGGGCTTGTCGTCGTCGACGATCTCGGCGTCCACCACGTCCTCGTCCGCGCCGCCGGCCTTCGCGCCGCCGCCGGCCTCGCCACCCGCGGCCTGCTGGCCCTGGGCGTCGGCGTACAGGGCCTGGCCCAGCTTCTGGCTGACGG
>NZ_JAJFAU010000193.1 GCF_022614595.1 Streptomyces sp. CNQ085
GGTACGGCCCGCGGACCGGTGGCGCTTCCCCCGGGCACCCGCGGCGGGCCCCTCCGGGCGTGCCCGCGGGTGCGCCCGGAGGCGGGCCGCGGCAGGCGTCAGTCGCGCAGCGCGTTCAGCTGGTCCAGGAACCACTTCGTGGGCGGCAGGGCCGTGGCCGCCGCGGCCAGGCGCTCGGTGCGCTCGGCGCGCTCGTCCGCGTCCATCGTCAGTGCCTGGTGCAGGGCGTCTGCCGTGGCGCCGATGTCGTAGGGGTTGACGGTGATGGCGTCCTCGGCCAGTTCGGCGAAGGCCCCCGCCTCACGGGAGAGGACCAGCGCGCAGCCGCCGTCGGAGAGCACGGGGATCTCCTTGGCCACCAGGTTCATGCCGTCCCGGACCGGGTTGACCAGGGCGACGTCGGCCAGCCGGTAGGCCGCCAGGGAACGCGCGAAGTCGTCCTTGAGGTGCAGCTCGACCGGCGTCCAGTCGCCCTCGCCGAACTCCGCGTTGATCCCTTCGGCGACGCGGGCGACCTCGTCGGTGTAGTCGCGGTAGACCGCCAGGTCCTGGCGGGAGGGGTAGGCGAAGGCGACGTGCACGACCCGGCCGCGCCACTGGGGGCGGTCCGTCAGCAGCCGCCGGTAGGCGAGCAGGCCGCGGACGATGTTCTTGGACAGCTCGGTGCGGTCCACGCGCACGATCGTCCTGCGCGGCTCGCCGTCGGGCCCGCGGCCGATCTGATCGCGCAGCAGCGCGATCCGGCCCTCCACGTCCGGCCGCCGGGAGCGCTCGCGCAGGAACTCGGCGTCGGCGCCCAGGCCGTGAACGCCTATGCGCGTCTCGCGGCCCTCGTGGGTGACGATCATCTCGCCGCCGTCGACCACGGAGACCTCCGCGCCCAGCAGCTTCACGCAGCAGTCGGCGAAGGCGCCTGCCCAGCGCCGGGTGAGGAAGGCGGCCCGGTCGGCGCCCAGGATGCCGCGCAGCACCTCGGCGGCCACCCCGCCGTCCGGGTCGTCCGGCAGTATCCGGAAGTAGTCCGGCGGCGCCCAGGGGGTGTGCGAGAAGTGGCCGATGCGCAGGTCGGGCCGCCGCTCGCGCAGCATGGCCGGGACGAGGGTGAGGTGGTAGTCCTGCACGAGGACGGCCGCGCCGTCGGCGGCCTCCTGGGCCAGCGCGTCGGCGAACGCCGCGTTGTACGCCTCGTAGGAGCGCCACTGCCGCTCGAAGTCCGCGTCGAAGACGGGCTCCAGCGGGGTCTGGTACAGCATGTGGTGGACGAACCACAGCACGGAGTTGGCGATGCCGTTGTAGGCGTCCGCGAAGACATCGGGGGCGATGTCGAGCATCCGCACCTGCTGGCCGCCGGTGTCCGCCGGGTCCAGCTCGCCGCCCGTGCGGCGCACCGCCTCGCGGTCGCCCTCGCCCAGCGCCGCGCAGACCCACACCGCGTCGCCCTTGACGGCCGACAGGCCGGAGACCAGCCCGCCGCCGCCGCGTTTGACGGTCAGCTCGCCCCCCTCGCCGAGCGTGTGGGAGACGGGCCCGCGATTGGAGGCGACGAGTACCTGGTGCCGAGTGACCATGAGCGGAACCTAGCCGCTGTCCGTACCGCTCAAACGTACGGTTCTCGTCGTACGGGTCCGACAGGGCCGGCCGGGGGTGCGCGGCGGCGCACGCGGGTAGCTCCCGCACCGGGCGGGCGCGGGAGCGGCTGGTACGGCGCGCGCCGGGCCGTGTACGTGCTTCACCGGTGCGCGCCGGGCCGGGGTACCCCCTCTCACGCGGCGGTGCGGCGGGCGGCGTACTCGGGGACCGTGCGCATCGGCGGACGCTCCTCGGTGTCCACCGGGTGGGTGTGGGGGACGAACCCGCCCCCGGGGACCCGCTCGAACTGCGTGAGCACCGGGCGTGTCAGCGGGCCGCGCGCCTGCCGCACATGGGCGGTGCGGTGTATCGCCGCGGCCATCCGCCCCAGCGCCAGCCCGTCCTGGTTGCGGTGCCTGCGCACGCCCACGTCCACCTGCGCGAGCGCCTCGAGCCCGGCGGTGTGCAGCGCGTCCACCAGCAGGCCCAGTTCGACGCCGTAGCCGACGGGGAAGCTGAGCCGCTCCAGCAGGGAGCGCCGTGCCGCGTACTCGCCGCCCAGCGGCTGGACGAAGCCCGCCAGCCGCGGCCAGTACAGGTTGAGCAGCGGGCGGGCGACCAGCTCGGTGACCCGGCCGCCGCCGGCCGGGCTGTCGCCGATGGCACGGTCGTACATCGCCTTGACCATCGCCAGGCCCGGATCGGTCAACAGCGGCCCGACGATGCCCGACACGAACGTGGTGTCGAACTCCCGCAGATCCGCGTCGACGAAGCAGACGATCTCGCCGCTGGTGGCCAGCAGCGACCGCCACAGCACCTCGCCCTTGCCCGGCACCGCGGGCAGCCGGGGCAGCACCTCGTCGCGGTGCACCACCTTCGCGCCCGCGGCGGCGGCCACCTCGGAGGTGCGGTCGGTGGAGCCGGAGTCCACCACCACCAGCTCGTCGACCAGTGGCATGTCCTCGGTCATCAGCCCGCGGCGGATCGCGGCGACGATGTCCCCGACCGTCGCCTCCTCGTTCAGCGCCGGAAGCACCACGCTCACGCTGCCCGCCGGTCCGGCCGCCCGCTTCGCGGCCAGCAGCCGGGACAGCGGACGTTCGGCAGCGCTCCATGAGCGTCGTTCCAGCCAGTGGTCGACCTCATCCAGCACGTGTGCCTCCCTGTCCTCGACGGTCCTTGCCGGTCCTTGCCGGTCCTTGCCGGTCCTCAGCGGTTCCGGCATCCCCGGTCACCCCGGTGTTCCCGGCGGACCCCGCCGCTCCGGCGGTCCCAGGCATTCTGCGGGACCGGGTTCGCCCGGGTGATCCCGGCGTGTCTGCTGCTGTCGGTCGCGGTGCGGATCGGGTGCGGGTCGGACACCGGCCGTGGTCGGACCGTGGTTGCCCGGGACCGGCGGTCCATGCCCGCTTTCGGGCATGTTTCCGGGGCATTCGCCCGGATCCGTCTCCCGGAGGGCGCCCACGCGGGCCCCGTGTGCCTCTCGTCTCGCGGTTCGGACGGGCGGCCTCGCGGCCGAGGGCTTCGGTTACAGTCTTGGACGACGCACGGGAGTTCCGCATCTCGGGGGCCCCGGCGTGCACAAACGCACCGGTCAGAAGATCGGCCGGCGCCATAGAGCTCATCCAGAGGGGCAGAGGGAACGGCCCGTTGAAGCCCCGGCAACCCTCCCGCCGGCACTCGTGCACAACAGTCCGAGGCCACGGTGGGGAAGGTGCCAATTCCGTCCTGCGGCGAAAGCCGTCGCGGGGAAGATGAGGAGAAAGGGCCTCGCCACCATGGCTGTGCAGACTGTTGCAACCAACACTGACCTTTCACTCGGTCCCGCCGCGGCGCTCTCCTGCCGCGAGTGCGGTGAGCGCTTCCCGCTCGGGCCGGTCTTCGCCTGTGAGGCGTGTTTCGGCCCTCTGGAGATCGCGTACGACCTTCCCGGGGGCGACCCGGAGGGGCTGCGGAAGCGGATCGAGGCCGGCCCGGACAGCATCTGGCGCTACGCCCCGCTGCTTCCGGTCCCGGCCGGCGTGGCGGACAAGCCCAATCTGAACCCGGGCTTCACCAGGCTGGTCGAGGCCGACAACCTCGCCCGCGAGCTGGGTGTCACCGGCGGCCTGTACGTCAAGGACGACTCCGGCAACCCCACGCACTCCTTCAAGGACCGTGTGGTGGCCGTCGCCGTCGAGGCCGCCCGCGCCTTCGGCTTCACCACCCTGTCGTGCTCCTCCACCGGTAACCTCGCCGGCGCCGTCGGCGCCGCGGCGGCCCGCGCGGGCCTGCGCTCGTGCGTGTTCATCCCGCACGACCTGGAGCAGGGCAAGGTCGTCATGGCCGCGGTCTACGGCGGCGACCTGGTGGGCGTCGAGGGCACCTACGACGATGTGAACCGCTTCTGCTCGGAGCTGATCGGGGACCCGGCCGGGGAGAGCTGGGGCTTCGTCAACGTCAACCTCCGCCCGTACTACGCGGAGGGTTCCAAGACCCTGGCGTACGAGATCTGCGAGCAGCTCGGCTGGCGGCTGCCGGACCAGCTCGTCGTCCCGATCGCCTCCGGCTCCCAGCTCACCAAGATCGACAAGGGGCTGCGCGAGCTGATCACCCTGGGGCTGGTCGAGGACCGGCCCTACAAGATCTTCGGCGCCCAGGCCGAGGGCTGCTCGCCGGTGGCGCGGGCCTTCAAGGACGGCCACGACGTGGTGCGGCCGGTGAAGCCGGACACCATCGCCAAGTCGCTGGCCATCGGCAATCCGGCCGACGGCCCGTACGTGCTGGACATCGCCCGCCGCACCGGTGGCGCGGTGGAGGACGTGAACGACGGGCAGATCGTCGACGCGATCAAGCTGCTGGCCCGGACCGAGGGCGTCTTCGCGGAGACCGCGGGCGGCGTGACCGTCGGCGTGACGAGGAAGCTGATCGAGGCCGGCGTGCTCGACCCGACCCTGACCACCGTCGTCCTCAACACCGGCGACGGCCTCAAGACCCTGGACGCGGTGGCCCCGACCACCGGACCGTCCGCGATCATCCGTCCCGACCTGGACTCCTTCCGAGAGGCTGGCCTGGCATGAGCGTCACCGTCCGAATCCCGACCATCCTGCGCACCCACACCGGCGGCCGGGCCGAGGTGCCCGCCGAGGGCGCCACGCTCGCCGAGGTCATCGCGGACCTGGAGAAGAACCACCAGGGCATCTCCGCCCGGGTGCTGGACGACTCCGGCAAGCTGCGCCGCTTCGTGAACGTCTACGTCGACGACGACGACGTCCGCTTCGCCGACGGTCTGCGGACGCCGACGCCGGACGGCTCGGGCGTCTCCATCATCCCGGCCGTCGCGGGCGGCTGCTGACCGGGAGAGCACCCGGCGCCGCACGCGACACCGCGCACGTGTCCTCCGGGGGAGGGGCGTGTACCAAGCGTGGCAAGCGGAACTGGTAATTCCGCAGCTCGAAGAGCGATAGAGTGAGCGGGCCTCCCCCCGAATGTGCGCTCGGCGCCCATGAGAACGCGACAACCTGCGCCTCAATTTATCGCGTGAATTGTCGTGTTGGTCCGCCATGCCCGGCCCGGGTTGCCCCGCTTTCCTGCCGTTCATGTGCTTGTCGGCAATCCGGCATGACCGGAATTCTCGTCCGACAGACCTGTTGCGGAGGGCGTCTGCCCAGATACATTCAGCCGCGGTCGACGCGTTCCGGCGCACGCCGTCCCCTCTCGCCGGGGGGTGGTGACCGACCCGGGTCCGCGGAGTGCGGACTCGCGCAAGGGCCGGCAATAGGGGAGTTAGGAAATGGCTCAAGGCACCGTCAAGTGGTTCAACGCGGAGAAGGGATACGGCTTCATCGCGGTCGACGGTGGGGCGGACGTGTTCGTCCACTACAGCGCGATCCAGATGGACGGATACCGCACCCTTGAGGAAGGGCAGCGGGTCGAGTTCGAGATCTCGCAGGGCCAGAAGGGCCCGCAGGCGGACATGGTCCGCGTGACGGCCTGAAGCGCCGGACACACGCACCACGACGCACATCAGCAGTAGACGGCACAGGAGGGCCCGCGTCCCCGCAAGGGGACGCGGGCCCTCCTGTCGCGCGTCCGGTGCGCCGGCGCGCGCTGGCCTGTCCGCGCCCCCCGCACCCGTCCCCTACCCGGGGGTACGGGCACGCGGAACCCTGGCGCGCTTGCACTCGGAGGGGTCGAGTGCTAATCATTGGCGTTAGCACTCCGAAGGTGAGAGTGACAAAGCAAGGACCGGTTCGGTGAGGTCCGCAAGCCCGGTGGAGCAAGGAGCCGCCGGGCGGGTGGGCCGTCCGTCGCGGGCGCCAGAGCGGTCCGGAGACATCCCAACCCGCCCCTGGCCTTCGGCATGGGGAACCCCAGGGAGGACCACTTCACATGGCCAAGACCATCGCGTTCGACGAGGAGGCGCGGCGCGGCCTCGAGCGCGGGATGAACCAGCTCGCCGACGCCGTCAAGGTCACACTCGGCCCCAAGGGCCGCAACGTCGTCCTTGAGAAGAAGTGGGGCGCCCCCACGATCACCAACGATGGTGTCTCCATCGCCAAGGAGATCGAGCTCGAGGACCCGTACGAGAAGATCGGCGCCGAGCTGGTCAAGGAGGTCGCGAAGAAGACCGACGATGTCGCCGGTGACGGTACGACCACCGCGACCGTCCTGGCCCAGGCGCTGGTCCGCGAGGGTCTGCGCAACGTCGCCGCCGGCGCCAACCCGATGGCCCTCAAGCGCGGCATCGAGAAGGCCACCGAGGCCGTCTCCGCCGCCCTGCTGGAGCAGGCCAAGGAGGTGGAGACCAAGGAGCAGATCGCCTCGACCGCCTCCATCTCCGCCGCCGACACCCAGATCGGCGAGCTGATCGCCGAGGCCATGGACAAGGTCGGCAAGGAAGGCGTCATCACCGTCGAGGAGTCGCAGACCTTCGGCCTGGAGCTCGAGCTCACCGAGGGCATGCGCTTCGACAAGGGCTACATCTCCGCCTACTTCGCCACCGACATGGAGCGGATGGAGGCGGTCCTGGAGGACCCCTACATCCTGATCGCCAACTCCAAGATCAGCGCTGTCAAGGACCTGCTCCCGCTGCTGGAGAAGGTCATGCAGGCCGGCAAGCCGCTGCTGATCATCGCCGAGGACGTCGAGGGCGAGGCCCTGTCCACCCTGGTGGTCAACAAGATCCGCGGCACCTTCAAGTCCGTCGCCGTCAAGGCCCCGGGCTTCGGCGACCGCCGCAAGGCCATGCTCGGCGACATCGCCATCCTCACCGGTGGCCAGGTCATCTCCGAGGAGGTCGGCCTCAAGCTGGAGAACGCCGGTCTGGAGCTGCTGGGCCGCGCCCGCAAGATCGTCATCACCAAGGACGAGACCACCATCGTCGACGGTGCCGGTGACAGCGAGCAGGTCAACGGCCGCGTGAACCAGATCCGCGCCGAGATCGAGAACTCCGACTCCGACTACGACCGCGAGAAGCTCCAGGAGCGTCTGGCGAAGCTGGCCGGCGGCGTGGCCGTCATCAAGGCCGGCGCCGCCACCGAGGTGGAGCTGAAGGAGCGCAAGCACCGCATCGAGGACGCGGTGCGCAACGCCAAGGCGGCCGTCGAGGAGGGCATCGTCGCCGGCGGTGGCGTGGCCCTGCTGCAGGCCTCCGCGGTCTTCGAGAAGCTGGAGCTCGACGGCGACGAGGCCACCGGTGCCTCCGCGGTCAAGGCCGCGCTGGAGGCCCCGCTGAAGCAGATCGCGGTCAACGCCGGCCTCGAGGGCGGCGTCATCGTGGAGAAGGTGCGCAACCTGACCCCGGGTCACGGTCTGAACGCCGCGACCGGTGACTACGTGGACATGATCGCCGAGGGCATCATCGACCCGGCCAAGGTCACCCGCTCCGCGCTGCAGAACGCCGCCTCCATCGCGGCGCTCTTCCTCACCACCGAGGCCGTCATCGCCGACAAGCCGGAGAAGGCCGCCGCCGGCGCCGACGCCGCGGCCGCTGCCGGTATGGGCGGTGGCATGGACTTCTGATCCGCTCCCGCGGATCGGCGGTTCCCGCCGGGCGCGCACCGCGCGCACGGCGGAGAGGGCGGCAC
>NZ_JAJFAU010000194.1:0-3738 GCF_022614595.1 Streptomyces sp. CNQ085
CGGCCGCGCCTCCGCCAGGGCCGCCACGGCCCGCCGGAACGGCCGCGGCGCCTCCCCACCGCCGGGACCCGCCGTACCGTCCGCCTGGTGTGCTCGCGCCGCTGCCATGGGCGGCAGCGTAGGCGGAACGGGTGCCCCGGACGGGTAGGGACACGTGCGAGACTTCTGGTTGTGACCGCCGACGACCGAACCGCAGCCCAGACCCCCTCCGCCGCGGGCTCCGCCGCCCCCGGGGCCGCCGACCCCGCAGTCGCCGACTCCGCCTTCCTGCGGGCGTGCCGCCGCGAGCCCGTGCCGCACACCCCGGTGTGGTTCATGCGGCAGGCCGGACGCTCCCTGCCGGAGTACCGGAAGGTGCGCGAGGGCATCGGGATGCTCGACTCCTGCATGCGCCCCGACCTCGTCACCGAGATCACCCTCCAGCCCGTCCGCCGGCACGGGGTGGACGCGGCCATCTATTTCAGCGACATCGTCGTACCCCTCAAGGCCATCGGCCTCGACCTCGACATCAGGCCGGGGGTGGGCCCCGTCGTCGAGCGGCCCGTCCGCTCCCGCGCCGATCTGGAGCGGCTGCGCCCCCTGGAGCCGGGCGACGTGGAGTACGTCACCGAGGCCGTCCGGATGCTCACCGCCGAGCTGGGCCCCACCCCGCTCATCGGCTTCGCCGGCGCCCCCTTCACCCTCGCCAGCTACCTCGTGGAGGGCGGGCCGTCCCGCAACCACGAGCACACCAAGGCGATGATGTACGGTGACCCGGAACTGTGGGCCGATCTGCTGGACCGGCTCGCGGACATCACCACCGCCTTTCTGAAGGTGCAGATCGAGGCGGGCGCGAGCGCCGTCCAGCTCTTCGACTCCTGGGCGGGGGCCCTGGCCCCCGCCGACTACCGCGCCTCGGTGCTGCCGGCCTCCGCCAGGGTCTTCGACGCCGTCGCCCACTACGGCGTCCCCCGCATCCACTTCGGTGTCGGCACCGGCGAGCTGCTGGGTGCGATGTCCGAGGCCGGCCCGGACGTCGTCGGCGCGGACTGGCGGGTGCCGCTGGACGAGGCCGCCCGCCGCATCGGCCCGGGCAAGGCCGTCCAGGGCAACCTCGACCCGGCGGTGCTCTTCGCGCCGCGCGAGGCCGTCGAGACCCAGGCGCGGCGCGTGCTGGACGCCGCCCGCGGCCTGCCGGGGCACATCTTCAACCTCGGCCACGGCGTACTGCCCGACACCGACCCCGACGTGCTCACCCGTCTGGTGGAGTACGTGCACGGGCGGACCGCGAGCTGAGCCGGCCAGGACCGGCTCCCTCCCCGCGGGACGCCGGTGGGCCGGGCCTCCCTCCGAGGAGGCCCGCCCCACCGGCGTTCGCTCACTCCTTCCCCGGGGCCTCCGGTTCCTTCGGCTCCTCCGGGGCGGTCCCGGGACCCTCCGCGCGGTCGCCGTCCCCCGTCGCGCCGCAGCCGGTGACCGCCAGTGCCGCTGCCGGCAGCACCGCGGCCGCCCCCTCTCCGGCCCGGGCCCTTCCCGGCCGGGGCGGCGCGCCGGGGCCGGCGGCGGTCTGGGAGAGTGGAGCCATGCACGTCATCGTCATCGGCGGCGGCATCTCCGGGCTCGCCGCCGCCCACCGCCTGCTGGAGGGCGGCGCGCGCGTGACCGTCCTGGAGTCCTCCTCCCGCCTCGGCGGCAAGCTGTACGCCGGCCGGATCGCGGACGCCGCCGTCGACCTGGGCGCCGAGTCGATGCTCGCCCGCCGCCCCGAGGGCCTCGACCTCGCCCGCGCCGCCGGCCTCGGCGACGCCCTCCAGTCACCCGCCACGGGCACCGCGGCGATCTGGACCCGCGGCGAGGTCCGCCCGATGCCCACCGGTCACGTCATGGGCGTACCCGCCGACCCGGCCGTCCTCGACGGGATCGTCTCGCCCGACGGCCTGGCCCGCGCCGCCGAGGACACCGACCTGCCGCGCACCGAGGTGGGGGAGGACGTGGCCGTCGGCGAGTACGTCGCCGCCCGTCTCGGACGCGAGGTCGTGGACCGGCTCGTGGAGCCGTTGCTGGGCGGGGTGTACGCAGGCGACGCCTATCGGATCTCGATGCGCGCCTCCGTGCCCGGCCTGTTCGAGGAGGCCCGCGAGGAACGCTCGCTGCTGGCCGCCGTGCGCGGCGTCCGGGAACGCGCCGCGGCGAGCCGGCAGGACGGGCCCGTCTTCATGGGCATCGAGGGCGGGATGGGACGGCTGCCCGCCGCCGTCGCCGACACCTGCCGCGCCGCGGGCGCCGACATCCGCGCCGACACCCCCGTGACCGGGCTGCGCCGCACCGGCGAGGGCTGGACGGTGGTCGCCGCGGGCCGTCCGCTGGCAGCGGACGCGGTGCTCCTGGCCGTACCCGCCCCCGCCGCCGCACGGCTGCTGGCCGGCCTCTCCCCGGCCGCCGCGGCCGAGCTGGAGCGGATCGAGTACGCCTCCATGGCCCTGGTCACCATGGCCTTCCGCCGCCGCGACCTGGCACGGACACCCGAGGGGCGGGGCTTCCTCGTCCCCGCCGCCGACGGCCGGGTGATCAAGGCCTCCACCTTCTCCGCCAACAAGTGGCACTGGAACGCCGCCCAGGACCCGGACCTGTTCGTCCTGCGCACCTCCCTGGGCCGCTACGGCGAGGAGGAGGTGCTCGGCCGCGACGACGCCGACCTGGTGGAGCTCTCCCTGCGGGACCTGGGGGCCGCGATCGGGCTCACCGCCCGCCCCGCCGCCTCCACCGTCACCCGCTGGAACGGCGGGCTGCCGCAGTACCCCGTCGGCCACCTGGAGCGCGTCGCCCGCGTGCGCCGTGATCTCGCCGCCCTGCCGGGCCTGGCCGTCTGCGGGGCGGCGTACGACGGGGTGGGAATCCCGGCGTGTGTCGCGAGCGCCCGCACCGCCGCCGAGGCGGTGCTCCACTCCGGATCGAGAGCCCGGCCACCGGCCGCCCCGCCCACAGGGAGAGAATGACCCCATGACTGCTGAACCCCGCAAGACGCCCAACGCGGGCAAGAAGGCCAAGGACCTCAACGAGGTCATCCGCTACACCCTGTGGTCCGTCTTCCGCCTGCGCGAGGCGCTGCCGGAGGACCGCGCCGGCCACGCCGACGAGGTCCGCGAGCTGTTCGACCAGCTCGCCGCCAAGGACGTCACCGTGCGCGGCACCTACGACGTCTCCGGGCTGCGCGCCGACGCCGATGTGATGATCTGGTGGCACGCGGAGACCGCCGACGCGCTCCAGGAGGCGTACAACCTCTTCCGGCGCACCAGGCTGGGCCGCGCGATGGAGCCGGTGTGGTCCAACATGGCGCTGCACCGCCCCGCCGAGTTCAACCGCTCGCACATCCCGGCCTTCCTCGCCGACGAGGAGCCGCGCGCGTACGTGTGCGTCTACCCGTTCGTGCGCTCCTACGAGTGGTACGTCCTGCCGGACGAGGAGCGCCGCGAGATGCTGGCCGAGCACGGGAAGATGGCGCGCGGCTACCCGGACGTGAGGGCCAACACCGTCGCCTCCTTCGCGCTGGGCGACTACGAGTGGCTGCTGGCCTTCGAGGCCGACGAGCTGCACCGCATCGTCGACCTGATGCGCCACCTGCGCGCCTCCCGCGCCCGCCTCCACGTCCGGGAGGAGATCCCCTTCTACACCGGCCGCCGCAAGGACCTGGCCGAGCTGGTGGCGGGGCTGGCGTAGCGCCCGCGGCGCACGCTCGTGGGGGGGGGGGGGGGGGGGGGG
>NZ_JAJFAU010000194.1:3748-7219 GCF_022614595.1 Streptomyces sp. CNQ085
GCGGCCTTCGCCGCCGCGCCACGGGTGCGGCTCCCGCGTGAACCCCGGCTCGGCCGGGGCGCCGCCGTCAGCTCACGTTGATGTCGGAGCTGCCGCTGCTCCGGTAGCCCTCGGTGGCCATGATCATGTAGTAGTTGAAGCTGCCCATCCGCATCCCGGCCCGGGACCAGGCGTCGAAGTGGTTGCCGGTGGTGATGGCGCCGCCGGTCTTCTTCTGCCGGCGGACGCTCCAGTACTGGTCGAAGGTCCTGGTGCCCTCGACGGAGGGGGCGTTGTAGCGGGTGGTCTTGTAGATGTCGTACGTGCCGCCGTCGGTGCTGACCGTGCCCCGGTACTCCCCCGTGGGCCGGTAGGTGCCCCAGTTGTCGACGATGTAGTACTCCACCAGCGGGTTCGACGTCCAGCCGTACAGGCACAGGTAGCCGTTGCCGGACGGGTGGAAGCTGCCCCAGTAGCGCACGGTCCGGCGGCCGCCGTTGCCCCAGCCCTTGCCGCAGACGAAGTTGCCGGTGTCGCGCCACGAGGTGCTGTAGTCGCCGCCGGAGCCCATGGTCATGGAGACCGTTCCCGGGGCGTCGGTCCAGAACGAGTAGTAGTAGCCGTTGTGGTAGCCCGTCTGGTTCGAGGTGACGGTCTGGGCGTGGGCGGTGCCGGTGCCCGGCAGCACCAGCCCGGAGGTGGCGACCGCCAGGGCGCCGGCGCGGCCGACGAAGCCCCTGCGGCTCATCGGCTTGGGGGTGGGGGCGTCGTTCCTGTCCATGCTTCGCTTCCTCCTCGCGAAGGCCGGCCCTGGGGCCGGGCAGCGCGACACGATCCGGCGTACCGTCGGCGGCGGTGGGGGCCACCGCGCGCCGGCGCCGTGTCGACGACGGTGGGGGGGATGCCGGTCGTCGTGGGGGTGGCGACCGGAGGGTCCGGGCCACGGCGGGTGACCCGGCTCGACAGCGGTGGGGCCTGCCGATGCCGATAGGTTCGTCCGACGCCTCTGAGTTGTCAACAGTTCCCGGAAGTTTTACGAGAGTTGGCGCCCTGTTGGATCTTTGGCGAAGAAGAGTCACTCCTGGTCGAACAGGGGTTGTGACTCTCGTTCGTCAGGTCGGGGTGAAGGAACCCTGGATCTGGCGTCAACAAGAAAGATATCGCCTTCAAAATTTCCGGAAACCTTCCGAAGTGCTGAGCGCGACGCGACGAGCCTGCGCCCGACCGGTGCCGAGAAGCCGGGCGCGCTCCCGCGCGAACCCGCCCGCCCGGTCCGTTCGCGGCCGGCGCCCGTGTGTCGTGCCCGCATCGGAACGGAAAACGACGAAAATCGGACCAGTCCTCCAGGGAGAGGTACATGCTGGAAAAGTTGCAGCGCCTACTGGGGCTCCGTACGGATCCGGTCATCTTCTTCACCTCCGCCGGGCTCACCGTGCTGTTCGTGGTCGCGGCGATCTCGCTGACGGAGCAGGTGGACCGGATCTTCGCCACGGCCTCGGACTGGCTGCTCACCCAACTGGGCTGGTTCTACATCCTGGGCGTGACGACCTTCCTGGTCTACCTGCTCTGGATCGCCGTCAGCCGTTACGGCCACATCCGACTGGGCGCCCAGGACGACCGTCCGGAGTACAGCACGCGGACCTGGTTCGCGATGCTGTTCGCCGCCGGGATCGGCACGATCCTGATGTTCTGGGGCGTGGCCGAGCCGATCAGCCACTTCGCCGAGCCGCCCCAGCAGGGTGTCGAGCCGGAGAGCACCGAGGCCGCCCGGATGGCGATGGCCTACTCGCTGTACCACTTCGGCCTGCACACCTGGTCGATCTTCTGCCTGCCGTCGCTGACGTTCGCCTACTTCGTCTACGTGCGCGGGATGCCGTTCCGGGTCAGCTCGGTGCTGTACCCCCTGCTGGGGGACCGGGTGTACGGCACCACGGGCCGCATCGTGGACATCGCGGCGGTGATGGGCACGCTCTTCGGCGTCGCGGTCTCCATCGGTCTGGGGACGATGCAGATCAACAGCGGACTGGCGCGGCTGTTCGGCCTGCCGGAGAACTCGCTGACCCAGGTCCTGCTGATCACCGTGATCACCGCCATCGCCACCGCCTCGGTGGTCTACGGCCTGGACAAGGGCATCAGGCGGCTGTCGAACATCAACATCGTCATGGCCATCGGGCTGATGCTCTTCGTGCTCGCCACCGGGGCGACGCTGTTCCTGGCCAAGGGGATCATCGAGAACGTCGGCGTCTACCTGTCCTCGCTGGTCTCGCTGGCCTTCTGGAACGACACCTTCGCCAACACCGGATGGCAGGGCACCTGGACGGTGTTCTACTGGGCCTGGACGATCACCTGGTCGCCGTTCGTGGGCATCTTCATCGCCCGCATCTCCAGGGGCCGCACGATCCGCGAGTTCGTCCTCGGCGTGCTCGCGCTGCCCACGGCCTTCACCATCGTGTGGTTCAGCGTCTTCGGGCTGTCCGCCATCGACATCGAGATGAACGGCGCCGGCGGGCTGGTGCGGGACGTGGTCGAGGAGGGCGACATCCCCGGCGCGCTCTTCACCTTCCTGGAGAACTACCCGCTCACCACCTTCGTCTCGGCCCTCTCGGTGCTGATCGTGGTCATCTTCTTCACCACCTCCTCGGACTCGGCGTCCCTGGTGGTGGACATGCTCAGCGCCGGACAGCGGGAGGAGGGCGGGCCGACGCGGCAGCGGGTGTTCTGGGCTATCACCGAGGGCGTGGTCGCGGGGACGCTGATCGCGGCCACCGGCAAGAGCGGCCTGGACGCGCTCGCCGAGGTGATCACGGTGCTCGGCCTGCCGTTCTTCATTCTGGCGTTTTTGATGATGTACGCGCTGGTCCGCGCCATGCGGACGGACTTCCCCGAACTCACCGGCCCGCCCGCCGCGCTGCGGCGGCGGATGGAGCGGGAGCGCAGGACGCGGGAGTGGGGCGCGGGCAAGCGGGACGGCGAGAGCGGGGAGGGAGAGACCTCCGAGGGCGGGCAGTAGGCCCTCCCGGCCGCGGCAGCCGCCGAGGCCCCCTCAGCCGCGCAGTACCGGGAGCGCCGGGTGCTCGGCCACGACCGTGGCCGAGCCCGGGGCGATCTCGGTGAAGCCCGCGTCGCGCACCACCGGCAGGCCCGACTCCGTCAGCCGCTCCCACCGCCCGCGCGGGGCGACGCGGACAGCGAGCGGGAAGCCGGCCGTGCGCCAGGCGGCCCGCGCCGCGCCGTCCAGCGCCCACCAGGCGAGCTGGGCGCCGTGCCCGGCCTGGGCCATCGCCTTGCCCGCGGACATCTCCAGTTCCGGGTTGAGCCAGAGCACGGGTGTGCCCCGCTCCGGCTCGGCGGGCGGTACGGGATCCTCCAGCTCGGTGCCGGAGACCTGGAGGCGGGCCAGGTCCTTCGGCCAGCCGTCCAGCGGTACGGGCGGGAACACCCGCACCTCGGCCGGGTGCTCGCCGCCGCCGGTCACCGTGGCGCCCGGCAGGG
>NZ_JAJFAU010000195.1 GCF_022614595.1 Streptomyces sp. CNQ085
CCGTCAGCCAGAAGCTGGGCCAGGCCCTGTACGCCGACGCCCAGGGCCAGCAGGCCGCGGGTGGCGAGGCCGGCGGCGGCGCGAAGGCCGGCGGCGCGGACGAGGACGTGGTGGACGCCGAGATCCTCGACGAGGACCGGGACGACAGGGGCAGGGCCGCGTAGCCCCCGCCGCGGAGGGGCGGGAATCCGCCGGTCCGCCCGAACGGGTGCGGGCGCGCGGCGCAGGTGGCCGAGGGTGTCCGGCACTTGCTGGACTTACCGTGCCCTGTGCCGGAGTATCGGATCACCGCCCGTTCGAGGTGGCCGGCTCCGACCGGGACGGCGAGTGGGCCGGGGCTCGCAGTGAAGTGGGGAACGCCGATGGAGGCACAGGCGACGCGTACGACCGCCGCGGCACCGGTGAACGGGGTGCCCGGCCCGCTCGCCGCCGACGGGACGCACGGTCTGTTCCGCGCCTCCGACGCCGTCTTCGCCGAACTGTCGGGTCCGCGCCACGTCGTGGAGACGGCCAACCCCGCGTTCTTCCGGGCCCTGGGCCGCGAGGAGGCCACCGGCGTCCCCCTGGCCGAGTTCGCCCCCGAACTCACCGAGCAGGGGATCATGGACCTGCTCGACGGCGTCCACCGCACCGGCCGCCCCTACACCGCCCGGGGCGCCAGGGTCCTGCTGGGCCCGCCGGGCGCCATGAACGAGGCGTACTACGACTTCGCCTACGAACCACGCCGGGGGCCGGACGGGCAGGTGGTCGGCGTCACCGCCCTGGGCGTGGACACCACCGCCGTCCGGCACGCCCGGCAGCTGGCCGCCGAGCAGCGCGCCCTGCTGGAGCAGATCGCCCTGGACGCGCCCGTAGGAGATGTCCTGCGCGCCATGACGGCCGCCATCGAGGAGCTCGACCCCGGGGTCCTGGTCTCGGTGCTCCTCGCCGACGCCGACGGCCGCCACCTGCGCCACGGCGCCGCGCCGAGCCTGCCGGACTTCTACAACCGCGCCATCGACGGCATCGCCGTGGGCGAGGGCGTCGGCTCGTGCGGTACCGCCGCCCACCGCCGCGAGACGGTCGTCGCCGCCGACATCGCCACCCACCCGTACTGGGAGGACTTCCGCGAACCGGCCCTTCGGGCAGGGCTGGCCGCCTGCTGGTCCACCCCGGTCACGGGTACGGACGGACGGTTGCTGGGCACCTTCGCGATGTACCACCGGGTCCCGCTCATGCCCCGTGAGGCGGATCTGGCCCTGGCCGCCGCCGTCGCCCGTACCGCCGCCCTGGCGGTGGAGCGCCACCAGATCAAGCGGGCCCGCGAGCGGGCCGAGGCCGAGGAGCGGGCCGCCCGGCAGGACCTCGCCTTCGTCCTGGAGGCCAGCACCCGCATCGGCCGCGACCTGGACTTCGGCGACAGCCTGCGCCGGCTGGCCGAGCTGAGCGTGCCGGCGCTGGCGCCGATGAGCGCGGTGGACGTACTCGAGGGCGGACGGCTGCGGAGGGTCGCCGCGTTCACCGCCGGGGACCGCGGCGGGCGGTGGCCGCGGGAGTCCGCGCGCAGCGGGCTCCGCCCGGACGGCGAGATGGCCGCCCGGGTGCTGGAGAGCGGGGCGACGGAGGTGGCCCGCCGTCCCCGGGCCCCTGGCGGGAGCTGGGCGTCACCGGCTACGGGTGCGTACCGCTGAGCTGGCGCGGCGACCCCTTCGCCGTGCTGACCCTGCTGTTCACCGGGGACCACCCCTTCCGGGAGCGCACGGTGGCCCTCGCCGAGGAGCTCGCCCGCCGCACCGCCGTCATCGCCCACAACGCGCGCCAGTTCACCGAGCGCGTCGAGCTGGCCCGCGATCTCCAGGCCGGACTGCTGCTGCCCGAGCCGCCCGCCGTCCCCGGAGCCGAGGTCGCCACCTGCTACCGGCCGGCCGGCGAGGGGCTGGACATCGGTGGTGACTTCTACGACGTCTTCCCGCTGGGAGGCGGCCGCTGGGCCTTCATGATCGGCGACGTGTGCGGTCGCGGGGCGGCGGCGGCCACCGTCACCGGACTGGTCCGCCACACCGCCCGCGCCGTCGCCCGGCTCGTCGAGGACCCGGCCCGGACGGTCGCGGAGGTCAACACCGCCCTGCTGGAGGGAGTCCGGCACGGCAGCGCCTTCGTCACCCTCGTCTACGGCCGGATGACGCCGGGGGAGGACGGGCTGGAGGTCGAACTCGTCCGGGCCGGCCACGTTCCGCCCCTGGTGCGGCGCGGCGGCCGACGGGTGGAGGAGGTCACGGCCGGGGGCATGCTGCTGGGCGTCGTCCCCGATCCGGCCGTCCGTACGGCACGGCTGACCCTGCGGCCGGAGGAGACCCTGTTCCTGGCCACCGACGGCTTCACCGAGACCCGCTCGGCCGACGGCCGGTTCCTCGGCGAGGAGGGCCTGGCGGCGGCCCTCGCCCGCGCGGGCCGCGACGACGGCGCGGGCGCCCGGGAACTCCTCGACGAGGTGGTCGCCTCCGTCGACCGCTTCTCCGACGACGCGGCCCCCAGCGGGGACGACAGCGCGGCGCTGGTCATAACCGCCCACTGACCTCCCCGCCGTTCGTAGGCAGATCCTGTCCGCGGAGGTCCGGAAACCTCTGCCGATCAGGGGAATCGATCGGACGCGGTACCGGTTGCACGGACCGTGCCGCGCCGCACCCGGGCGCGGCACTCCGACGACCGAAGGCGGATCCCATGACCGACAGCCCGTCCGTGCGCGCCCGGAACACACTCGGCCGCACCTTCTCCCTGGGCGGCCTGACCCTCCGCAACCGCGTCGTGATGGCGCCGATGACCCGCCAGTTCTCGCCCGGCGGCGTCCCCGGCCCGGACGTGGCCGATTACTACGCCCGCCGGGCCGCCGCCGAGGTGGGCCTGATCATCACCGAGGGCACCTACGTCGACCACCCCTCGGCCGGTACCAGCGACCGGGTGCCCCGCTTCCACGGCGAGGACGCGCTCGCGGGCTGGGAAAAGGTGGCCGACGCGGTCCACGGCGCGGGCGGGGCGGTCATGCCGCAGCTGTGGCACGTGGGCATGGTGCGCGACGCCGGGGCCCCGCCGTTCCCCGACGCCCCGCGCACGGGCCCTTCCGGCATTCCCCTGGAGGGTGATGGGACCGGCCGTGCGATGACACGCTCCGACATCGACGACGTGATCGCCGCGTTCGCCGCCGGAGCCGCCGCAGCCGAGGCCCGCGGTTTCGACGGCGTCGAGATCCACGGTGCCCACGGCTATCTGGTCGACCAGTTCCTGTGGTCGCGTACCAACCGGCGCACCGACGCCTACGGCGGCGACCTCGCCTCCCGCGTCCGCTTCGCCGCGGAGATCGTGGCGGCCTGCCGCGAGGCCGTCTCCCCGGGCTTCCCGATCAGCTTCCGCACCTCCCAGTGGAAGGTGGGCGACTACCGGGCCAGACTCGCCGAGACGCCCGAGGAGCTGGAGGCCGTCCTCACTCCGCTGGCCGAGGCGGGGGCGGACGTCTTCCACTGCTCCACGCGCCGCTACTGGCAGCCGGAGTTCGAGGGCTCCGACCTCAACCTGGCGGGCTGGGCGAAGAAGCTGACCGGCCGCCCCACCATCACCGTCGGTTCGGTCGGCCTGGACAACGAGTTCTTCGCCGCGTTCCAGGGAACGGACGGCGGCCTCACGGACATCGACGCCCTGCTGGAGAGGCTGGAGCGCGAGGAGTTCGACCTCGTGGCGGTCGGCCGCTCCCTGCTCGGCGACCCGGAGTGGGCGGCGAAGGTGCTGGCCGGCCGTTTCGGTGATCTGCGCCCCTTCGGCGCGGCCGGGCTCTCCGTCCTCCACTGAGACCCGCGGGGTGCGGCCGGGAGCGGGCCGGGCGGCGGCCCGGTGGCGCTTCCGGTCTCACCGCCGGGGCGGCAGCGCGTAGCCGGGGACGGAGGGCCAGCGGACCGTCAGCAGCGTCGAGTCCTCCTCGGCGACCCAGGAGTGGTCCACACCCCGGCCCCACACCACGTAGTCGCCCCGCTCGGCCAGGACGACGGCGCGGCCGGGGAACTCGACGCGGAAACGGCCCTCGATCAGGATCTGGAAGGTGGCGCGCTCCTCGCCGCGCACCCACTGCCGCCGCCGCTCGCCACGGGGGTGGACGCCCCACTTGATCTCCAGCGCCCCGCTGTGCCGCGGGTCGCCCGCGTCCTTGAAGTGGCCCAGCAGCCAGCCCCGGTCCAGCGCCGCGTCCGGCTCGGCCCTGCCCGTGTACACGTTGTCGTCCATGTGCTCGGACGCTAACACCCGCGCCGGACGGGCCGGCTCCTCGCCACTCTGTGTACCTTCAGGAAAAGTGTGCCAAGCGGCTTGTAATACTTCGAAGGTCTCCCGACCGAGGGTGACCACGCGCATCCCGCGCTGCGGATCAGCGCGGGAGGGAGCGGGCGAGGCGGAAGCCCACGTCGTCGATCCGCAGGGTCGGGTGGCTGCGGCGGCGCACAGAAGCCCGGCAGCTCCAGGGCTCGTCGAACCACCCGCCGCCGCGCAGTACCCGGTAGGCGCCGTAGACCGCGGGGTCGTAGCGGTCCCAGCACCACTCCCAGACGTTGCCGAGCATGTCGTACAGGCCCCAGTCGTTGGGCCGCCTGCCGCCCACGGCGCGGACGCGCTCGCCGGAGTTGCCGCGGTGCCAGGCGATCTCGTCAAGGGGGCCGTAGCGCGGGCCGGCCGTGCCCGCACGGCAGGCGTGCTCCCACTCGGCCTCGGTCGGCAGCCGGTAGCCGTCGGCGCGCTCGTCCCACTCGACGCCCGTGCCGTCCCCGCCCCCGGCCCCGTCTGCGTCGCCGCCGTCCGGGGGGAGGCGGTAGGCGGGAGCCAGCCCTTCGCGCAGGGACAGGGCGTTGCAGAACCGGACCGCGTCCAGCCAGGAGACGCCCTCGACGGGCAGCCGGCCGCCGTGCGCGGCCTCGGGCGGCGATCCGGTGACCCGCGCGTACCGGGCCCGGGTGACGGGGAAGGCCGCGAGCCGGTAGGGCGCGAGGTCGACCGGCCAACTGCGCTGTGTGCGGCGGTCCGACAGCGTCACCCGCCCTGGGGGGACGGCGATCAGAGCCCCGTCCCCGGTGTCGGTGTCCATGGGCGGGCGAGCCTAGCAAGGCATTGACGGGGCCGGTGCCCGAACGGACGCCGTACGCCCTGTTTCGGCCGCCGTTCACGGGTGCGTCCAACAACTCCGACAACCCCCGGTAACCTCGCCAACGACCGCGAGCGCGCCGCCGAGCGCGGTCGCGCACCGCGGGGCCGGCCCCTCCGGCGCACGGAGGGGCCGGGCCCGAGTCCCCGTGTGCGGCGGGGGCGCGGCCCACTGCCTCGTACGGGTGAAATGCGCTTTCCGGGCCGTTCCGCTCCCGGTCCGGCCGTGCCGAGCCACAAGGATGGGGCGCGGAAGGGGGCCGGTTCCGGCCGGTCCGAGTTGAGCGCGCGAGGAGGCCCGGTGGGCAAGGCATACGGCGTCGTTGCGGACATCCTGGTCGGCAAGTTCCAGTTCAGCGAGGAGGAGCTGTCGCCCGGCGCCACGCTGGAGGAGATCGACCTGGACTCGCTGGGGCGGGTCGAGTTCGCCCTGACCCTGCGGGAGGGCACCGGTGTGCCGTTCGCGGACGACCAGATCACCCTGGACACCACGCTGGGGGAGATCGCCGACGCGGTCGAGGCCGCGTGGGGCGCGGGTGCGGCGGCTCCGCGGTGACCCGCCCCGACATCGCGGTGACCGGCCTGGGGGCGGTCACCCCGGCCGGGGCCGGGGCGGAGGAGACCTGGCGCCGGGTCTGCGCCGCCGAGCCCACGGCCTCCCGGGACGGTGAACTGGCCGGTCTGCCGGTGGACTTCAGCTGCCGCGTCCCCGAGACGGAGGTCGCCGACCGCGGGCGCCGGCGGCAGTTGTGGCGGCAGGACCGCTTCACGCGGATCGCGCTGGCGGCGGCCGACGAGGCGCTGCGGGACGCGCGGCTGGATCCGTCCTCCTGGGACGGCGCCCGGATGGGCACGGCCGTCGGGTGCAGTCTGGGCGGGGCCGCCACCTGGGAGGCGGAGTTCGGCCGGATGCGGCGGGAAGGCCCCGAGGCGGTGTCGCCGGTGGTCATCCCGAGGCTGCTGCCGAACATGGCGGCCGGCGAGGTAGCGCTCGCCCTGGGGGCGCGCGGTCCGAGTATGGCGGTCTCCACCGCCTGCGCCTCGGGGGCCAGCGCGCTGGCGGTGGCGCGCGACTGGCTGGCCACCGGTCTGTGCGACGTCGTCCTGGCGGGCGGTACGGAGGCCGCGGTCACTCCCCTGGTGGTGGCCGGGTTCCAGCGGGCCGGGGCGCTGTCGCCGCGCACCGGTGACCCGGCGGCGGCCTCACGGCCGTTCGCGGCGGACAGTGACGGGTTCGTGATGGCCGAGGCCGCGGCCGTCCTGGTGCTGGAGCGGGCGGTGGACGCGCGGGCGCGCGGCGTACGTCCGCGCGCCCTGCTGGCCGGCTGCGGCACCAGCACCGACGCGCTCCACCCCACCGCGCCGCACCCCGAGGGCCGGTTCGCGGAGCTGGCGGTGACCGCGGCGCTGGCGGACGCGGGCCTGGAGCCGAGGGACGTCGACCACGTCAACGCGCACGCCACCTCGACCCCGCTGGGCGACGCGGCGGAGGCGAGCATGATCTCCAGGGTCTTCGGCCACGGTCCGAGTGTGACCTCGGCCAAGGGCGTCCTGGGGCACTCGCTGGGCGCCGCGGGCGCGGTGGAGGCGGTGCTCACGGCCCTGTGTATCGAGCGGTCCGCCGTGCCGCCGACAGCCAACACCGACGCGCCCGCACCGGAGTTCGACATCGACCTGGTGACCAAGGCGGTGCGCGAACAGCGTGTCGGCGTGGCCGTCAGCAACTCCTTCGGATTCGGCGGCCACAACGTGTCCGTGGTGCTGCGGGCCGTCTGAGCCCGGTCTGCTCCCGCTCTCCGTTCCGGCCCGCGTTCCGGACCCGCGTCAGATGGGCGCGGGCGCGTGGCGCAGGGCGTCGGCGAGGCCCGCGGGCCAGACGGCCCCCGGGGCGAAGCCGAGGTCGCGGGCGGCCCGTTCGTGGCCGCAGATCCAGGCGGGACGGGCCAGTTCGCGGACCTTGTCGCGGCAGAGCACCGACGGCCGTCCCCGTGCCCGCGCCGCCGCCTCGGCGCACCGGGCGGCGGCGTACGCCACCGGGAGGGGGAGCGGGACGGCGGTGGGC
>NZ_JAJFAU010000196.1 GCF_022614595.1 Streptomyces sp. CNQ085
CGCGTCCAGTCGGCCGTCATCGCGTCCTCCGAGGAGACCGGGCGCGGCGCGGAGGGGAAGGCGGGAGAGGCCGGGGAGAAGGCAGGCGGGAAGGGCACCGCGGGCGGCCCCGGGGCGTCCGGCGGCGCCGCGGCGGCCACCGCCGTCCCGTCCGGTGCGGCCCGCGCGGCCCGTACGGCGCGGCAGCCCGCCGGGCTCGCGGTGATCGCCGTGGTGGTACTTGCCCTGCTCGGCACCGTCCTGGCCCTCGCGTTCACCGACGACGACGAGGGAGCCGGCGAGCGGGCCGGATCCGGGCGTTCCGCGACCCCGACCGCCGGGCAGGACGGCGCGGGTGCCGACGGCAGGCCGGACGAGTCCCCGGCCAACCCCTCCGCGGAGCCGTCCGGCGGCGACGAGGACGGCGGCAAGGGCGGACAGGGCGGCGAGGGGGTGCCCGAGGGCTACGAAACGGTCACCGACGACCGCTTCAACTTCTCGATGGCCATGCCCGAGGGCTATGTGCGCGCCGGGATAGCGGGACAGAACTCCGGCGGCAAGTACGCCCCGCCCGGCGGCGGCTACCCCAAGGTCCAGGTCGACTTCAACGGCAGCCCCGGGGACAGCGCGGCGGGCGCCTGGCGCTCCCAGGAACCCGCGGTGCGCGGCAGTAGCACCGGCTACTCCCTGGTGGACATCGAACCCGTGGAGTGGCGGGACTACCCGACTGTCGCGGACTGGAGGTTCGAGCGCGTGGAGAAGGGCAAGCGGGTGCGCGTCCTCAACCGCGGTTTCCGGGTCGACGACACCCACGGCTACGCCATCATGATCACCTGTGAGGCGGAGAAGTGGGACGGCGGGGAGTGCCGCACGGTGCGGGATACCGCGTTCCGGACGTTCCGCCCCCGGGACTGAGACGGAGACAACCGGCCGACGGGCGGCGCGAGGCCGCCCGGGCACGTATCGTGATAGCAGGCAGGCCCTGTGCGTCCGCGATCCGGCTGGTGGGAAAGGATCCTGACGGGCCGTAGGGCACCAGTCCGTGTGGGGAGGGCGCCGTGGACGAGTACTCGGGTCGGCTGCTGGCCGAGCGGTACCGCTTGCCGCGTCCGCCGTCGGACGAGTACGAGCCGGTGGAGTCCCGCGCGTACGACACGGCCAGCGGACAGGAGGTGCTGGTCCGTCAGGTGCCGCTGCCGGAGGTCGTCGAGGCCGAGTTCGTCGGCTGGGACGGCCACGGGCACGACCGTACCGGCCGTGCCACACGGCGCCCGGCCGACCCCGGCGTGCGGCGCGCGGTGGAGGCCGCGCTGGCCGCCTCCCGGATACCCGACCACCCCCGGCTCGACCAGGTCTTCGATGTCTTCGTCGAGGGCGACGGGCTGTGGATCGTCAGCGAACTGGTCGCGGCCCGGCCGCTGGCCGCTCTGCTCGCCGAGCGCCCGCTGAGCCCTCACCGGGCGGCGGAGCTGGCCGCCGACCTGCTCACCGCCCTGCGCGCGGTCCACGCGCACGGCTGGGTCCACCGCAACATCACCTCCCACACCGTCCTCGTCTGCGACGACGGCCGAGCCATGCTCACCGGACTGGCCGCCGGCGCGGCCGAGGAGGCGCTGTGCGGTTACGACCCGCTGCCGGCGCCCCCGAGCGTGCTGCCGCGCGGCCATGTGGACGGCCCCGCGCAGGACGCGCCCGGGGACCGGCGGGGCGAGGACGGCGGTCTCCCCGGGCTGCCGCCCGGCTACCGGGGGGCGGAGGGTGGCCCGGTGGCGGGCGGCGTGCCCCGGCAACTGGCCGGGCCCGGCTCCGCCCCCGGCGGGGACAGCGTCGCCACCGCGCGGGCCGAGGTCGAGGCGCGTACGGGCGAGCCCGGCCCGCGGGCCGGGGACCTCAGCCCGGTGCCCCCCAGCGCCTCCTCCCCTCACGGCGGCGAGTCGTACGGCGAGGAGCCGCCCGGGGGGTGGACGCCGTCCGCGCCGGGCTGGGGCGAGGAAGGGGGCGACCGCTACCGCGGCCCCACCACCGCGCTCGCCGCCGAGCGCGCCCGCCAGACCAGGACGGCGATCGTCGGCGCCGTCACCGAGCGCTGGGCCCCCGAGCAGGCCGGGCCCGTCTACGAGAACTGGCGGCTGGCCCCGCCGGTCGGTCCGGCGGCCGACCTGTGGGGGCTGGGCGCGCTGCTGTTCCGGGTCGTCCAGGGGCACGCCCCCTACCCCGAGGAGTCGGCGGCCGAGCTGGTGCAGATGGTGTGCGCCGAGCCACCGGCGTTCGCCGAGGAGTGCGGTGCGCTGCGGCCCGTCGTGGAGTCGCTGCTGCGTCAGGACCCGACCGATCGGCCGGACTTCGAGGAGTTGGGCGGCTGGCTGCGCTCCCTGATCCGCTCCGCGCCCGAGCCCGGGGTCGGGCTGCACACGGTCACCGCGCCGCTTTCACTGGAGGCGGGCCGGCCCGCCGACCCCGGGCGGCTGCCGGTGATAAGGCGCCGGGGGGAACTGGTGCGCGGGAAGCGCGCCGAGCGGTCCCCGGTGGCCGCCCGCGCCCGGCACCGGCGCGCCCGTAAGCAGCGGTCCCCGCGCCGGCTGGGAATGCTCCTGGTCGGGCTGGTCCTCCTGTTGCTGACCGGAACACTGGTGTACGCCGCGGTGTACATGCCCGGGAACGGCGCCGGCTCCCCGGAGCACAGCGCGGACCGGCGGCCCGGCAGCGTGGGCGCGCAGCCGGAACAACCGCGGCAGGAGGACCGTCCGGGGGAGGAGGCCCCGCCGCGGGAGAGTACGGCCGGGGAGCCGGGCGGGTCCGGGGCGTCGAAGCCGCCCGGCACCGAGCGGCCGCAGGCCGGCGACCGGATCGAGGGGCTGGACGGCTACGAGCTGCACAAGGACGCGGCCGGCTTCCGGATCGCGCTCCCCGAGGACGCGCGGCGGGCCGGGCCGGACGGCCGGGGGCGGACGGTCTTCACGCACGGGGACCTCGAGATCGTCGTGGTGCCCGGCCGGGACACCACGCGGGAGTACGGTTCGGACGCGATGGAGTACCTCACCGACGACCAGCGGGAACTGGACGCGTACCGCGCCGCGGACTGGGCGACCGGCTCCGGGATGCGGCGGATACAGGTGGGCCGGACGCTGATGGCCGAGGGCCGGTTCAGCTGGCGGGAGGGCGCGGACAGCACCTACATGTGCGACCGGGCGGTCATCGTCGACGGCCATTACCACACGGTGCTGGTCAGAGGGCCGGAGAGCCGGAAGGACGACATAGACCGCGTCTTCGACACGATCGCCGACACCTACCGCCCCACCGGCTGAGCCGCTCCCGCCGGGCCGTTCCCGGCCGTTCCCCGCAGGCGCCGCCCACACCCGCGCGGGATCCCTGCCGGTGATCACCGGCAGATTCCGTGAAAAATGGTTACCGCCGGGTACACAGGAGGTTTCCCGCGTCGTACCCTCCCCGGTATGACGGATTCGCCAGGTACCGCCGCCACCGGGGCGGCACAGACGACGGGCACCGGCCCCGGCGCCCCCGCGGTGCCCACGACGGCCGGCAACCCGGTCGCCGCTCCGCCCGCCGACGCCCGTACCGCCGCCGGCGTGGTGACCGGTGAGCTGGTCGCCCGGCTGACCCGCGGCCTGGCGGGCAGTGGCCGCACCGCGTGCCACACCCCCTTCACCGGCGAGAAGCTGGCCGACCTGCCCGAGTCCACCCCCGCGGACGTCGCCGAGGCCTACGCCCGGGCCCGCAGGGCGCAGCGGACATGGGCGGCGCGGCCGGTACGCGAGCGCGCGGCCGTCCTGCTGCGCTTCCACGATCTGCTGCTCGCCCGCCAGCCGGAGGTGCTGGACCTGGTCCAGCTGGAGACCGGCAAGGCGCGGCTGCACGCCCACGAGGAGGTGCAGGCGGTCGCCGTCGCCGCCCGCCACTACGGCCGCAGGGCCGCGGCGTATCTGCGCCCCCGGAGCCACACCGGCGCCATCCCGGTGCTCACCCGGGTGCGGGAGCTGCGCCATCCCAAGGGCGTGGTCGGGCAGATCGCCCCGTGGAACTACCCGCTGGAGCTGTCGGTCGGCGACGCGCTGCCCGCCTTCGCCGCGGGCAACGCCGTCGTCATGAAGCCCGACACCGAGACCGCGCTGACCGCCCTGTGGGCACGCGACCTGCTGATCGAGGCGGGGCTGCCGGCCGGGGTCTGGCAGATCGTGATCGGCGAGGGACCGGTCGTCGGCCCGGCCGTCGTCGACCACGCCGACTACGTCTCCTTCACCGGCTCCACCCGCACCGGCCGCGAGGTCGCCCAGCGGGCCGCGTTCCGCCTGGTGGGGACCTCGCTGGAGCTGGGCGGCAAGAACGCCATGCTGGTGCTGGAGGACGCCGACGTCGACCGCGCGGCCGAGGGCGCGGTGCGCGCCGCCTTCTCCTCGGCCGGGCAGCTGTGCATCTCCATCGAACGGCTCTACGTCCACGCCTCGGTCGCCGATGCCTTCCTGGAGCGGTTCACCGCCCGCACCGGGGCGCTGCGCCTGGGCTCGGCGCTGGCCTACGGCGCCGACATGGGGTCGCTCGTCTCGCGGCGGCAGCTGGAGAACGTGGTGCGGCACGTGGACGACGCCGTCGCCAGGGGCGCGAAGGTCCTGGCCGGCGGCAGGGCGCGCCCCGACGTCGGTCCGCTGTTCTACGAGCCGACCGTCCTGGAGGGCGTCACCGCACCCATGGCCGTCTGCGGCGAGGAGACCTTCGGCCCCGTCGTCTCCGTCTACCGCTTCACCGACGAGGACGAGGCGGTCGCGCTGGCCAACGCCACTCCCTACGGCCTCAACTCCAGCGTCTGGACGAGGGATGCCCGCCGGGGCCGCGAGATCGCCGCCCGGCTGCGCACCGGCACGGTCAACGTCAACGAGGGCTACGCCGCCGCGTACGGCAGCGTCCAGTCGCCGATGGGCGGCATGAGCGAGTCCGGGGTGGGCCGCCGGCACGGCTCGGAGGGCATCCTCAAGTACACCGAGGCGCAGACCGTCGCCATCCAGCGGCTGCTTCCCATGGCCCCGTCGCTCGGCATGGACGACGCGCGGTACGCGGCCCTCATGAGTTCCTCCCTGCGCGTGATGAAGGCGCTCCGTCTCCGCTGACGCCCCGTCCGGAACCCCGCCCTCGCCCCCGCCTCACCACCTTCCGTCTCCTTCCCCGGAGCCGATACGCACCACCGGAGGTCCCCGTGTCCCCAACGCAGGACGAAGCAGCGCGGCAGCCGTCCGGCCGGCCGCAGCCGCACGACTACGACGTGATCGTGGTCGGTTCCGGCTTCGGCGGTTCGGTGTCCGCGCTGCGGCTGACGGAGAAGGGCTACCGGGTCGGGGTGCTGGAGGCGGGGCGCCGTTTCACCCGCGAGACGCTGCCGAAGAACTCCTGGGACCTGAGGAACTACCTGTGGGCCCCGGCGCTGGGCCTGTACGGCATCCAGCGCATCCATCTGATGGACAAGGTGATGATCCTGGCCGGCGCCGGAGTGGGCGGCGGTTCGCTGAACTACGCCAACACCCTCTACGTGCCGCCGCCGGCCTTCTTCGCCGACCGGCAGTGGGGGCACATCACCGACTGGTACGAGGAGCTGAAGCCCTACTACGACCAGGCCAGGCGGATGCTGGGCGTGCGGCTGAACCCCACGATGACGCCCTCGGACGTCCATCTGAAGGCCGCGGCCGGGAAGATGGGAGTGGGCGACACCTTCCACCTGGCTCCGGTGGGCGTCTTCTTCGGCGACGGTGAGGACGCCGCGGGTGAGGTCAGGGCCGCTCCGGGGGCGGAGGCGCCCGACCCCTACTTCGGCGGCGCGGGCCCGGCCCGCCGGGCGTGCACCGAGTGCGGCGAGTGCATGACCGGCTGCCGGCACGGGGCCAAGAACACCCTCAACGAGAACTACCTGTACCTCGCCGAGAAGGCGGGCGCGGTCGTCCACCCGATGACCACCGTCACCGAGGTCGCCGAGGACGGCGCCGGGGGTTTCCGGGTGACCGCGGTGCGCACCGGGAAGCGCCGGGGAAGGCGCACGGTGCTGCGCGCGCGGAAGGTGGTGATCGCCGCCGGCACCTACGGCACCCAGACACTGCTGCACCGGATGCGCGACCAGGGCGTCCTGCCGCACATCTCCCCGAAGCTGGGCGAGCTGACCCGCACCAACTCCGAGGCCCTGGTCGGCGCCCTGACCACCCCGCGCCGCTACCGGAGGAAGCACGGGCCGGACGCGGGGCCGGACTTCACCCGGGGAGTGGCCATCACCTCCTCCATCCACCCCGACGACAACACTCACATCGAACCGGTGCGCTACGGCAAGGGCTCCAACGCCATGGGCGCCCTCTCCGTCCCCCAGGTGCCCTACGGCCGCGCGCCGAGGCCGCCGGCCTTCCTGGCGCACTGCCTGCGCCATCCCGCGCGGACCGTGCGGACGCTGTCCAACTACCGCTGGTCGGAGCGGACGATCATCGGTCTGGTGATGCAGTCCCTGGACAACTCCCTGACCACCTACCGCAGGACCAAGGGGCCGGGCAGGGGAGCGCTGACGGCGAAGCAGGGCCACGGCGCGCCCAACCCGGACCACATCCCCGAGGGCGCCGAGGCCGCGCGGCTCGTCGCCGAGGAGATCGGCGGCTTCCCGGCGGCGAACATCGGCGAGCTGATGGGCACCCCGCTGACCGCGCACTTCCTGGGCGGCTGCCCGATCGGCGCCTCGCCCGGCGAGGGCGTCATCGACCCCTACCACCGGCTCTACGGCCACCCCGGGATCTCGGTGGTCGACGGTGCGGCCGTCTCCGCCAACCTCGGCGTCAACCCGTCGCTGACCATCACCGCCCAGGCCGAGCGGGCGATGTCCCTGTGGCCCAACAGGGGCGAGGCCGATCCCCGCCCTGGGCAGGGCGCAGGCTACGTACGCGTGCGGCCGGTGCCGCCCCGGGCCCCGGCGGTGCCCGAGGAGGCGTTCGCGGCGCTGAGGCTGCCGGTGCTGCCCGTCCCGGCCGTCCCGCCGAGGCGGACGGCGCCGGAGGCCGGGACGGCGGGGGCCGAGGCGCCGGAGGCCACCGAGGCATGAGCGGTACGTGTGTGAGGGGGG
>NZ_JAJFAU010000197.1:0-3957 GCF_022614595.1 Streptomyces sp. CNQ085
CACCGGGGGTGGCGGGGTGCGCGCACGGCGGGGCCTGATCCCCCGGAGGGGACGGTCAGCCGAAGGGGATGGTCAGCACCGAGCCGGAGCCGACCCGGAGCTTGGCCGGGGCGTTGCCGATCGCGCTCCAGACCTCGACGCGGACCGTTCCGCCCCGCAGGTCGCCCAGGCTGCCCGAGGCCGACTTCAGGCCGGCGCGGGAGGCGTCGTAGTCCTCCCAGCCGTCCACCGGGTCGGTGGCGAAGTAGCGGTAGGTCTCCACCCGGTCGAAGGTGCCGTCACCGGTCAGGTCGTAGGAGACCCGCGCCTGCTGGCCGAGGCCGACGGCCGTGCCCGCGTCCACCTTCAGGCGGAAGCCGGTGGCGCCGCCGGACTCGTGGGAGCCGTCGACGTTCCTGACCTCGTACACCAGCGGCCGGTGGGGGGTGCCGTCACGGTTGGCGCCGTCCGCCGAGGCGAGGGTGTCGGCCGAGGCGGTGGAGGCCTCGGTGGTGCTCAGCGTTCCACCGGAGCGCAGGTGGAAGGTGTCGCCGGTGGCGGGCGGGTCCTGCGGGTCGCCGGGGTCACCCGGGTCCGTGGGGTCCGCCGCACCGGTGCCGGTGGCCGTGGAGCGGGCCGGGACGCTCAGCTTCCCGCCGTCGGAGAACGTCACGGTCACCGCCGAGCCGGAGTGGTTGTGGGCGGCATAGGTGCGGGTGCCGTCCTTGGTGAAGACCGCTGCGGTCGGGCTGTCGGCGGTGACGGAGGTGTCGGGGGCGCCGATCGCGTCCAGGGTGGTGACCCAGTGGTAGGTGTGGGCCCTGCTCTCGCCCGCTTCCGGCTCGTAGCCGCCGTTCTGCGCGTCCCAGGCGGCCCTGCCCTTCGCGGGGTCGGCCAGCGCCTGGAACTCCCAGAGGATGTCGCGCCACTCGACGGCCGGGCCGCCGTTGGCCCTCTCCATCTCGGCGATGCTGCGCCGGATGGCGTCCTTGTTGCGGGCCAGGTGGAGCGAACCCCCGGTCACCGGCAGGACGTTGATGCCGTGGATCTCCTCGGGGTTGGCCGTCCACCAGGTCGAGTAGGCGCCTCCACTACCCCAGACCATGCCGACCACGTCGTGGCCGAAGTCGTCGGGGTAGACCTCCTGGTCGGCGTCGAACCAGTACTGGGCGATGGCCTCGGACTCGGTGGTCAGCAGGTAGACGCCCAGGTCCCGCAGGGAGTCGTCGCCAGTGGCCGAGCCCCACAGGACCAGTCCGGCGCTGAGGTTGACCGACTCCGAGGAGGACTCCTGGTTGTTGCCCGCGGCGAAGCCGGCGTGCCCGGAGGCCCAGCTGTGGCCGGCGTAGACGTCGAAGCCGCGCAGGAAGGGGAACAGCTCGTCGGTGCGGCTGGGGTTGGCGGCGTCCCGCACCAGGGTCTTCACCATCCCGCCCCAGGCGGAGTCGGCCGCCCAGGCCGCGTCGTACTGGGCCACGATCGCCGCTGCCATCACGTAGTACGAGTAGTGGAAGTGGTGGTCGTTGAGTTCCTTGTCGCTGCCGTAGGAGGCGGGGTAGCCGATGAGGGTGCGCCAGTCGCGGTCGTAGGAGAACTCCGAGGCCCCGCCGGGGGTGAACCACTCCTGGAGCCTGCCCTTGATCAGGCCGAGCAGCCTGTCGCGCAGACCCGTCTCGCCGATCTGGTCGGCGACCGGCACCAGCTGGGCGAGCTTGCCGAGCTGCTTGCCCGTCCAGTAGGTGTCGGTGGCGCCGTCGAACGGGTCGGCGGCGTTCGCGACCTCCTCGATGTACCCCTTCAGCCTGGCCTCGTCCACGGCGTCCGGCACGGGCAGGCCGGGCAGGACGCCGGTGACCTTCTGGGAGGTGGTGAAGGAGGCGCCCTCGCGGACCTTCATCTCACCGCGCGGCGAGGCGTAGGTCCAGCCGGTCAGGGCGTCGGAGGTGTGCAGCCACTGGTGGCGGTAGAGGGCCTGGAGGGTACCGCGCTCGCTGCCCTCCCTGGCCGTCGTGGTCAGGGTGTAGGTGGCCTCCATCCGGCCGGCGGCCTCGTCGTAGTCCCAGGCCACCTCGGAGCCGGTGACGAAGCTGAAGGCGTACTTGCGGAAGGTGGCCAGTGCGTCCCGGCCCGGCAGGACGGCCAGCGAGAAGTAGTCCTTGTCGCCGAGGTCCGCGCGGATGTCGGTGCCCGAGACGGTCCAGTCGCTGCCGGAGGGGGCGAACAGCGCGTAGTGCCGGCCGCCGATGGTGACGCCGAGCACGTTGCCGTCGTCGGCGAAGACCTCCGGGGTGCCCGCGGCGGAGATCCGCGCGGCGCCGCCGCTGCCCTGCGCGTACACGTACGGCAGACCGTGCCCGATGGTGGCGCGCAGGGTGCGGGAACCGTCGGACCAGCGGGGGGTGACGGTCCAGTCGCTCCATCCGTCCGCCTTGGCGTCGGGGGAGTTCAGGCCGGCGAGGCCGAGGGTCAGGTCACGCTTGTGCGTGAACTCGTACTGGCGGCCCTCGCCCACGACGGCGTGCGAGGCGGGGTAGCCGACCTCCAGCCCTCCGGAGACGGCCCGGTAGGTGAGGGGGTGGCCGTACATGTTCTCGGAGTACGGGTTGCCGGGGTAGCGCTGGAAGGCCAGGGAGGACCACCAGTCGTTGGTGGGCACCGGCTTGTCCGCCATGGCCGCGGTGACCTTGGGCCTGACCGGCGCCCCGGCGTTGTTCTCCGGTCCGGCGGCCCCGGCCGGGCGCGTGTCGCTGTAGCCGCCCCGGCCGACGGGGACGGTGGCTGCCTGGGCGGTGTCCGCCCCGACGGCGCCGAGGCCGGTGGCGACGGCCGCCGTGGCGGCCGCCGCCGCCAGCAGCGCGGCGGGACGTCTGCGGAATCTCATGAACGGCTCCTGGGGGGTGCGTGGGGGAGTCCTGAGAGCGCTCTCGGATTTCGGCAACGTAAGTTTCACCTGACCAAGCGTCAAGATGTCTGACAGAAACAATCTCGAAAAGCCGCCAAGCGTTCAGGAATTGACATCTCTGCCCCCGGGCCCGTCCACGGGGTCCGCACGGCCGGGCTCCGCACCGGGTTTCGGGGGCGAGGGGGCCATCGTCGGGCGGGGTGACGTCTACGCCCGGACCCTCAGGTGCCCGGAGATCACGCAGGCGGCCCGAGCCCACGGGGAGCGGTTCGCTTCCGTGCGTCCGGCCCGCGCCCTCGCGGAGGTCCCGTGCTTCATCGACACCGGCCGGCCTGTCGAGGCGGAGGGCGGCGCCGTCCTCGGCTGAGGCCCTGTCGGCGCGGACGCGGAAGGGCGGCGCCTCCGCACAGGCGCCGCCCTTCCTTTTTGTGCGCCGGGACCGCCGTTCCCGCCGGTGAGGGTCGGCCGGCGGGACGGTCCCGGTGTCAGGTGGTCTTCGTCCGCCGGTCAGCGGCTGTCGCGGCCCTCCCCGCTCTCCATGGCCGCCGCGCGTCCCGCCTCCAGGCGGGCGACGGGGATGCGGAACGGGGAGCAGGAGACGTAGTCCAGGCCGATCCCGTGGAAGAAGTGGACCGACTCCGGGTCGCCGCCGTGCTCGCCGCACACGCCCAGTTTGAGGTCGGGACGGGCGGCCCGGCCGGCCTCGGCCGCGCCCCGCACCAGCGCGCCGACGCCGTCCCTGTCGATGGTCTCGAACGGCGATACCCCGAAGATGCCCTTCTCCAGGTAGGCGGTGAAGAAGCTGGCCTCCACGTCGTCCCGGCTGAAGCCCCACACGGTCTGGGTGAGGTCGTTGGTGCCGAAGGAGAAGAAGTCGGCGCGCTCGGCGATCTGGCCGGCCGTCACCGCCGCGCGCGGCAGCTCGATCATGGTGCCGATCAGCAGCTCCAGGTCCACACCGCGGGCCTGCCGCACCTGGGCGACGACCTTCTCGGCCTCCTCGCGGACGCACTCGAGCTCCTGGACGGTGCCCACCAGCGGGATCATGATCTCCACACGGGGGTCGCCGCCGGCGG
>NZ_JAJFAU010000197.1:3967-7010 GCF_022614595.1 Streptomyces sp. CNQ085
CCCCCCCCCCCCCCCCCCGGTCGGCGGCGGCCTCGGCGATGGCCGCCACCTGCATGGTGAACAGGCCGGGGATGACCAGGCCCAGGCGCACACCGCGCAGGCCCAGCATCGGGTTCTGCTCGTGCAGCCGGCGGACGGCCCGCAACAGGCGCCGGTCGTCGCCGTCGCCCTCGCCGCGGGCCTCGGCGAGAGCGACCCGCACCGACAGTTCGGTGAGGTCGGGCAGGAACTCGTGGAGCGGCGGGTCCAGCAGCCGCACCGTCACCGGCAGGCCGTCCATGGCTTCGAACAGCTCGGTGAAGTCGCCCCTCTGCAGCGGCAGCAGCGCGGCCAGCGCGGCCTCGCGCTCCTCGCCGGTCTCGGCCAGGACCAGGCGCTCGACCAGTTCGCGGCGCTCGCCGAGGAACATGTGCTCGGTGCGGCACAGACCGATGCCCTGGGCGCCGAAGCGGCGGGCGCGGGCGGCGTCCTCGGCGTTGTCGGCGTTGGCCCGCACCCGCAGGCGGCGCTCGCCGTCGGCCAGGGTCATGATCCGGTGCACGGCGCGGACCAGTTCACCGGCCTGCGCGTCGGGCCGGGTGCGGCCCTCGAAGTACTCCACGACCGGGGAGGGCACCACGGGCACCTCGCCGCGGTAGACGCTGCCGGTGGAACCGTCGATGGAGATGACGTCGCCCTCGGCCACGACCAGGCCGCCGGGGGCGGTCATACGGCGCTGCTCGAGGTCGACCCGGAGCTCCTCGGCTCCGCAGACACAGGTCTTGCCCATGCCGCGGGCGACGACGGCGGCGTGCGAGGTCTTGCCGCCGCGGGAGGTGAGGATGCCCTCGGCCGCGATCATGCCGCCGAGGTCGTCGGGGTTGGTCTCGCGGCGCACCAGGATGACCTTCTCGCCGGCGCGGGCGCGGGCCACGGCGGTGGCGGAGTCGAAGACGGCCGCGCCCACGGCGGCGCCGGGCGAGGCGGCGACGCCCCGGCCGATCCGCTCGGCAGCGCCGTCGCGGGTCCGGCTCCCGTCGAAGCGCGGGAACATCAGCTGGGCGAGCTGGGCCCCGTTGACGCGGCGCAGCGCCTCGGCCTCGTCGATCAGGCCCTGGTCGGCGAGCTGGGTGGCGATGCGGAAGGCCGCGGCGGCGGTGCGCTTGCCCACCCGGGTCTGGAGCATCCACAGCCTGCCGCGCTCGATGGTGAACTCGATGTCGCACAGGTCCCGGTAGTGGTTCTCCAGGGTCTCCATGATCCGCATGAGCTCGTCGTAGGACTTCTTGTCGATCGTCTCCAGCTCCGCCAGCGGCACGGTGTTGCGGATGCCGGCGACGACGTCCTCGCCCTGGGCGTTGGCGAGGTAGTCGCCGTAGACGCCCTGCTGGCCGGTGGCCGGGTCGCGGGTGAAGGCGACGCCGGTGCCGGAGTCGGGGCCGAGGTTGCCGAAGACCATCGAGCAGACGTTGACGGCCGTTCCCAGGTCGTGGGGTATGCGCTCCTGGCGGCGGTAGAGCTTGGCGCGCTCGCCGTTCCAGGAGTCGAAGACCGCGCGGATGGCGAGGTCCATCTGCTCGCGCGGGTCCTGCGGGAAGTCGCGGCCGGTCCGCTCCGAGACGATGCCCTTGAACTCCTCGACGAGGCTCTTGAGGTCGCCTGCGTCCAGGTCGATGTCGGTGGAGGCGTTCCGGGCCCGCTTGGCCTCCTCCAGCGCCTCCTCGAACAGATCGCCGTCGACGCCGAGGACGGTCTTGCCGAACATCTGGATCAGGCGTCGGTAGGAGTCCCAGGCGAAACGTTCGTCCCCTGACTGGGCGGCGAGTCCGGCCACGGAGGCATCGGACAGTCCGATGTTCAGGACGGTGTCCATCATCCCCGGCATGGAGAACCTGGCGCCGGAGCGGACGGACACCAGCAGGGGGTCGTCCGCCTGGCCGAGCCGCTTGCCCATCTCCTCCTCGAGGGTGCCGAGGTGTTCGCTCACCTCGTCGCGGAGGGCCGGCGGCTCGGAGGCGGAGTCGAGGTAGACCTTGCACGCCTCGGTGGTGATGGTGAACCCGGGAGGGACCGGGAGGCCGAGGTTGGTCATCTCCGCGAGGTTGGCTCCCTTGCCTCCGAGGAGGTCCTTGAGATCCCTGTTGCCCTCGGTGAAGTCGTAGACGAACTTCTGGGTTACGTGAGGCTCTTGGTTTTCCGGCAAGAGAATCGCGCTCCTCGCTGGATCCCCTCGGCGGAGGCCGGGGGAGGGTTGCCCTGACGGCGGGGAGCGTACCCAGATCGAAGGATTTCGAGTACGGCCACCAGCAGTCCATGGGGGCGTAACCGCTCATCCGCCGATGGATCGAAAGTAAAGGCTTGTTCAAGTGCGGTGGATCGCTTCATTCAATATTCGAAGCGGGGACTACGTTCGGTTGCGCTGAACGGGCCTCTTCGCAACCCGGAGCGACCGGGGCGGCGGACGGGTGAACGAAAGAGAGGTGGCACCGAGTGCCACTCCTTGAAGAAGCGCAGAGCCGTTCTAATTGCTCATATGAGCGCCACTCTTATCAGAGTGGCGAGCATCACCCTTCTAACGGGCCCGCCGTCTCAATCATTGGACACATACGGGAGCCGAACCGCTCGAACGAGCGCCCTCTGGCCACGCTCGGCCCACCCCTTACTCGCCCCGGCCTCACCGCCCCATGGCAGCCAGCCGGGCGTCGGCCCGCTCCGGCGCGTACAGGTGCTCCACGACCATCGCCCCCGCCCCCACCAGACCCGCCCGCTCCCCCAGCAGGGAGGTGGCCACGGTCAGATGAGCGGTGCTGCGCGGCATCGCCCGCTGGTAGAGCAGCTCGCGCACCCCGGTGGCGAACGGGGTGCCGGCCAGGTCTCCCGCGATCACCAGCACTCCGGGGTTGAGCACCGTGACGACGGTGACCAGCACCTCCCCCACCCGGCGCCCCGCCTCCCGGGCCAGCCGCACCGCGTCGGGCTGCCCGGCGGCCAGCAGCTCGCGCACCCCGGTGCCGGAGGCGGCCGGGATGCCGGAGCCGGTGAGCCGCGCCGCCAGCGCCCGGCC
>NZ_JAJFAU010000198.1 GCF_022614595.1 Streptomyces sp. CNQ085
GGGCGCCGACGGCGACGGGGACTCCCCGTCCGGGCCGCCCGCGTGCGGTACGACCGGGTCCGGTTCAGCCGGGCGTGTTCGCGCGGCCCCCGGCACGGCCACCACTACGGCCTCCGGCGTGGGCCAGGGCGCTGGGGGTGAGGCGGCCGACGATCGCCGGGGCCTCACGCACGAGCGCGTCGTCGGTGAGCGCCTCCACCATGAACAGCGCGAAGTCCACCCGGCGCGTCCTGTCGCTGGCCAGCACCGGGTCGCCCACGTGCCGGCTCCACACGGGCAGGCCCTGGCTCTCGCCCTCCTCCAGGCTGCTGCCGCGCACCACGGTCCACCGGGTGTCGCTGGCGAAGATCCGGCGGCAGGCCTCCACCTGGTCGTCGATCTCGACGTAGCGCACGAGCCTGCCCACCCGGGCGGCGACCCTGACGCCCAGCCGGAACAGGGGCGAGTACCTGTCCTCGCCGTCGCGCGTGATGTGCCAGCCGCAGGAGAAGACCAGGCGCGCGCCCGGCCGCGCGTGGTCGAGCACCGCCTGCGCCGTGCCCGACGAGTACTGCCGCACCCCCCAGGGCACCAGCACCGTCAGCACCCCGTCGCATCCGGCGACCGCGCGCCGGATCACCTCCCGGTCGTTCGTGTCCCCGGGGACGACGGTCATCCGGCCCTCGAACCCGGCCAGTTTCGGCACGCTGCGCTCCCGGCACACGCCGACGACCTCGTGGCCGCGCTCCAGCGCGTGCCGGACCATGTACTGCCCGAGCTTCCCCGAGGCCCCGACGATGCAGACCTTCTTCATCCGATCCGTGTCCATGGCCCAGCCCTTCCGCCGGAGTCTTCGGCGTTTCCGCCTTACGTTGTAAGGTACGCTAGCCTTACGCCGTAAGGTGGTCAAGCGGGGCGAGAGGAGAGGCGGATGCCCGAGGCGGGAAAGGTCCGGAGCGGGGCGCCGGCGCGCACCCCGCTCAGCCGGGAGCGCGTGATCCGCGCCGCGGTGGCGGTGGCGGACGAGAAGGGGTCGGCCGCGCTCACCATGCGGGCCATCGCCGGGCCGCTGGGCGTCGAGGCGATGTCGATCTACCACCACGTGTCGGGCAAGGAGGACATCCTCGACGGCATGGTGGACGCGGTCTTCGGCGAGATCGAACTGCCGCCGCGCGACACGGACTGGAGGAGCTCCATGCGCCGGCGCGCGGTCTCCGCGCGCGCCGTCCTCCTGCGCCACCCGTGGGCCGTCGGCCTGATGGACTCCCGCTCCCGGCCCGGCCCGGCCACCCTGCGCCACCACGACGCCGTCATCGGGGCCCTGCGCGCCGGGGGCTTCTCCGTCCGGATGGCCGCGCACGCCGTCTCACTGATCGACAGCTACCTGTACGGCTTCGTGCTCCAGGAGCTGAACCTGCCGTTCACCGGCGCGGCCGAGCAGGACGAGGTCGCGGGCGCGATCCTGCGCGAGATGCCCGCCGACGCCTACCCGCACCTCGCCGAACTGGCCGTCGAGCACGTGCTTCGGCCCGGCTACGACTACGCCGGGGAGTTCGACTTCGGCCTCGCCCTCATCCTCGACGGCCTCCACCCGGACGAGACCGAGACCGCGAGCACCTGACCGGATGGGGCCCCGTGGGCGGGAGTCTCCGGCCAGGACCGGCCGGAGGCTCCCGCCCACTGCGCGAAGCCCGCTGAACGGCTGTCAGCCGCCGGCCTCACCGGTGAGGTCGTAGAAGGTGGCGGAGCCCACCGTCACCTCCTCGAAGTTCTCCTCCACCCAGGAGGTGATCTGCGAGGAGGTGCCCGACGCGCGGCCCGCGCCGCCGCCTCCGTCCGCACGGCCGCCCGCGCCGCCCGCGATGAAGTAGTGGATCCTCCCCTCCGCCACGTACCGCTGGAACTGGGCGAGTGTCGGCGAGGGGTCCGTGCCGTTGAAGCCGCCGACCGCCATCACGGGCTCGCCGGTCGCCAGCTGGTAGCCGGCCGCGGTCTGGGAGCCGACCGCGGCGGCGGCCCAGGTGTAGCTGTCGGCGTCGGCCTCCAGCAGTTCCCCGGCCTCGGGGCTCACGGTCGCGCCGTTGAGCAGACCGCCCGCGCCTCCCCCGCGGCCGGGCGTGCCGTTGCCGCCGCCGTCCCGCTGGTCCGGCCCTGCCGGGCCGTCCCGATCGTCCCGCCCCGCCGCTCCGCCGCCGGGGAGACCGTCGCCGGCCCCGCGGCCGGGCGTGCCGCCGTCGCCGCCGTCCCGCTGGTCCGGCCCTGCCGGGCCGTCCCCGGGCGGGGCCCCGTCCCGCTGGTCCGGCCGGTCCCGGCCGTCCGCGCCGGGGCCGGCGTCCCCACCCCTGCCGCCCGCTCCAGCCGGGCCCGCGACGGCGAGGGAACCGGTGTGTCCTTCCTGCACCGTGCTCAGCGTGTACGCCGTCGGACCGGCCAGCGCGGCCGCCAGCGACAGTCCGGCCACCGCGAGCGTCAGACGACGTCCGGTCCGGCCCGCGAAACCCGCCAGGAGCAGTCCGAGTGCCCCGGCCAGCCCGCCGGCCAGGACCGCCCACTTCAGCCAGGGCAGGTACTCGGGCGTGCGGCCGAGCAGGACGTACCCCCAGCCGGCGGTGATCGCGGTCGTGGCCGCGAGGGTGAGGGAGACGGAGGCCGAACGGCGCCTCTCCCACAGGACGGCCGAGCCCATGCCGATCAGTGCGGCGATGTACGGGGCGAGAGCCACCGTGTAGTACTCGTGGAAGATGCCGGCCATGTGGCTGAAGACGGCGGCCGTCAGCAGCAGCGAGCCGCCCCAGAGCATGAACGAGCCGCGTGTCGGATCGGTCCGCCCGGCCCGGCGGGTGATGACCAGCCCCGCGACCAGCAGGATCAGCGCGGCGGGCAGCAGCCAGGAGATCTGGCCGCCGACCGAGGAGTCGAACATCCGGCCCCAACCGGTCTCGCCCCACCGGCCGCCTCCGGCACCACCGCCTCCGCCGACACTGCCGGTCTCCTCCCCGTTGAGCCGCCCGAGGCCGTTGTAGCCGAAGGTCAGCTCCAGGAAGCTGTTGCTCTGCGAGCCGCCGATGTACGGACGGGAGGACGCGGGCCACAGTTCGACGAGCGCCACCCACCAGCCGCCGGAGACGACCAGCGCGAGAGCCGCCCACGCCAGCCCCGTCAGCCGCTTCCCCACCGTCACCGGCGCGCGGACGCCGTAGACGAGTGCGAGAACGGGGAGGATCAGGAAGGCTTGCAGCCCCTTCGCCAGAAACGCCAGGCCGATCACGGCGCCGGCCCATACCAGCCACTTCGTACGGCCGTCCTCCAGGGACCGGACGACGAGGTAACAGGCCAGGGACAGCAGCAGCGCCAGCATGGCGTCGGGGTTGTTGTACCGGAACATCAGCGCGGCGACCGGCGTCAGCGCCAGCACGGTGCCCGAGACCAGAGCGGCGGCCGGGCCGGAACGGCGGTTGACGGACGCGTACACGACAGCGACCGTGCCCACACCCATCAGCACCTCGGGCACGAGGATCGTCCAGGAGTTCAGACCGAAGAGCCGTACCGAGAGCCCCATCGGCCAAAGCGAGGCCGGGGGCTTGTCCACGGTGATGGCGTTCGCCGCGTCCAGAGAGCCGAAGAGGAACGCCTTCCACGACTCGCTGCCCGCCTGCACGGCAGCCGAGTAGAAGGAGTTGGCGAACCCGGACGCGCTGAGGTTGTACAGGTACAGCAGCCCGGTCACCAGCAGCAGCGCGAGGAAGGCGGGCCGCGCCCAGCGGGGGTCCTCGGGCCGCCCGCGCCACAGCCTCCGGGCGAGCGGCCGCCGCGGCCCGCCCGCCATGGGGGCGGGGGCCGGGCGGGGGCCCGTCCCCCGGCCTGTGCCGGTACTCGTCCGATCGGGCTGCGTGGTCATCGTGGGGTCCTCGGGTCGGTGTCGGCCGGATCGAACGCATCAGTGGTGTGGGGCACGACGGGGGCACCGCTCCGCGGCGCGGTGCCGCCACGGTGGCCGCGGGCCCGGTCGTCGCGGTGGGGGAACACCCACGCCCGGAACAGCAGGAACCGCAGTACCGTCGCGGCGAGGTTGGCGGCGACGAGAACCGCCAGTTCGGCGGAACGGGCGGGGGCGTCGGACGCGGCGTGGAGCACGGCGAGCGATCCGGAGGTCAGTACGAGGCCGACCCCGAAGACGATCAGCCCCCGCGCCTGGTGCCGCACCACACCGCCGCGCCCCCGCACCCCGAAGGTCAGCCGGCGGTTGGCGGCCGTGTTGGCGATCGCCGAGATCAGCAGGGCGAGACCGTTGGCGGCCTGGGAGCCGGTGAAGATCCGGAAGCCGCTGTAGAGCAGCAGGTAGAACAGGGTGGACAGTACGCCGACGGAGCAGAAGCCGGCCAACTGCCTCGCCAGCCCCCTCGGTACGCCCGTCAGCTCACGGTCCCGCGGATCGTCGCCGAAGGGCCTGGCCAGCCGGGCCAGTGGCAGCGAGCCGGTGGCCAGCGCCCTGCCGACCCGCCACACGCCCCTGAGGTCCTCGGCCGCCGTCCGGGCGATGCGCACCGTCGAGTCGGGGTCGTCGACCCAGTCGACCGGTACCTCGTGGATCCGCAGTCCCGCACGCTCGGCGAGCACCAGCAGCTCGGTGTCGAAGAACCAGCCGCCGTCCTCCACCAGAGGGAGCAGAACCCGGGCGACATCCCGGCGGATCGCCTTGAACCCGCACTGCGCGTCGGAGAAGCGGGCCTGGAGCGAACCCCGCAGGATCAGGTTGTACGAACGGCTGACGAACTCGCGCTTGGCCCCCCGCACAACCCGTGAGCCGCGGCTCAGCCGTGAGCCGATGGCCAGGTCCGAATGGCCGGAGATCAGCGGAGCGACCAGGGGCAGAAGGGCGTTCAGGTCGGTGGAGAGGTCCACGTCCATGTAGGCGAGGACCGGTGCGTCCGAGGCGGACCAGACGGACCGCAGAGCCCGGCCCCGCCCCTTCCGCTCCAGCCGGAAGGAGCGGACCTCCGTGATCCGTTCCGCCAGCTCCGCGGCCACCTGTGCGGTGGTGTCCGTGGAGGCGTTGTCCGCGACCGTGATGCGGAACGTGTAGGGGAAGGTGCGCGTGAGGTGTTCGTGCAGTCTGTGAACGCACGGCCGGAGGTCCTTCTCCTCGTTGTAGACGGGGATCACCACGTCCAGGACCGGTGCGACCGCCTCCCCGGCCGGGACGTGCTCCCGGGGAGGCAGGTACTCACGGGCGGGCCCCCCGCTGGGGGAGTGGTCGGTTCGCATGACACCGGGCTTTCTCACGTCGCCGTTCTCGACGGTGTGCGGAGACCGTGACGCGGAGCCGTGGAGGGGGAGCCGGTGGTCGGCTGCTCGTCGTCCGCCACGAACGCGGGGACAGGGTTCCCGTCCGGCCTCAGCGGTTCGATGAGCGCCCGGGGTGAGGCTGTGGTCATGTTCCACAGCCTTGCGGGGGTCCTTGAGAGGGTCCTTTCGGGCGTCTGTGTTTTCTCTGAGAAGCCCGGTGCCCGGGGGGGGCCTCCGTCTCAGCCGGCGGAACGAGCTTCCACGTCGTCGTTCCCGCACGGGGCGATGAGACCGGCCACGCCGCCGTTGCCGCGGAGTCTCCGGCGCCCAGGGCGCGGGCCGTCCGCCCCGTCGAACCGCCCGCCCGGTGGCGAGGCGCCTGCCACGGGGATCCGGGGGTTGTCCGGCGGAGCCCGTCCTCCGGGCGGACAGCCCCATCCGCCGGCCAGGACCTCCTAGTTGGTGCCTATCTTCGCCAGCAGGTCCACGATGCGCGCCTGCACCTCCGGGCTCGTGGACCTCTCCGCGAGGAAGAGGACCGTCTCGCCGGACGCCAGACCGGGCAGCTCCGCCTCGTCGATGGAGGCGGAGGTGTACACGACGAACGGCGTGCGGTTGAGCATGCCGTTCGCCCGCAGCCAGTCGATGATCCCGGCGCGGCGGCGGCGCACCTGCATCAGGTCCATCACCACCAGGTTCGGCCGGATCTGCGCCGCGAGCTGCACCGCCTCCGCGTCCGAGGGGGCGTGCGCGGTCTGCATGCCGCGCCGCCCCAGCGTCGCGGCCATGGCGTCCGCGATGGCCGTGTGCTCCTCCACCAGCAGCACCCGCGGCGGGTGCTGCTCGCTGTCGCGCGGCGCGAGGGCCTTGAGGAGGACGGCCGGGTCCGCGCCGTACGCCGCCTCGCGCGAGGCCACCCCCAGACCGGCCGTCACCAGCACCGGCACCTCGGCGGCGACGGCCGCCTGGCGCAGCGACTGCAGGGCGGTGCGGGTGATGGGGCCAGTCAGCGGATCCACGAAGAGGGCCGCCGGGTATGCCGCGATCTGGGCGTCCACCTCCTCACGGGAGTGGACGATGACGGGGCGGTAGCCGCGGTCGGTCAGGGCCTGCTGGGTGGAGACGTCCGGCTCGGGCCACACCAGCAGCCGCCGGGGGTTGTCCAGGGGCTCGGGCGGCAGTTCGTCGTCGGCCGGCGGCGGTACCCGGCCGCTGCCGCCGGTGACCTCCACCGCCCCGCCCGGACCATCCAGGTGCTCCGGCCCCTCGGCCCCGGCCTCGGGCGCGCCGATGGCGAACTCCCGCCCGCTGTGGGTGTGCTGGGCCGGAGGGTACTGGGGCTGGGGCTGGGGCTGCGGAGGCGTGGCGGCGATGGCGGCGGCGGCCGCCTCGGCGGCGCGCTCCTTCTCCGCCGGGGGAGCCGCGAGCTTGCGGCGGCGGCCCTGCCCGGCGCTGCTCTGCGCGGGCGTGGACGCGGGGGCGGGGGCGGGGGTGGACGCGGGTGGTACGGGCGGCTGGGTCTGCGGAGGCTGCGGTGCGGGCGGCGCGGCGGGCGCGGGTGGCTGGACCGCGTGCTGGCCGGTGTGCTGCTCGCCCGCCTGCCGGGCGAAGGGCGCGCCCTGGCCGAGAGTGCGCACGCTGACGCCGGAGTTCTGCTCCGTCGGCGCCGCCTCGCGCCCCGGCCCCGGCAGTGACCGCTGCCGGGGCGCCTCCCCGGGGGGGGG
>NZ_JAJFAU010000199.1 GCF_022614595.1 Streptomyces sp. CNQ085
CCCCCGGACACAGCACGGAACCCCGCTGCCTCGACGTGTCCGGGGGCCTGGACTCTGGTCACGCGCCCACCTCGCGAGCCTGCCCTGATCAGGACTTTTCGATGACCTCGAAGATATCGGCGTCAGTCTCCTGCTGCCATGCCGGGAGGTCGGGCCAGTCAGCGACGTACCCCGGCTTGGGGCTCTCGAAGTGCTTGAACATCTGCGCCGTCCAGCACACCGCCACGAACCGTCCCTTCTGCTCACGAGACAGCTTCGCCGCGTGACCGCCACTGAATCTCGATGAGCTGGCGGACCTGGTCATACACGGCGCCTGCGGTCTCCCGCTCCCACTGGGGCGTGTCCTCCCAGGGGGTGACGTACCCGGGCTTCGGCTCCCCCGGGAAGTGGCGGTGCACTCCTTCGATCCAGGCTTCCCGGAACACTCGTGCGCCTTCGACCTGCGACATGCCAACCCCTCTCGTCACGGTCCGTCCCTCGGAAACCTCATGGGGGACGAGTGAGTCATCCGCTCGGCTGGACGCTCCGGCGCCGTCCCCGTGGCAGTGGCGCATCGCGGCGACTGTGCTTCTCGCGGGCACCCTCGTAACACGTCATCTGGGACGAGGGCGCACGCGCTTCGGTCGCCTGGTACGGCTGGCGGAAGTGGGCCGCCGCCTCCCCCGCCCAACCCGGGCGCACACCGGTCTGGCAGTCCGGTCGGTCCGCTGGGCCGCGCGCCTGTTCCCCGCCCGTGTCGCATGCCTTGAAGAATCCACGACAGCCGCGCTCCTGCTGGCGATCGGCGGCCGTGGAGGAGCCTGGCGGCACGGCGTCGCCACCGATCCGATACGCATGCACGCGTGGATCTGCGACGTTCACGGCCGTCCTGTCGAAGAACCGGACCAGACTGGTGACTACTCACCCATCAACGGGACAGAACCAACGTCGAAGAGGTATCGATGACCGACCCGTACATCCTGCTCCCGGGCAAGCGCGTCAGCCTGGCCATGCCGGACCGCGACCACCTGCCCGACTACCACCGCTGGGAGAACGACCCCGGCACGATCCTGGGCTTCGGGACGCAGGTCCCGCAGTCCTGGGAGGTTCGTGCCGGCGGGTGGGAAGCGGCCGGACGGAACCGGGACTTCCCCCAGTTCGAGGTGATCACCACCGAGGAGCGCACTCCGGTCGGTCTCACAACGCTCCAGATCGACTCAGCCGTACGGACCGCCGAGTACGTCATCCTGCTCGCACCGGAAGCCCGGGGCCAAGGACTGGCCACAGAGGCAACGGCCCTGACGCTGCGGTGGGCGTTCGAGTACGCCGCCCTGCGGATGGTCTGGCTGAAGGTGCTGGAGCCGAATGCGGCGGGGCTCACCGCCTATGAGAAGGCCGGGTTCAAACCCGCCGGGCGCCTGCGTCAGTCCGGCTACTGGCGCGGTCGGCCCTGCGATGAACTCCTGATGGATGCGGTAGCCGAAGAATTCCACGCTGTCCCCTGACGTGACGAGCTGATCCCGGAGCCCGGCGGGCTTCCCTCTGCCGGACTGTCGGAGCCTGGCGTCCGGCTTCCGCGTCATTGTGCGCCCGTCTCAGGCGCTCTCACCGAAGTGGAACGCGACCATGAGGCAGGCACCTTCACGTTCTGCTCCGCCATGGCCATGGGACAGCTCATGGGCGGGCGGCTTGCCAAGCATCGGGGCGAGGACACCACGAGAGAGGTACACGAAGAGGAGCGAAGGAGCTGGTCACGCCACAGCCGGAAGAACAGAAAAACCCCAGATCGACTGGGGTTTCTGGTGGTGTCCGAGGGGGGACTTGAACCCCCACGCCCGATAAAGGGCACTAGCACCTCAAGCTAGCGCGTCTGCCATTCCGCCACCCGGACCGGTGTGCGACCAGCGGCCTTCCGGCCGCGGCGACGGGGAACACCATACCAAGTTTTCACAGCGCCTCTCACATGCGTAAGCCGTGGTCCGGTGGGGTGCCGGGGCAGGCGGGCCGGGGCTGGACCGGGCCGCCGGTCAGGTGCCGGACGGTCCACCGGCGGACGGTTCGGGATGGAAGGCCGCGACGATCCTGCCGACCGTCTCCTCCAGCGGAGCGGCACGCGGCAGGGGCGGCGGGCCGCCCGCGACCGCGCGTCCGGCCAGGCCGGTGTCGGTGTGCGGCAGGTGGAGGTCGGCCACCGTCAGGCCGGTGCGGCGCCGCTCGGCGGCGACCGCCGTCAGCCAGGCGGACAGCGCCGCCTTGGAGGCGCTGTAGGCGGCCATCCGCGGCTGCGGGCGGACGGCGACCACGCCGGTGGTGGCGGCCAGGATGCCGGGCGGGTGAAGCAGGGGCAGCGCGGCGGACAGTACCGCGACGGGCGCCAGGGTGTTGACGGCGAACAGGTGCTCGGTGACGGCCGCGCCGGTCTCCTCGGCCGGGCCGAAGGCGACCGCGCCGATCGCCACCAGTACGCCGTCCAGGCCGCCCATCGCCTCGGCGGCCAGGCGGGGCAGGGCGGCCATGCCGTCCAGGTCGTAGGCGTCGCAAGGGGCGGAACCGGCGCCCAGGCGCCGCGCCGCCGACGCCAGCCGCTCCCGGTCTCGGCCGGCGAGGAAGAGCGCGTCACCCCGGCGGGCCAGGGCGTCGGCGGTGGCGCCGCCGAGGACTCCGGTGGCGCCGACGACCAGCAGGCGCGGCGGCGCGTTCGATGCGTCGGGTACATCCGGCATGTTCCCATTGTGGGCCGCGCCGCCGGGTCCGGCAGCCCGGCGGCTCTCGTCCCCTCGCGCGGACGGACGGCGGGGCAGCGGGTGAGCGTACGGCGGAAACGGGGCAGCAGCACAATGGGACGGCCGCGGCGGCAGGCGCCGCGGCCGTGAAACGCCGACCGAGGCAGGGCTGATCTTCCATGGGCCGAGTCACCGAACGCCGCCGCGTCGTCCGTCTGCGCGACGGTTCGGTGAGCGAGCGCCCGGACACCCTGGTGGCCGAGGAGCCGCTGGAGATCCGCCTGAACGGCAAGCCGCTGGCCGTCACCATGCGCACACCCGGCGACGACTTCGCCCTGGCCACCGGTTTCCTGGTCAGCGAGGGTGTGCTGGGCGGCCCGGAGGAACTGGCGAACATCGTCTACTGCGCCGGCGCCACCGAGCAGGCCGACGGCACCACCCGCAACAGCTACAACGTCGTCGACGTGCGCCTGGCCCCCGGGGTGCCCGTCCCCGACATCACCCTGGAGCGCAACGTCTACACCACCTCCTCGTGCGGGCTGTGCGGCAAGGCCAGCCTGGAGGCGGTGCGCACCACCGCCCGCTGGCCCGTCACGGGGGACCTCCCCCCGCTGGAGCCGGAGGTGCTGGCCGCGCTGCCCGACCGGCTGCGCGCGGCCCAGCGGGTGTTCGACCGCACCGGCGGCCTGCACGCGGCCGCCCTGTTCTCCCCCGAGGGGGAGCTGCTGGACCTGCGCGAGGACGTCGGCCGCCACAACGCCGTCGACAAGCTCGTCGGACGCGCCCTGACCCGGGGGGAACTGCCGCTGTCGCGCGCGGTGCTGCTGGTCTCGGGGCGTGCCTCGTTCGAGCTGGCGCAGAAGGCGGTGATGGCCGGTGTGCCCGTGCTGGCGGCCGTCTCCGCACCGTCCTCCCTGGCCGTCGACCTGGCGGCCGAGACGGGGCTGACCCTGGTCGGCTTCCTGCGGGGGGCGTCGATGAACGTCTACACCGGCGAGCACCGCGTCGCCCTCGGCGCACGGCGGGCCTGACGGCGGCGGAGCCGGCGCCCCGGCGGCCACGTCCGGCCGGCGAAGGGGGCGCACGGCGCGGAAGATCCGGTAAAGAGCACCGGGATGAACGGTGACGACCCGGCACGGGCGTCCCGAAGTGACCGTATTTACCCCGCCGGGCCGCATCACCTCCCTTCCTGGGCACCCCGCCGATCCGGTACGGTCGCCCCGCTGCGAGTTCCCCATGCCACAGCGCGACGAGGAGCGGCACGTGCGCGAGTTCACCGTCCCGGCCCTGGCGGCGGAGCCTCAGACCGGAGGGCTGGCCGACACCGTCTTCGACCGTGCCGACGACGGCCCGCACCAGGTGGTGATGGCCCGCAAGGACGCCTCGGGCGCCTGGCGGGACGTGACCGCCGCGGAGTTCCGCGACCAGGTGCTGGCGCTGGCCAAGGGGCTGCTCGCCGAGGGGGTGCGCTTCGGCGACCGGGTGGCGATCATGTCCCGCACCCGCTACGAGTGGACGCTGTTCGACTTCGCCCTGTGGTCCGTCGGCGCCCAGCCGGTACCGGTCTATCCCACCTCCTCGGCCGAGCAGGTCCACTGGATGCTGCACGACGCGGAGGTGACGGCCGCCGTCGTGGAGCACGAGGACCACGCGATGACCGTCGGCTCGGTCATCGGCCGGCTGCCGCGCCTGAAGCGGCTGTGGCAGCTCGACGCCGGCGCCGAGAGGGCACTGGCCGCCGCCGGGGCGCACATCCACGACGACGTGGTGCACCGGCACCGGCGCGCGCTGACCCCCGACACCCCCGCCACCGTCCTCTACACCTCCGGCACCACCGGCCGCCCCAAGGGCTGTGTGCTGACCCACGGCAACTTCATGGCCGAGTGCGACAACCTCGTCCGGCGCTACGAGGCCCTCTTCCCCTCCGAGGACGGGGCCCAGGCCTCCACCCTGCTCTTCCTCCCCCTCGCGCACGTCTTCGGGCGGATGATCGAGGTCGGGGCGGTGCGCGCCGGAGTCAGGCTCGGCCACCAGCCGGGCATGACCGCCGCCGCCCTCCTGCCCGACCTGGCGGCATTCCGGCCCACCTTCGTGCTGGCCGTGCCCTACGTCTTCGAGCGGATCTTCCACGCCGCGCGCCGCAGGGCCGAGGCGGAGGGGAGGCTGGAGATGTTCGACAAGGCGGTGGACGTGGCCGTCCGCTACGCCGAGGCGACGGAGGAGAAGGCCTTCGGCGCCGGGCGCGGCCCGGGTGCGGCCCTGCGGATGCGGCACGGCTTCTTCGACAAGGCCGTCTACTCCCGGCTGCGCGCCGCCCTCGGCGGCCGCTGCCGGTACGCCGTGTCGGGCGGCTCGGCGATGGAGCGGCGCCTGGGACTGTTCTACGACGGCGCCGGCATCCGCGTCTTCGAGGGATACGGGCTGACGGAGACCACCGCCGCGGCCACCGCCAACCCGCCCGAGCGGACCCGGTTCGGCACCGTCGGTGTCCCCGTCCCGGGCACCACGGTGCACATCGCCACCGACGGGGAGGTGTGGCTGCGCGGCGGCCAGGTCTTCACCGGTTACCTGAACGACGCCCGTGCCACCGGTGAGGTGCTGCACGACGGCTGGCTGGCCACCGGCGACCTCGGCTCGCTGGACGAGGACGGCTACCTGACGATCACCGGGCGGAAGAAGGACGTCCTGGTGACCTCCGGCGGCAAGACCGTCTCACCGACACTGCTGGAGGACCGGGTGCGGGCGCACCCGCTGGTGGCGCAGTGCGTCGTGCTCGGCAACGACCGGCCCTACGTCGCCGCGCTGGTCACCCTCGACGAGGAGGCCGTGCACCACTGGCTGACCATGCGCAGCAAGCCGCACCCGGGCCCGGCCGGGCTGGTGCGCGACCCCGACCTGGAGGCCGAGGTCAGACGGGCGGTGGTGGCCGCCAACACTCAGGTCTCCCAGGCCGAGTCGATCCGCACCTTCCGGATACTGGGATCGCGCTTCACCGAGGAGGAGGGGCTGCTCACCCCCTCGATGAAGCTGAGGCGCAAGGCCGTGGAGAGGGCGTACGCGGTCGAGATCGAGGCGCTCTACCAGGGCTGAGCGGACCGGGTGCGAAACCGTGCGGCGGGATTCGGCGGATTCGGTGACTCGGGAATGACAACGCTGCCATGATCGTTGGGCCCTCGGGTACACGTGTCGCCAACCTACTGACAAGGACCGATCGCTCGTGAGCAACGTTCCCAGCATCATCCTCAACAACGGCGTCCGGATGCCGCAGTTCGGCTTCGGCGTGTGGCAGGTGCCGGACGGGGAGGCCACCGCCGTCGTCGGGCACGCACTCGCCTCGGGCTACCGCAGCATCGACACCGCCGCGATCTACCAGAACGAGAAGGGCACCGGGAAGGCCATCGCCGAATCCGGGCTGCCGCGCGAAGAGCTCTTCGTAACCACCAAGGTCTGGAACAGCGACCACGGCCGCGACGCCCCGCTGCGCGCCTTCGACGCCTCGCTGGAGCGGCTGGGCCTGGACTACGTCGACCTCTACCTCATCCACTGGCCCGCGCCGGGGCAGGGCAGGTACGTCGAGACGTGGAAGGCGCTGGAGGAGATCCATGCCGACGGCCGCGCCAAGGCCATCGGCGTGTCCAACTTCAAGCCCTCCCAGCTGCGGCAGCTGATGGAGGAGACCGAGGTCGTCCCCGCCGTCAACCAGATCGAGCTGCACCCCAACTTCCCGCAGGCCGAGTCCCGCGCCTTCCACGCCGAGCACGGCATCGCCACCGAGGCCTGGTCGCCGCTGGGCCAGGGCAAGGGCCTGCTGGACGATCCGGTGATCGCCGAGATCGCCCGCAAGCATGGCCGCACCCCCGCCCAGGTGGTGCTGCGCTGGCACCTCCAGACGGGAAACGTGGTGATCCCCAAGTCCGTCACCCCCTCCCGGATCGAGGAGAACATCGACATCTTCTCCTTCGCCCTGGACGACGACGACATGACGGGCATGTCCACCCTGGACAACGGCACCCGGCTGGGCCCCGACCCCGACGAGATGGACTGATCCGGACGCCGGCTCCCCTCCCCCGCACCGCGCCCCCGGTGTCCGGCTCCGCCGGCGCCGGGGGCGTCCCGTCGCGGGCGCCCGCG
>NZ_JAJFAU010000200.1 GCF_022614595.1 Streptomyces sp. CNQ085
GGAAACCGGGGGGCGGAAACCGGCACAAAACAGGCGGGCCGAACCCGCTGCGCCACAGCAGGCCCGGCCCTGATCCACGCCACCTTGGAGGACACGTGGACCGCACCGAAGCATGGAGCAAGATCGCAGGAGGAACCAAGACGGCGCGGCTCAACACCGCCCGTGCACTCGACTCCGTGGCGCCCCTGTGCGCCCCCCTGGCGGCCCGGTGGGACGCCGAGGCGGACCGTCGCCGGAAGCTCCGGACGCCGGAGAACCTCAAGAAGTTGATGGAGGCTCAGCGCAACCACACGTCGGCTCGGGCGCTGGCTGCCCGTGCGCGGACGGACCTGACGCGGGCCCGGAAGGACTCGCGCAACCCGCTGAGTGCCGGGCGCCGTGCGGCGGCCACGGCGAACCGCGCGGCGAAAAAGGGCCAGAAGTCGGCGCGGGCCGGTCTGTCGGCGGCGCGTCGGGAGTACCCGGCCACGCTCGGTGCGGTGGCCACGGCCGCGCACGCCGGGCACACGCTTCCGGCCGGAATCGCCACCTGGGCGATGGCGTCGCCGTGGCCGGTGGCGACGTCGGCCGCGCTCATCGCGGGCAACGCGGCGGCGGTCCTGGTCGGGCGCCGGTCGGTCACGGCCGCCGTGCCGGACGACCTGACGGCGGAGGAGCGGCGGTTGGTCGAGCGGCTGGACCCGTCGTACTGGGTGCAGCACGCGGAGGAGCGCGGGCTGGCGGGTACGGTGCCGTCCCCGGCGGAGCTGACCCCGGCCGGTCTGGTCACGCAGGTGCGGCTTGACGGCCGGTGGAAGCCGTCCAGCTTCCGCGCCAAGCACGAGGAGATCCGGGCGATGCTCGGAGCCCGGACCGACCTCCGCATGGAGATCAAGCCGGGCAGCCACGGCGACCGCGCCACGATCACGCTGCGGACCCGCAGCGCGGCCGACGGCGTGGAGCTGACCGGCTGGACGCCGGGCGCCCCGTGGGGCGTCGACACGGTGACCGGTGAGCCGGTCATGGTCCCGCTGGGCCGCCGCATGCTGATCGCCGGTACGTCCGGCTCCGGCAAGTCCTGGTCGACCCGCGCCCTGCTGGCCGAGGCGTCGGAGACCGAGGACCACCGCCTGGTCGTCATCGACCCCAAGCGGGTGGAGGCGCTGAACTGGGAACACCGGGCCCTCACGGCGGTGCGTGCGGACGACGTGCTGAGCGTCTCGGACCTCCTGGTCGTGGAGATGCACGAGCGGCTGGAGGAGATCCCGCGCGGCCGGGACACGATCGCGGTGACCCCGGCCCGTCCCCGGATCACGGTGTTCGTGGACGAGGGCGCCGAAGTGATCTCCATGGCGCGGGAGAAGGGTCACGGCCGGATCATGGACAACTTCCGCACGCTCGCCCGGATGGCGCGGGCGGCGGAGATCATCCTGATCTGGGCCACGCAGAAGCCGACCATGGACAAGAACGGCGGCATCGACCCGCAGATCAGCGCTCAGATCACCTACCGGGCCGCGCTCGCGCTCAGCACCTCCAGTGAGTCCCGGGTGGTGTTCGGTGAGGACGCGACGGAACGGGGCTGGCACGCGCACGACTTGCCCATGCCGGGCGTCGCGCTGCTGAGGTCCGGGCCGAAGGTGGCGCCGCACCCGATCCGTACGCGGGCGTTCTCCCCGGCCGACGTGATCGCCCTGCCCGACCGGCCGATCTGGCACCGGCAGACGGCTGCCGCCCCGGCTCCGGTCCCGGTGCCGGCCGAATCGGCGCGGCCCGCGCTGAGGCTGGTCAAGGACGCGGGCGGAGGGGGTGCGGCACCGCCCGCGGCTTCGGTGCCCGCGCCCCGGTCGGACGCCGAGTCGGCCGTCCTCGACGCGGTGCGCGCCGGGGCGGTTCGGCAGAAGGACGTCGTCACGGCGTCCGGGCTCGCCAAGGGCACGGTGTCCAAGACGGTCGCGAGGTTGGTCGAGCGCGGCGAGCTGGTCCGCGCCGAGGACGGCTCGCTGAGCATCGCGGCCGGGGAGGTGTCGGCATGACGCGCATCGCTCACGCCCTGACGCTCGCCGCGATGGGCGCCACGGCTGGCGCCCTGGCGTCCTGGCTGCCGGTGTGGTGGCTCGGCGTCCTGGTCGCGCTCGTCCTCGATGGCGCCTGGTGGACGGCCGCTCAGTACGAGTCCCGGATGCGGGACGCCGGGGCGGACACCCGGCCGGTCACCCGCCTCACGTGGGGGATCGCGGCCCTGTCGACCGTGCTCCTGGTCGTGCACGCGGTCGAGACGGCGAGCGTCGCGTGGGGCGCCGTGGCGGTCCTCCCGCTGGTGTCCCGCGCGCTCACCTGGGTGCACTCCCTGTGGGAGGGCACCGAGCTGACCCCCCAGGCGCTGGAGGAGATCCGCACGCACCGCCAGGAGCAGCGCGACCGGGTGGCCATCGACCGGGCCCGGCTGCGGGCCGAGACCGACGCGGAGCGGGCCCGGCTGGCGGAGGTCTCCACCGCCGCCGAGGCGCTCGCCACGGAGCGGGCCGCCGCGCTCGACCGGGTGTCCCGCGCGCGGGACCTCACCGAGGGTTCGCGGTCGCTGGCCGACGTGCCGCAGGGCTGGACCCTCACCCGGGACACCGGCGCGGCCGAGGTGTCCCCCACCCCCCGCCCGGAGCTCCCGCCGGCACCCGCATCCCCGCAGGTCATCTGCGGGGGACACCTCCCCATCCCCCCTGTCCCCCCGCGCCCGAGGCTCGACACCGACGACGCCCGCGTCGTCATCGAGCGGGCATGGCGGGACGGCCTGAGCATCCGTGAGGCCGCACGGGTGTCCACCCGGTCCGCCTCCCACGTCCAGCGCGTCTACGCCCGCCTCGACGACCAGCAGCCCATCCCCGGACAGACCGAGCTGGACGGGATCGCCGCCTGACGACACGACAGCGCCCCGCCGGTATCCGGCGGGGCGCTGCCCTTCACTCTGATCACGGGGTGACACGATCACCCCACAAAGAGCACAAGCCCCGGGCTGGACCCCCAGGGCTTGCCGCTCCCCGACCTCGCCAAACCGAGACGGAGAACGTTGCTGTGACAAGCGTACAGAGCGATGCCGCTGCCGCATCAGCACGCGGCCCCCGGTGCACCGGCCCCGGCTGCGGCAAGCCGATCGTGCACATCCCCGGCAAGCGCCCCAAGATCTACTGCTCCGAGGCGTGCAAGAAGCGGGCGAAGCGGGCAATTGCCCGAAACGCCGAAACCACCACAAAGGGTGCGGGGCAGGACCGGCCCGAGCCAAAAAGGGACGCGGGCTTCAGTAGTAAGGGAAAATCTCCGTCCGCCGCAGGTCAGAGCGTTGCGGCGGAAGCTGCGAAGCCCAAAAACGGACAGCCGAAGAAGGACCCGCGCGACGAACGGTTCGCTCGGCGCGACCGCCATCAGACGGTGGCGCTCGGGGAGGCGTTCCGCGCGTGCGGCAACCGGCTTACGGGCAAGGCGGCGACGCTGATGGCGGCAGCCGGTGAGGCGGCCATCACGGGCGTCTGCCGGTGCAACAACGTCCACCTGTGCGCCTGGTGCGGAGCGCGCATCCTGGCGGTCCGGGCGGCGAACGCGCAGGCGATGGCGGACGGCCTGGCGGCGGCCGGGTACGGGCTGCACCTCGGTACGTCCACGCTGCGGCACTTCCCCCGAATGCCGTTCGGCTCGAACCGGAAGGGCGAGCGGTTCGGCCTGGTCTCCGTCCTCCACGACGGCTGGCGCGGGGCCTACGGGTCCGCTGGGCGGCCGTGGCGGCGACTGCGGGCGGACTTCGGCGTGATCGGCTACGAACGGGCCTACGAAGACACCTGGGGCCCGGAAACGGGCTTCCACCTGCACTGGCACACGCTGTGGGTCACGGAAGCGCCGCTCGACGCGGACGCCCAACTCGCGTTCCGCCGGGCCATCGCCAAGGCATGGGCGGACGGCGTGCGCAACGCGGGCGGCTACGAGGTGAGCCAGACATGCGACCGGCCCGACTGCTCGTGCGGCGGGGAGGGGCACGGCACCGACCTGCGCTCGCTCAACAGCGGCGAAGAGGGCGAGACGGCCCGCTACCTGTACAAGGACGGCGACAAGGGCACGGCCAAGATCGGCCTTGAGCTGTCCCGCCAGGACCTCAAGGAAGGCCGGTCCGGCCGCCTCGGGCCGTGGCAGCTCGGCGACGCGGCGGCCGAGGAACTGGCCGCGTCCGGCGTGCCGGGCATCTTCACCGAGAAGTACCGCGAGCGTGAGCGCGGCATCTTCGGCGTGCGGAAGCAGTACCGCACGCAGGGCCTCAACGCCCTGGTGAAGCTGCTGGAGATCCCGCAGGACGAGCGGACCGAGGACGAGATCACCGACGAGTCCGGCGGCCTGGTCCCAATCCTGGTCATCCCGTCCGGCACTTGGTACCGGCACGTTGCCCGCGTGCCCGGCCGCCGCCTCGACCTCGTGAAGGTGGCGGAGGCACACGGAATCGGCGGGGTCCGGCTGCTGATCGAGTCCTGGGGCCTGCGGTGGGGCATCGACGTCTTCGACCCGCCCACCGAGGACGAGCCGACCACCCAGGCCGGGGAGGACACAGCCGCGCCCCGAGCCGCAGACCTGCTCGCCCAACCCGCCGCCCGGACCTTCGCGGAACACGTCCACCGAGCCCGCCGCCGCAAGACCGCCAACGCGTAACTGACCCCAGTACGCACTAACTCGCTCCCCCCGTCTGCTGCTCCACCTGCCCCGCCCTGACCAGCTCCCGGAGACACCACGGAGACCACACCCACCCAGAGGGACGAAGGGTGGGTGTGGTCTCCGTGGTGACGACGGATCAGAGCTGGTCAGGGCGGGGCAGCCCGTACGCCCCGGCGTACGGGCTGCGTACGGGCGAACGTACGGGCTGCCCCGGTGCCGGCCACTCACCCGAACCGGACGCGTAATGCAAGAGGTGTGACCGTGACGATCTTGGCGACAACCGCCGGTTGTCGGTCACGTGCTCGTGCTCCTGGTCGTGCTCGACGTCGTGCAGCTGCTCGACGTCGGCGGCCGTGGGATCGGTGATGCAAGGGTGTGCGCCATGAGACGAGAGATCCCCCGTGACGGGGAGGGGCGGCGGTTGTGCGAGCACTGCCTCACGCCGGTGCCGGAGTCGCTGGGCACGAAGCCGCGCCGGTACTGCGGCCGGTCGTGTCGGCAGCGTGCGTACGAGGTGCGGCGGCAGCGTGAGGCGGTCGAGCTGGCGGTGGCGGTGCGCGAGTCGATGCGGCGCCAGGGCCTCGACCCCGACGCTCCGCCGGACCTGACCCGAGGAACGTCACGTGACGTTCGCCGAGTTCCGCCCCCTGCAACGTCACGTGACGATGCGGAGTCCGCTGGTCAGCTCGCGTTTCCGGTGGGCGGTGAACCGAGCGGCGGCGCGGACTAGGCGACGGCGTGCCCGGCGGGTTCGCGCGGCAGCGTGGGCAGTGACGGTCGGGGCCGACGTCCTGGTCGTGGTCCTCGACCCCGGCCGCCCCCGCGAGTAGTCCGGCGGCGGGCCAGTGCGTCACCGGCGGGCGGCCAGGGCAGGCCCGCGTAGCGGGTGAGCGCCACGCCCGCCACGACGGTGCGGCCGTCCGGCACGGTGGCGCGGTCCCTGCGCCCGTGTGGCACCGGGCCGCACCGGGTGCCGGCCTTTTCGGCGGCCGATCCCGGTGGGGGACGGGCACCCCCTCCCCCGTAGCCAGCCTCCCCTGAGGACCCCGTGCCGGGCGGCAGTCGGCAGCGGCGGTGCCACGTAAACCGCCTAGCGTGGCCGCCAGGGGCCACAGACGGCCGTCTGAGCGCCTGTCAGGGGCGGGGTGGACTCATGGCCTTGGGCCACGGGGTGAGGGCCGCAGACGGCCGTACAGCTAGGTACGCGGAAAACCGCTGCGGGCCGAGGCGGAGTTGGCTGTGCAAAGACGAAGGCCCCGCCGGATACCGGCGGGGCCTTGCAGTGGGGCAGGGTCACGAGTGGTGGACGCGCCACCGCCCGGCGGGGGCTACGGACTCGCCAACCTCGATCAGGTCGCCCTGGGCGTCCACGTAGACGTTCCGGGACAGGGACACGGGTGCGCCGGTGGTGATGCCGAGTGCCTGTGCCTGCTCCTCCGATGCTGCGGCGGCGGTCGTCGCTTCCTCGGAGGCGACTGCCCGGCGGCCGGTCGCTGCCTCGATGGCGGACGGCGTGCCGCCGATGATCCGGTCGCGGACCAGCAGGGCGGGCACAGCGTCGGCGAGTTCGCGGGCGAACCAGCTCGTTGACGCGCTGACGGGCTGGTCCTCGGAGTTGTGGGTGATCCGCTGTCGGCGGACGGCCTGCCCGCCCGCCTCGATGTCGAGGAGATCCGCGACCCACTCCGGGGGTTCGGACAGGTCGGCGCCGGTGATGACGGCGTACTCGCCGTCGGCGTAGATCCGGCCCGTGGTCAGGGCCGCTTCCAGGCGGTCGGCCGCCGTGCGGTGCAGGGTCCGGTGAGTGCTGACCGTGGTGGCCGCTCCCTGCCGGGCTTCGGCCAGTCCCTCCGCCTTGAGCGTGCGGTGCACCTTCTGCGCGGTGGCGGTCGAGATGCCGTACTCGGTCGCCAGGTCGCGGACCGACGGCAGCTTGTCGCCGTGCTTCAGGTCCCCGCTCACGATCTTCTGCTTCAGCTCCGCGACCACCTGGAGGTACGGCGGAGTGCGCTCTAGGGACATGCCCGGCTCCTTCTGTAGTAGGTGTGCTATTCGCTATCACAGTGTACGCCTTGACACAGCAACTGTGCTACCA
>NZ_JAJFAU010000003.1:0-66852 GCF_022614595.1 Streptomyces sp. CNQ085
TCCCGGCGCCGGAGCCCCGGCCCGGCCGGACGCGCGGGGGGGCGCCCGCCGTCCTGCTCCCCGGTGTGCCGTCCCGGCCGCTGCCCGAGCAGCGCCATCAGCGGTCGGCGGGCAGGTCGTAGACCCGGCGGACACTGCTGCCCAGACGGGAGACGTCGGCGCCGTAGACGTGGAGGGAAACGGCCCTGTCCGAGCCGCCGTTCCAGACCCGGTGGATGTCGCCGGGGGGCGCGAAGCCGCACACCGAACCCGGCGGATTCACCACGTCCTCGGTGGCCACCAGCCGTGCCCGGCCGCCGGGGGAGTCGGCGGGCAGCAGCCGGTAGCGGCGCTCCCGCTCCTCGCCCTCGTGGACTCCGGTGACGCACCAGGAGACGTGGTCGTGCACGGGGGTGCGCTGGCCCGGCAGCCAGACGAGGGCCACGACCGAGAAACTCCCGTCCGCCTCGGCGTGCAGCAGGTGCTGGCGGTAGTGCTCGGGACCGCCCTCGCGCTGCCCGGGGGTGAGCAGGTCGGGGGCGCCCAGGTGGGGCGCCAGCTTCTCGCCGACCAGGTATGCGGTCGGGTCCGGCGGCAGGCCCCGGCCCACGGCCGCGCGGATGTCCGCGACGAGGGCGGCGAGGCGGTCGGTCGTCCCCGGGCCGGTGGTGTGGGCGACCGGACGGGTGTCGGGATGCGTGGTGGAGGAGAGCGAAGCGGCCATGTCCGCAGCGTCGCGCCCAACCTTCCATCACGTCCAACGAGGTTTTCTTCGCCGTTCTCCAAAATCTGGTTATGGAAAGCCGCGGAGCGGGCCGCCCGGCGGCCGTCCTCAGCGGCCGGCGCGGTTCGCCGCTACCGCCCGCAGCTCCTGGAGCACCAGCGCGGTGGCCGGTATCCGCAGATGCTCGCGGAGCACGTACGCCGAGACCTGCCGCCGGGCGGCCGGGTCCAGGGCGCGCCCGGTGACCTTGCGGTGGACCAGGAAGGACAGCACCAGCCCCGGCATCATGGCGATGCCCAGCCCTTCGGCGACCAGGCTCTGCACCACGAGGTTGTCGTCGGTGGTGAAGACGATGTCGGGGGCGAAACCCAGCTCGGCGCACTCGTGCAGGAAGTTGGCGCGGCAGCGCAGGCAGCCGGCGATCCACCGCTCGTCCGCCAGCTCCGCCAGCCGGACCGCCCGCCGCCGCGCCATCGGATGCCCGGTGGGCATCAGCACGGTGAGCTGGTCCTCCAGCAGCGGCACCTCGACCAGTTCGCCGGGTACCTGTTCGCGCAGGCCGGGGTAGGTGAAGGCCAGGGTGATGTCGCACTCGCCGCGCACCACGCGGTCCAGCGACTCCGGCGGCTCGCTCTCCTGCAGTTCGACCCGGATTCCGGGATGGTCCGCCGCCAGCCGCGTCAGTGCCTCCGGCACCAGCGTGGCCCCCGCGCTGGGGAACGCGCACACCCGCACCCGCCCCGCACGCAGCCGGGTCAGCGCCGTCATCTGCCGCTGGGCGGCCTCCATGCTGCCAAGGATCACACCGGCGTGCCGGGACAGGGCCTCGCCCGCCTCGGTGAGCCGCATCCGCCGGCCGGCCCGCAGGAACAGCGGGGTGCCCACGGCCCGCTCCAGTGCCTTCATCTGCTGGGTGATCGCGGGCTGTGTGTACCCCAGGGAGCGGGCCGCCGCAGAGTACGAACCGGTGCGGACCACCTCGTGGAAGGTCCTGATGTGCCGCGAATCGAACATGCCGGAACGATAAACGGATTTTGGGGGTGGTGAGGGACCACTACGAGCCTTCAGCGGAGCGTGCACGGCCCGCGAAGCACCGGAAGGACAAGCCCCTACGGGTGCTCGCCGAGCGCCGTCATGGTCCGGCCGGTCAGTCCGGGCACGTCCGCGTCCCACACTCTCTCCGTCAGCCAGGCTCCCAGCCGCACGGAGTTCTCCACGGCCATGCGCACCTGCGGCAGGCGGCCAGCGTCTTCTCACCCCAGTCGGCGCCGCCGGCGAGCAGCTCGGCGAGGACGAGGGCGTCCTCCAGGGACATCGCCGCCTCCTGGGCGAGGGCGCGCATGGCCACGGCCATCACCTCGGCGTCCACATCCCGGGAGGCGACGACTGCCGGCCGCTCGGCGGCGGTGCGTTCGACGGTGCCCGACTGGCTGATCGCCAGCCCGTCGTCCGACAGGACGACGGGGTGCCGGGTGCCCGGCACGCTCGACCGGACCGTCCAGCAGCCACTCCAGGTCTTGGTCGGTGGTGGTGGTTCGCTGTGTCATGTTCGGTCTTCCGTCACCTCACAGGGAGATCATGGCGAGGCTGGGCACGCCGGCCAGGATGAGCAGGGCCGCCCGGATCGATTTCGGACGCAGCGAACCCAGACGGAATGTTCCGCTCGCCGACCGCCCCTGCCGTCTCGGCACACGGGTGCGCAGTGCCATCTCTCCCCGGCAGTGGTTCACGGTGACGGGTCGCCGCTGGTGAGGGCGGCGAAGGACGGAGCGATGTTGGACATACGCAGTGTCAAAGGAAAACGGATGGGAGCCCTGCTCCGCGTCATCTGACGGTGCGTCCGGATGTGTCCGATCCCGCCCTCGGCCCTGCCCCGCCGCGGTTCGCGGACAGGGGTGTCCGGGCGGCGGCCGGGAAGCCGGAGGGCGCCGCGGGGGAGGAGCGCGGCCGCCAAAGAAGCCGGCGCGACCGGTACCGCGGGCAGGCGGAGGGGTGTTCCCCACCGCGAATCCGGGCGGCCGCACCCCGCGGGCGTCAGGTCGCCCGGATTCGCGCGCCGGCGGGGATCAGCGGCCGCGCAGCCGCTCCGTCTCGCGCCGCTCCCGCTTGGTCGGGCGGCCGGTGCCGCGGTCGCGCCGGGCGGCCGGGGCGGTGTACTCGCGCGGGGGCGGGGGCGGGCTGTTGTCGACGAAGCACTCCGCCGCGACGGAGGCGCCGACCCGCTTGCGCACCAGGCGCGTGACGACGACGACCCGGTCGCGTCCCAGGTGGCGCAGCCGCACCTCGTCACCGGGGCGTACCGGGTGGGAGGCCTTCACGCGGTCGCCGTTGACGCGGACGTGGCCTCCGCGGCAGGCGGCGGCGGCCGTCGAACGTGTCTTGGTGAGCCGGACGGACCAGATCCAGCTGTCGATCCGTACGCTCCCCTCCTGTGCAGCCATGCCCCCGACTCTAGAGGAGCGCGCCGTGTGGCGGGGGCGCCGTCTCCTCCCTCCGCCCTTCGCCGCCGCAACGGCGCCTTTGACGGCCGGTGCGCGGGCGCGAGGGCGCCGCGGAGAACCCGTACAGGGGTCTTGGCGGCCGGCGCCGACGGGAGGAAGGTCTGGCAGCAAATATGAGAGCGCTCCCATCAGGCGGCGGGCCGTGCTGTGGGGAGTGCTCGGTCGGACCGCCTACCTCAGGAGCCGGAAACGTGCGGAGACGCAGGAGAGGCGCTGTCGCAGCAGCGGCCGCCGCGCTGGCGCTGGTCGCCGGGCCGGTGCGCTGGTGGACCCCGCGGGGCGGTTTCACACTCGGCGGCGTCTGGAACGTCACGCTCACCCGCTCCGGCGACACCGTGATCGCCGCCGGCGTGGACTGGAACGCGCCGCTGGCCCCGGACGGCTCGGTGACGTTCGGCTCCCCGGCCGTGCCGGACACCGTCTGCGCCGCTTCCTGACACGGCCGCCCATAGCGGTCCGGTTCCGGGCCGGCCCCGCCGTCGCGGGGTCGGCCCGGAGCCGCCGGGGAGGGTGTTTCCTCCCTTTCCGCCCGGGTACCGGGGCTGGGTCGGCGAAGAAGGGACGAGGTGACCATGCGGTACGACACCTTCCTCGGACAGGTACAGGCACGTGCCCGGCTGGACAACCCCGGCGCGGCCGAGACGGCCACCCGGGCCAGCCTGGAGACCCTCGCGGAACGCGTCCCGGCCACGGTCGCGGAGAAGCTGGCCGCCCAGCTCCCGCGCGAGATCGGCGAACACCTGCGCAGGGTCGCGTACGCGCCCGACGAGCCGGTCTCGGGCATGCGGATGAGCACCCAGGAGTTCTTCGACCGCGTCGCGCAGCGCGCCTCGGCCGACCGCCCCAAGGCGATACACGAGGCCCGCTGCGTGATCGAGGTGGTCGACGAGGCCACCGGCGGAGCGTGCTCGGCGAAGATCCGCCCCTCTCTGGACGAGGAACTCGCACGGGTGCTCTTCTCGGGCAGTTCTGGGCACACGTGAGCCGGGGCGGTGCGGACCACCGGCCCGGCGCCCCGGGACCCGCCGGGGCGTCCGCGCGGCGACCTCTGAGACGGTGACCGTGTTCGTATTCTTCTCCAACCGCGCCGGATGCCTGGGCTCGCCGCTGGTCAGCCTGGCGGGCACGGCCCTTGTGTTCCTGCTGCTCCACAGCTGCCGGGTTCGCTGACCGCCGGAGGGGTGCCGCGGAGCGGGGCGCTCCGGCGCCGGGGCGCCTACACGCTCCCCGGCGCCGGCAGCGGCTCGCCGCACCGCTCGCAGGCCCCCGGACCCGGCCGCTCGTTCATCCGGCCGCACGCGGGGCAGACCCGGTCCAGCATGCACGGTCCCTCACCGCCCTCCTCCCCGCCAGGAGCGGCACGTTCCGCGGAGAGCGGGCGCATGCCCACGCCCATACCGGGCCGCCGGCGGTGGACGGTCAGGTAGACCAGGCCCTCCGGGCCCGCCCGCAGGGCCCGCCGCGAGGTGCGCGGCAGCCACACCAGGGCCTTGGGAACGAGCGCCTGGCGTCCGCCGAGGCCGTCCTCCACCTCCCCGCCTCCGGCGACCACCAGCAGCAGGACATCCAGATCGTTCTCGGCGTGCTCGCCGACGCGAGTGCCCGGTGGCAGGCGCACCAGATTCGCGTCGAGCTGCCGTCCGGACTCGGCCAGCCGCCACAGCGCCCCGCTCTCGTCCGGCGCCGACCGCGCGACGCGGTCGTCGAGATCGGTCAGGACGCGGGGGATCTCGACGCGGGGGGTCTGGTCGGGGGACACCGGCACCTCCGGAAAGGGGCGTGGACGGGCGTTTCGATCCTACGGTCGTCCCGCCCGCCCGCCCGCCCGCCCCGGCCCCGCCCGCGGACGGCGCCCCGGCACGGCGCTAGGCTCGTTCTCCGAGATGAGACGCAGACGCTCCGTGCCGCCCTCCCCCCTGCCGCAGCGCCACGGGATCGACCCAGTCCGCCTCAGGCTGCCCGAGAACGGCCCCTGGGAGACGGTGCGGGACCACCTGGTCGACCGGCTGCCCGCGGTGGCGCCGGCCCTGATCGACGCCATGCTGGACGAGGGCGCCGTCTGGAGCGCGGAAGGCCCGCTGGCACCCGGCGCCCCGTACCGGCCGGGGACCTGTCTGTGGTTCCACCGGGAGCTGCCCGAGGAAGTGCCGGTGCCGTACGCGGTGGAGGTGCTGCACCGCGACGACGTCCTGGTCGTCGCGGACAAGCCGCACTTCCTGGCCACCACGCCGCGCGGCCGGCACGTCACCGAGACCGTGCTGGCCCGGCTCCGCCGCGACCTGGGACTGCCCGAGCTCAGCCCGGCGCACCGGCTGGACCGGCTCACGGCGGGGGTAGTGATGTTCACCGTCCGCCCCGAGTACCGCGCCGCATACCAGGGCATCTTCCAGGACCGGCGGGCGCGCAAGGAGTACGAGGCCGTGGCGCCTCACGACCCGGGCCTGGAGCTGCCGCGCACGGTCCGCAGCAGGATCGTCAAGGAACGCGGGGTCATCGCCGCGCGTGAGGTGCCGGGGGAACCCGACAGCGTCAGCCGGGTCGAGCTGATCGAGCACCGCGGCGGACTCGGCCGCTACCGGCTGGTGCCGGTGACCGGCCGCACCCACCAGTTGCGTCTGCACATGAGTTCCCTGGGTGTCCCCGTCCTGGGCGACCCGGTCTATCCGGAGGTCACCGACCCCGCCCCGGACGACTTCCGGCGCCCCCTCCAACTACTGGCCAGGACACTGGAGTTCACCGACCCGGTCACCGGCCGCGCGCGCAGCTTCACCAGTCGCCGCACGCTGTCCGCCTGGGACTGCCCTCGGGCGTGGGCCGCCGGGGCGGGAGTCCCGGCGGCGGGCGGTGCCCGCCCGTCCGGGTGATCGCACGGCCCGCGGCCGGGAGTCCCCGGGACAACGGGGAAGACGGTCCGGAAGGCCAACCGGCGGAAAGGGCTGCGGATGAGCGGGACGAGCGGCGACGGAACGGAAAGGGCCGTGCTCTTCGACGTGGACGGCACACTGGTGGACACCACCTACCTGCACACCGTGGCCTGGTGGGAGGCGCTGCGGCAGGCAGGCCGCCGGGTGCCGATGTCGGTGATCCACCGGACCATCGGAATGGGAAGCGATCAGCTCCTCGCCCGCTTCCTCGGCGAGGACCACGATCCGCGGGAGGCCGCCTCCGTCAGTGCGGCCCATCGCACCCTGTACGCCGAGTACTGGCCGCGGCTGGCCCCGCTGGAAGGAGCCGCCGAGCTGCTGAGGGCCTGCGCCGGCCGCGGCTGGACGGTCGTCCTGGCCAGCTCCGCGCGCGGTGACGAACTGGAGGCGATGCGGCGAGCGGTGGGCGCGGACGAGGCGGTGACCGCCGCGACCAGCTCCGACGACGTGGAGGCCAGCAAACCCGCACCCGACCTGGTGCGTTCCGCGCTCGATCACGCGGGGGCCGCCCCGGAGCGGGCCGCCTTCGTCGGCGACACCGTGTGGGACGTGGCGGCGTGCGGGCGGGCGGGCGTGCCCTGTGTGGGCGTGCTCTCGGGCGGTATCACCCGGCGGGAACTGGAGGAGGCGGGTGCCGCGGAGGTCTACGAGAATCCCGCTGACCTGCTGGCCCACCTCGACGCCAGCCTGCTCGCCCGCCGGCTCCGCGGGGACTGAGCCCCGCCCGGGTTCCGCCCTCCGCCGCGCCGGCCGCGTGCGTCGGCGCTTCGGCAGGGGGCTCGCCCGTTTCCGCGACGTCCTGGCCGCACTGGGAGGGCGGGCGGCCATGGAGAGGCGGATCGAGCGGCCGAGCGTGCTCGCCCCGCACCGGATCCACCGGGTCCGCGGTGATCCCGCCGTCGAACGGGGCCGACCGACCTGGGGGGGCGGCGGCGGGCCCGGGGCCGCCATGGCCGCCGGTCAGCAGCGCACCGGTCCCGGAACGGTCATGCGGAAGGGGCGTACGGCCACCGAGACCCGGGCGGTGGTGCGGGCCAGGGGCGGAAGCCGGTCCGACCACGAGGTGACCGCCACTTTCTCCTGGCGGGGGGATCCCGCCAGGCGGCCCGGGACGAACAACCGCCGCCCGGCCGAGCCGGAGAAACCCGGCAGGGGCAGCGCAAGGGCCGGGAGGCGGAGCCTTCCCGGAGCGAAGGTCAGAGAGGCGACCGGGCCGTCGTGGTCGGCGACGTGGACCGAGCGGTCCGTCCATGTGAACGAGGCGAGTTGTTTGGGCAGGTCCCAGATGTCCCGGCCGCCCCGCACCGATGCGGCGTCGCTGACCCAGATGCGGTCGATCAGCAGGCCGGCGCGGCGGCCGCGCCGGACCAGGGGGCCCATGGCCAGTTCATCGTAGACGAGGGTGCCCTCCCGGTACCGTACGAGACCGACCGCCAGCAGGGAGGTCCCCGCCAGCGGGCGCAGGTCCGGGGGGACGGGCAGCCGGCGGTGCACCGGCAGGAGTGCCGCCCACAGATGTCCCCGGAAGCTCCAGGGGGCCGGAGGATACGGCGGGAGCGGCCCGCCCCGAGCGGAAGCGGAATCCGGCATGCCAACGGCTCCTTCCCGACCGGGCCGACGGTTCGTGGACAGTACCCCGGGGCACCCGACCGGTACGCCGGTAAGTGATCACTCCGCCATGGCAGCGCTGCTGGTCATGCAGCCCTTGGTCTGGCTACCCGCACTCGGGAACAGGCCGCCCAGGAGGCCGGGGTTGATGTGCTCGGAGCACATCTGGACGCCCGACTCGGGGCTGGCCGACGCGGCGGTGGCGCCGGGGGCGGCGGCGAACAGGGCGCAGCACAGACCGGCAGCGACCGCGGACACGCGGACAAGACGACCCATGGGATCGATCTCCTTCGAGACGTTGGGGGACTTCCACCGTGACCCCGGCGCGGCCCCGTCGCGCGGTGGTCTGCCGCATTCGGCCGCCCAGGTCACCCATGAGTATTTGTCGGTCTGTCGCTGCGTCACCGGGCCGTCACTCAGGGCGCCTCCGCGGAGTCGTCCGGGAGCCCTGGAGCCGGACGGACGGCGGCCGCCTCGTGCGGGTCCCTGGCGGGCCCGCCGGGCGGCGCGTCCTCCTCCCGTGTCCGGCCTCCTCGTCCAAGGCGAGCCGGAGTCGGGGTGTCTCGGCTCGTTTGGGGGCCGGCCGGAGAAGTGAGGAGCCGGCGGCCGGCCTGCACGGGGGACGAACACCCGGCCGTCGGCGGCGTCAGCGCACCGAAATCCGCTGACCGCTGTGGCCGCCCTGCGGGTTGTGTCCTCCGCGTACCCGCCGTTCAGGTCGGCACGCGTGCGGACGGCGCCCGATGCCGTCATGAGTGCCGCGCCGCTCGGCGCGCGGACTTCGCCGAGCGGTGGGGAGGGCGCCGTCGGCGTGTCGGGGCGCGGCGCTCGTGCGCACGGGTGACGTGGCGCGCGAATGGCCCGCAGGGGCCGTGGGATGGGGGAGGGTTGGGACACCGGGTCCGTTCCGCGCGGCACGGACCGTTCCGGTGGACCCGACCAGGAGAGGTGCGGAAGCGACGGTGCGCGGCCCTGAACCCCCCGGTGGAGCGCTGGTGGCCGGGAGCCGGAGACGGGGGTACGCCCCTCCCAGGCTCAGGTCCCGGACGCTGGTGTCCCTGCTCGTCGTCGTGACGCCGCTGGTGGTGGTGTCCGACTACCTGACCGACCGGGGTCTCGGTCTGGTCCCCCTGCTGATCTTCCTGCCCGCCTTCATCGCGGGCCGGGGTACGGCGCGGCAGACCGCCGTCGCCGCGGCGTGGATCGTTCTCGTCCTGGTGGGGCTGCTGGTCTACGACCCGTTCCAGACGGTCTCCGCCAACCTCTCCACGGTCACCTTCACCGCGGTGCTGGGCGGGCTGAGCATCGCCGGGGCCTGGCAGCGCGGCCGTAGGGACGCGGAGATCACCCGGCTGCGTTCGGCCGCCGCCGCGCTGCAACGCCAGATCCTGCGCCCTCTCCCGCTGCTCACCGACCGGATGCTGGCCGACGGGGTGTACGAGCCGGTGGAGGAGGACAGCAGGGTCGGCGGCGACATCTACGAGGTCATGGCCTCGCCGTACGGCACCCGGGTGCTCATCGCCGATGTCCAGGGCAAGGGGCTGCCCGCCATCGGGACGGCCTTCGCGGTGCTGGGCGCGTTCCGGGAGGCCGCCGGCCGGGAGCCGGAACTCACCGCGGTGGTGGAGGCCCTGGAGAGCGCGGTCGTCCGACACAACACCTTCGAGGCGCGGACCGGGGAGCCCGAACGCTTCGTCACCGCGCTCGTACTGAACGCCGACAGCGGCAGCGACGTCCAGGTGGTGGACTGCGGCCACATCCCGCCGTACCTGCTGCGCCGGGAGCGACCCGGGCCGGCGGCCCGGCCGGTCCCGCTGCGGAACTTCGGGGTGCCCCTCGGGCTGGGCTCCCTCGCGCCGGGATCCCGTGCCGTCGAGCGGTTCGCCCTCCCGTCCGACGCCATGCTGCTGCTGTGCACGGACGGTGTCACCGAGGCACGCGATTCCTCCGGCGCCTTCTTCCCCCTGGAGGAGCGCCTGACCGGATGGGTGGACGCTTCCCCCCGCGAGGTGGCCGCGGGTCTGCTGGAGCAGCTGGCGGTCCACACCGGGGGCGCCGCGGCGGACGACATCGCCCTTCTGGTCCTGCGCCGGAGCACGCCGGAGCGGGAGCGGGAGGCATCCTCCGGCGGTGGCGGGGCCCCGGCCGCCGGCCGCCGTTAGGCGGTGTTCAGGCCGCCCCGGGCCGCGGCCAACAGGACGCACACGGCGGCGCGCACCACGGCCGCGGGGACGAAGAAACCGTTCCTCATCGGGTCACCTCCGGGCAGGGGCCGGTCGCGCAGCGCCTCGGCCACCGCGGGACCGAACCCGTCGCCGGCGAGGAAGACGTTGCCGGTCCCGGCCACCAGGATCCGGGCGCCGGGGGCGGCCGGCTCCCCGGGCGGCCCGGACGGTTCCAGTTCCCCGGGGGAGAAGAAGCGGTGCCCCATCTGCCCGCCGGTACCGAAGTCGATGCCCGCCGGGTCGTCGTCGAGGACCACCGCGACGTGCACGCGGCCCCCCATATCCCCCTCGGCCGCGTCGATCTCGGCGGTGCGCCCGGTGAGGGCGAGGTCGAGGACATCGGCACCGGGCGAGGGGCGCAGCCGTACCCCGCCGACCAGCACCGTCCTGTCTTCCCTCATGCCTTCTCCTCCACGGGCCGGAACTCGCGGATGGCGCCGTGCAGGGCGAGCGGTTCGTCGGGACCCAGGCCCGCGCAGCGGTCCAGGATCTCCCGGGCCCTGGGATCGCAGGCCCGTGCCTCGCGCTTCTCGTCCTCGGCCAGGCTCATCACACCGAGGACCAGCAGCCGGTCGATCTCCGTGCCGTCGAACGGGTCGCCGGGGCTCTCGGGGGCCACCTCGGGGAAGTCGTACAGGGTGACGGGGGAGGAGAGCACCGTGCGGGCGAACGATCCGTCACCCGTGCCGTCCGCACCGCCGTCACCGGTGTCGGCGCCCGCTTCGTCGTCCACGAGAACCGGCCAGGTGCCCTGGTTCTCGCACGCCGAGACCGCCTCCCGCAGCCGTCCGGGCGGGTCCAGGAGCGAGACGAAGCGCCCGGTGCGGCTGTGCAGCACGGTGTGGGTGGAGACGAAGGCGTAGGCGCAGGCCGCTTCCCGCGCGCCCCGGTCCACGGGGTCGGGCGCCGGGCACGGGGTGGTGTTCTCCACGCGCACGGTCAGCCGGAACACGCCGTCGGCGACGGGCTCGGCGCCGGCCTCGACCGTGCCGCTGAGCGCGTTCCACCGGCGGACGAGGGCGCCGGCGGTGCGGCCCGATGAGTCCAGCACCGGTTCGCGGTCGGTGCCGGCGGGGACGTCGACGGGAGCGCGTACCGTCCGGCCGAGGACCTCGCCCAGCCGCACGGGCACCGACACCTCGCGCTCGGTCGCCTCCCGCCAGGCGAGGTGGCGCTCGCCGTCCACCGTCAGCTCGTCCACCGCCTCGGGCCCGCCGGGGCCCTCCCTGACCACGCCGCGGTCGACGACGTGCAGGAACCGCACGCACACCGCCACCTCGGTGCGGTCGGCCGGAACGCCGCCGGTATCGAGCAGCACCTGGGTGCGCATCCGGTGCGCCTCGCCCAGGGCGTCGGCGCACGATCGCGGGAAGACGCCGCCGAAGGTCCAGCGCTTGGTGTTCTTCAGCGCGGACCTGCGGTACGGCCACAGCAGATACCCCTCGTACAGGCAGGTGCGCACGATCTTCTCGGCCTTCCCCAGGGGCTCGGCCGTGCGCTCCGCCGGTGTCACGTCGTCCATGGTGCTCCGGTGGTCTCGGGTGCTTCGGAAGTGCTGGGGACGCCGGGGGAGCCGGAAGCGGCAGGGGAGCGGGCACACAGGCCCTCCGCCCGGTCCGGCAGGGCGCGGACGGCGTCGTCCAGGGTCCCCAGCGTCAGGCGGCCCCGGCCGCCGTCGAAGAAGACCGTGCCGCTGAAGAGGAAGTCCAGCGGCACCTCCCCGTCGGGGGCGGCGCGCAGGTACTTGGTGACGGCCAGCTCGGTGTCGCAGGGACACGGCACCGGCAGACCGACCGTGGTGGTCCCCTCGAAGGAGGGGACCACCACGGTCGTGGCCCGGGTCCCGGCCGGCTCGGGATGGAGGCCGTGCACCAGCAGCAGGTGGCCGACCAGTTCGTCGCCGGCCAGCCGGCACACCGTGCGCCACCGCCCTCCTCCCGGCCCAGGCGGTCCACGGTCCGGGCCAGGCAGTCCCCGTAGAGGCCGACCAGGGTGTGGACGGCGTCGGTGGCGCGGGCGGCCGCCGCGCCGTCCGGCAGCGACTCCAGCGCGGACAGCGGTTCCTCGGCGCGGGCCGCCTGGCCGCGCGCGTACTCGTCGTCCCAGGGCATGTCCGGCCGCCCGCTACGAGACTCGGCCGAAGGTGGGCGAGCGCGTCTGGCGCGGGGTGCGCCCGCCGCCGAGGTACATGTGGACGCCGCACGGCAGGCAGGGGTCGAAGCTGCGCACGGTGCGCATGATGCCGGTGCCCTTGAAGTCCCCCGGCCCGTTCTCTTCGAACAGGGGACAACCCTGGACAGCGTCCTCGTACGGGCCGGGTGTGCCGTAGAGGTCGCGGAGGCCGGCGTTCCAGGGGGTCGGGGGGTAGGGATGGTGGTTGGCGGTCTTCTTGTCGCGGATCACCAGGTGGTGGGAGAGGACGCCGCGCACGGCCTCGTGGAAGAAGCCGAAGATGTCGTTGTTCATGGCGACGGCCCGCGTGACGAAGTCCACGCAGTGCATCAGCCGCACCGGGCAGTCGGTGAAGACCTGGGGGTGGCCCCACGGGCGGGTTGGTCTCCTTGACCATACGTTCGCAGCGGTCGACGAAGACCGTGTTGTCCTGGAAGATCGTGTGGTCGACCATGTACCCGGCGGCCCCGCCGAGGTTGACGATCCACTCGCCCGGGGACGGCGTCTTCACCCCGTACGCCATGTTCTGCGCGTAGATCGAGCACACCGCGTGGCTGTCGCCGCAGATATGGCGGATGCGGCTGGTGATGAAGTGGGCGTCGCGGGGGTCCTTGCCCTTCGTGAAGACGCTGCAGCCGCGGAAGATCGAGGACGTGCTCCGGCACTCGACGACCTCCCGGTTGGGAAAGTCGATCTTGGTGTAGATGCCCAGGTTGCCGATGATCCTGGTGATGGGGGCGAACGCCACTCCGGTTAGGGTGCGCTGCTCGACCGGGACGGTCTGGCTGGTCGTCACGGAGCGGTCCTTTCGAGCCTCGCCGGCGTCCTCGGCGCCGGCGCGCGGTCCGTCGTCACTGGCTACGACCACCGGGGGCCGGCGTGTCGCGGTGCTCATGGGGCCTTCCTTCCCTGCGGGTGGCGGGAACCGGAGTCCACCCCGGGCCGCCGACCGCTCCACGAAGCGTTATTTTTCCAACAAACCCCCCACAATTCAAACGTGCCGTGCCGGGGAGCTCCACCACCGGATGCGCCGGTACGGCCGGAGGGCGCCCGCCGTGGACGGGGAGCTGCCGCGGCACTTGGGCTGTACGGGGGAACTCGCCCGGCCTCCGGACCGGCGGCCCCCGGGGAGCCGGGGCGGATGGCTAGCGTGGCCCCCCATGCACGAGCTGTCGATCGCCGCCGCCGCGGTGGAGAGCGCGCAGGACACCGCCCGCCGCCACGGCCTCTCCTCGGTGGAGGCGGTGCGTCTGCGTGTGGGTGAACTGTCCGGTGTGGTCGCCGACGCGCTGCGGTTCTCCTTCGAGGTCGTCACCGAGGGCACGGAGCTCGCAGGCGCCGAACTCGTCATCGAGGACGTCCCCGCCCGCGCCCGCTGCGCGGCCTGCGCGCTGGAATTCGCCCCCGGTGTCCCGCTGCGGCTGTGGTGTCCGGGGTGCGGGGAGGGCGCGACGGAACTGGTGTCCGGGCGGGAGCTGGAGATCGTCGACATCACGTTCCCTCCGGCCGGCGCGTCCTGCGGTGGCGGCTCGGCCCCACAGGGGGAACGACAGGGAGGAGCCGCGTGATGTGCCGGGTCGTGGACGTACGGCAGGCCGTACTGGCGAAGAACGACGGACTGGCGGCGGGACTGCGCCGCGAACTGGACGGCCGCGGGATCACCGCCGTCAACCTGGTGTCCAGCCCGGGCAGCGGCAAGACCGCCCTGCTGGAACTCCTCCTGGCTCGTGCCGCCGGGCGCGGCGTACCGGCGGCGGCCCTCACCGCCGACCTGGCCACCGAGAACGACGCACGGCGGCTGGCCAGGTCCGGTGCGCCCGTCAAGCAGGTGCTCACCGGCGGGCTGTGCCATCTGGAGGCCGCCCAGATGCGCGGCCATCTGGAGAGCTGGCCGCCGGCGGGCACCCGGGTGCTGTTCGTGGAGAACGTGGGCAACCTGGTCTGCCCCGCCGCCTACGACCTGGGCGAGACGCTGCGGGTGGTGCTGATGTCGGTCACCGAGGGCGAGGACAAGCCGGTGAAGTACCCCACCGCCTTCGGTCTGGCGAACCTGGTGGTACTGAGCAAGACCGACCTCGGCGAGGCCGCCGGATTCGACGGCGACGCCTTCGCCGAGAGCGTCGAGCGGGTCAATCCCGGAGTCCAGGTGCTGCACACCTCCGCCCGCACCGGCCGGGGTGTCGACGCGCTCCTGGAGGGGGTGCTGGCCGTGTGCGAGGGCGCCCGCCCCCACCGGCCCCCGCTCGCCGGGCAAAACACGCGCGAACACCGCCATGAGCACCGCCATGAGCACCCCCGCGGCCACGAGCACCCGCACCCCGGCGGGCCGGGCGCGCTGTCCGTTGCCGGCCGGCCCGCACGGTAGCGGAGGGGGAGCGCCATGACGGCCACCGTCGAGGACCCGCCGGGACCGGACGACGGAGCGGAGCGCGTACGGCGGCGCCTGACCGTGCGCGGCACCGTCCAGGGCGTGGGGTTCCGCCCCTTCGTCCACGCACTGGCCTCGCGGCTGGGGCTGTCGGGCCATGTGCTGAACAACACCGGCGGGGTGGTCGCCGAGGTCGAGGGCGAGCCCGCGACGGTGGAGGCGTTCTGCCGGGGGCTGGCGCAGCAGGCGCCGCCCCTGGCGGTGGTCTCCTCGGTCGCGGCCGAGGACATCCCCGCGATGGGGACCGGCCCGGACGGCCCGGGGTTCGTCATCCGCCCCTCCGAGCGGGGCGGGGGCCGAACCCTGATCCCGCCCGACACCGCCACCTGCGACGACTGCCTGCGGGAGCTGGCCGACCCGGCCGACCGCCGCCACCGGCACCCGTTCGTCACCTGCACTCACTGCGGCCCGCGGTTCACCATCGCCACCGCACTGCCCTACGACCGCGCGACCACGACCATGGCAGTCTTCCCCCTGTGCCCGGTCTGCGCACGGGAGTACGACGACCCCGCCGACCGCCGCTTCCACGCCCAGCCGGTCGCCTGCCACGACTGCGGACCCCGGCTGAGGCTCACCCCCGCCCGCGGCACGACCGCTGCCCCGGCCGCGGCCACGGGCGAGGAGGCGCTGGCCGGGGCCCGCCGGCTGCTGGAGAAAGGCGCGGTCGTGGCGGTCAAGGGCATCGGCGGCTACCACCTGGCCTGCGACGCGACGAACCCCGCCGCCGTCGCCGCACTGCGCGGGCGCAAGGCACGGGGCGCCAAACCCCTCGCGGTGATGTGCCCCGACACACGGAGCGCCGCGCGGCTCGGCCGCGTGGGCCCCGCCGAACACCGTGCGCTGGCCGCGCGGCCGCGCCCCATCGTGCTGCTGCGCCGCCACACGCCCGGCGAACGGGAGGACGTCCCGCTGGCGGACGGCGTCTGCCCGGGCAGCCCGGATGTGGGTGTGCTGCTGCCCTACACCCCGCTGCACCGGCTGCTGTTCGGTCTGCGCGGCGATCCGCCCGGTCCTGAGGTGCTGGTGATGACCAGCGGCAACCGCTCGGGCGAACCCATCGTGACCGACGACCGCGAGGCCCTGACCCGGCTGGCGGGACTGGCCGACGCCTGGCTGTGGCACGACCGGCCCATCGCTGCGCCCTGCGACGACTCGGTGGTGCGGGTGCGCGCGGACGGGAGCGAGGTCGTCCTGCGCCGCTCGCGCGGTTACGTCCCCGCCCCCGTCGAGCTCCCCGTGCCACTGGAGCCCTCTCTGGCCGCCGGCGCGGACCTGAAGAACGCGATCTGCGTCGCCGAGGGGCGCTCCGCCTGGTTCTCCCCCCACATCGGTGACCTGGACGACCTGGCCGCCCTGAGGGCGCTGGACGGAGCCGAGGAGCGCCTGCGCGCGCTGACCGGCGTGGTGCCCCGGGTGCTGGCCGCCGACCGCCATCCCGGCTACCGCTCCGCACGGTGGGCCCGCGACCGCGCCGGAGTCAGGCCTCTGCGCCGGGTGCAGCACCACCACGCGCACATCGCCTCGGCCATGGCCGGGAACGGACTGGACGGCCGGACCCCGGTCATCGGCGTCGCCTTCGACGGCACCGGCTACGGCGACGACGGGGCCGTGTGGGGCGGCGAGGTGCTGCTCGCCGGCTATGGCGGCTACCGGCGGCTGGCGCACCTGGCGTACGTGCCCCTGCCCGGCGGCGACGCCGGGGTGGGCAACCCCTGCCGTATGGCGCTGTCCCATCTGCGCTCCGCGGGGATCCCCTGGGACCCGGGCCTGCCGTGCGCCGCCGCCTGCCCGCCGGATGAACGGCGCGTGCTGGAGCGGCAGCTGAAGCGCTCGCTGGCCTGTGTGCCCACCTCCAGCATGGGGCGGCTGTTCGACGCGGTGTCCTCGCTGGCCGGGGTGTGCCACCGGACGGGCTACGAGGGCCAGGCCGCAGTCGAACTGGAGGCGGCCGCCGCGACGGCATGGCGGGAAAGCGGGCCCGGGTACGCCTTCGCCCTGCGCCGGCCGGTCCCGGGCGGCACGGGCGCGATGGTGCTCGACCCCGCGCCCGTACTGCGCGAGGCCGCCCGCGACCTGCGCTCCGGAACCCCGGCCCCGGTCGTCGCCGCGCGGTTCCACCGGGCCGTGGCCGGGGCGGTGGAGGAGGTCTGCCGCCGGGCGCGCCGGGACACCAAGGCGGCCACCGTCGCCCTGTCCGGCGGAGTGTTCGCAAACGCCCTGCTGGACGAGGAGTGCCAGCGGCGGCTGCGCGCCGCCGGATTCACGGTGCTGCGCCACCACGGTGTGCCGCCCGGCGACGGAGGCCTGGCTCTCGGCCAGCTGCTCGTGGCGGCGCGTGCCGGAGTTTCCTGACGAGATCCGGCAAACCTCACGACCCAATCGGTGAACTCGCCGGCGACGGACGGAGAACGCACATGTGCCTGGCGGTGCCCGGCAGGGTGACCGGGATCGAGGAACGCGACGGCACGCGCATGGCGCGCGTCGACTTCGGCGGGGTGGTCAAGGACGTGTGCCTGGCCTACCTGCCCGACGTGGAGGCCGGCGAGTACGTCATCGTCCACGTCGGCTTCGCGCTGCAGCGGCTGGACGAGGAGTCGGCCAGGGCGTCGCTGGAGTTGTTCGAGCAACTGGGACTGCTGGACGAGGAGTTCGGCGACGCATGGGAACGGGCGGCGGCCGACGCCGGACAGGCCCGGCCGGCACCGGCGAAGGAGGTCACCAGGTGAGGTACATCGAGGAGTTCAACGACCCGGAGCTGGCGAAACGGCTGCTGGAGGACATCCACGCCACCGCCACCCGCCCCTGGGCCATGATGGAGGTCTGCGGCGGCCAGACCCACTCGATCATCCGGCACGGCATCGACCAGCTGCTGCCCGGACACATCGAGCTCGTCCACGGCCCGGGCTGCCCGGTCTGCGTCACCCCCCTGGAGATGATCGACAAGGCGCTGGAGATCGCCTCCCGCCCCGAGGTGGTCTTCTGCTCCTTCGGCGACATGCTCCGCGTCCCCGGCACCGGCCGCGACCTGTTCCGGATCAAGAGCGCCGGCGGGGACGTACGGGTGGTCTACTCGCCGCTGGACGCCCTGGAGATCGCGCAGCGCCACCCCGACCGCGAGGTGGTCTTCTTCGGCGTCGGCTTCGAGACCACCGCGCCGGCCAACGCGATGACCGTCCACGAGGCGCGGCGGCGCGGCATCCGCAACTACAGCATGCTGATCTCGCACGTGCGGGTGCCGCCCGCCATCGAGGCGATCACGCGGGCACCGCACTGCCGGGTCCAGGCGTTCCTGGCTGCCGGCCACGTGTGCAGCGTGATGGGAACGGCCGAGTACCCGTCACTGGCCGACCGCTTCGGCGTGCCCATCGTGGTCACCGGCTTCGAACCGCTGGACATCCTCGAGGGCGTGCGCCGCACCGTCCACCAGCTCGAGCGCGGCGAGCACCGGGTGGAGAACGCCTACCCCCGGGCGGTGAGGGAGGAGGGAAATCCCGCCGCGCGGCGCATGCTGGAGGAGGTCTTCGAGGTCACCGACCGCGCCTGGCGGGGCATCGGGGTGATTCCGGCCAGCGGCTGGCGGCTGGCGGAGGCCTTCCGCGAGTACGACGCCGAACACCGCTTCGAGGTCGGCGGCATCACGACGCGCGAGTCCGGGGTGTGCCGCAGCGGCGAGGTGCTCCAGGGACTGCTCAAACCGGACGAGTGCGAGGCATTCGGCACCGCCTGCACCCCCCGCGACCCGCTGGGCGCCACCATGGTCTCCAGCGAGGGCGCCTGCGCCGCCTACCACCTCTACCGGCGCCTGGGCGGCCCGGCCCGCCGAACCGGACCGGCGAGGGAGGCGGCCTCCGTTGGCTGACACCACCAGCGCGACCTCCGACCCCGTGGACCCCGCCGAGTGGACCTGCCCGGCCCCGTTGCGCGACCACCCGGTGGTCGTCATGGGGCACGGCGGCGGCGGGGCCCTCTCCGCGGAACTGGTGGAGCACCTCTTCGTCCCCGCCTACGGCAACGAGACGCTGGCCGGGCTCGCCGACTCGGCCGCGCTGTCGCTGGGCGGCACGCGCCTGGCGTTCTCCACCGACTCCTACGTGGTGCGCCCGCTGTTCTTCCCCGGCGGCTGCATCGGCGACCTGGCCGTCAACGGCACCGTCAACGACCTGGCCATGAGCGGAGCGCGGGCGGCGTACCTGTCGTGCGCGTTCATCCTCGAGGAGGGCACCGAACTGGCGTTGGTCCGGCGGGTCGCCCAGGCGGTCGGCACGGCCGCCGCGGCGGCCGGCGTCACCGTGGCCACCGGCGACACCAAGGTGGTCGACGCCCGGCACGGCGACGGGATCTTCGTCAACACCGCCGGCATCGGGCTGATCCCCGGGGGCGTCGACATCCGCCCGCAGCGCGCCGAACCCGGCGACGTGGTGATTGTCAGCGGGCCGATCGGGATGCACGGAGTGGCCATCATGAGCGTCCGCGAGGGACTGGAGTTCGGGGTGGAGGTGTGCAGCGACACCGCGCCCCTGGGCGGACTGGTGCAGGCGATGCTCGCGGCCGCCCCGGATCTCCACGCGCTGCGCGACCCCACCCGCGGCGGGCTGGGCACGGCGCTGAACGAGATCGCGGCGGCATCCGGCACCGGCGTCGTACTGAACGAGCGGGCCCTGCCCGTCCCGGAGGCCGTGTCGGCCGCCTGCGGCTTCCTCGGCCTGGATCCGCTGTACGTGGCCAACGAGGGACGTCTGGTCGCCTTCGTGCCGCGTGGGCGTGCCGATGCCGTACTCGCCGCGATGCGGGCGCACTCCCAGGGTGCCGGGGCCGTGGTCGTCGGGGAGTGTGTGGAGGACCACCCGGGCATGGTCGTGGCCCGCACCGGGTTCGGCGGCACCCGCGTGGTGGACCTGCCGCTGGGCGAGCAACTGCCTCGCATCTGCTGACAAGGCGGGACGTCGGCGCGTCCCGGCGTCCCGCCCGGATCAGTGGTCCGCCCCGGCACCCGCCACGGGCGCCGGGGCGGGGAGCGTACCGGCCCCGTCCTCCTCCCCGCACTTCCTTCCGTCGGCGGCGCCGCCGGTGCGGAGCGTACGGCGCGGGAGGGGACCGGTCACGGCGGTGGTCACCGGCGCCATGAACACGAACACGGCGAAGAGGTCGGGACCGAGTACGCCCGGCTCCACACCCAGGTTGAGCATGACGAACTCGGTCAGACCGCGGCAGTTCATCATGACGCCCAGAACCAGGGCCTCGTTCCGGGTGCGGCCGCCGACCACGGCCGCGGCGAACGCCCGCGCCGAGCGGGAGTACGCCCCCCGCAAGGGGCTGGGTGCCATCCCGCCGGAGATGCTCGCCATTCCCGGCGGCGTCAACATCCACGGTGTGAAGGCGCCGCTGAAGGACCCCGCCGACTTCGGTCTCCGCTGTCAGACGCGCACCGCCACCTACGCGCAGCCGGCCGAGGCCGCCGTCATCACGCTGACCCACTCCCTCGCCGCCGAGTGGGCTTCCGAGGGCGTACGCGTCAACGCGACAGCCCCCGGCCGGCCGCACACGGACCTCACGCACGACTTCGCCACCGAACCGCGGCTCGCGGCTGTCCGAGCGCTTCCTGTCGGCCGTCCTGCCGGGGGTCAGCGGGACGGCCGGTGCCCCGGATGGGGGCCGAGAAGGAGGTGTGGCGGCTGGAGGCGACCGGTCTGCCGTTCGTGTTCCCCGTCGACACAGCCACCGAGCGCGGTGCCCCGCTCCACCGCCGCCGCGACGGCCTCTACGGAACGGTCACCCCGGCCGAGTGACCCGGCGCCCGCCGGCCGGGACTCGGATCCCGGCCGGCGGGCGTCACACGAGGCGTTGCCCGGCGGGTCGGCCGGACGTGCGGGTGCGCGGTGCCTACCGTCGCGGTATGCCCCTCATCCGGATCGAACGCCGCACCCACCTCCCGGCAGCGGAGGCGTGGCGCAGGCTGACCACCTGGGAGAACCACGCCCGCCACGTCCCGTTCACCGCGATCACGGTCACCACCGCGCCCCCCACGCGCGTCGGCACGCGTTTCACAGCACGCACGGGCACCGGACGGGCCGGGTTCGACGACCCCATGGAGGTCGTGCGCTGGGAGCCGCCGGCCGCCGGCCGTCCCGGCCGCTGCCGGGTGGAGAAGCGGGGGAGGGTCGTGCTCGGCTGGGCCGAGGCGGAGGTGGTCCCCGCCGGTGGGGGCTCGCTGGCCGTCTGGCGCGAGGAAGTACGGATGCGGGGGCTGCCGCGCCTGCTGGACCCGCCGACGGCGTGGGCGGCCCGACTGCTGTTCGACAGGGTGGTGACGGGGCTGCTGAGGGAGCGGTGACCGCCGCGCCCCCGGCCGGTTCCGCGGGCGTCCTGGCCGGGGCGGGCCGGCTCACACCTCACGCACGGTCACGCCGGCCGCGGTCAGCGCGCCGGTCTGGTCACCGGGGGCGCCCTCCTCCGTCACCACCGCGTCGAGAGCCGAGACCGGCGCGACGAAGGCGAGGGCGGTGCGGGAGAACTTGGCCGCGTCGGCGACCGCGACCACCCGGCGGGCCGAGGTGATCGCGGCACGTTTGACGGCGGCGTCGGCCAGGTCGTACGCGGTCAGTCCGTCCGCAGCGTTCAGGCCGCAGCAGCCGATGACGGCGGTGTCGAAGCGCAGCGTGGCCAGGGATGCCTCGGCCAGCGGGCCGGTCAGCGCCAGCTCACCCGGGCGCGGCTCCCCGCCGGGCAGCAGCAGCTTCAACCGGGGGGCGTCGGTGAGGACGTTGGCGGCGTGCAGGGACAGCGGCATGACGGTCAGCCGGCGGTCGGCCAGGGCACGGGCCACCTCCAGGCAGGTCGTGCCGCTGTCGAGGACGACCGACTCGCCATCGGTGATCAAGGAGGCCGCCTCGGCGGCGATCCGTCGCTTGGCGTCCGACCGCTCCAGCTCCCGCAGCACGAACGGCGGCTCCTCACCGCGCAGCAGCAGGCTCCTGGCCCCGCCTCGATAGCGTTCCAGAACCCCCTGGTCCGCCAGGACCTCCAGATCGCGCCGGACGGTCATCTCCGAGGCGCCGGTGAGCCCGGCCAGCTCCGCCACGCTCAACTGCCCGGCCTCGCGTACGGCCTCGGTGATCCGTCTCAGTCGTTCCGCGCTCGCCACGCCGGAAATTGAACATGGAAGATGTGTGAAATTCAATCTTTCGAACAGTAGTTTTGTTTGTTAACTTCTGGAACATGGAGAGGACGCTGCGGCTCGCACGGCTGGCCACCTTCGCCTACTTCGGCCTCAACGGCTTCCTGATGGGCACGTGGGTCGTCCACATCCCGGTGGTGGAGGACCGCGCGGGGATCAGCCACGCCGTTCTGGGCTGGCTGCTGCTCCTGCTCGGCGGCGGAGCCTTCGCGGGCATGCGGCTGACCGGACCGCTGGCCGATCGTTTCGGCGCCCGCGTGGTGGTGCCGGTGAGCGCGGTGCTGTGCAGCGTGTCCCTGGTGCTGCCCGGGCTGGCCGAGGAGGCCCGGACACTGGGCGCGGCGCTGCTGGTGTTCGGCTTCGGCACCGGCTGTCTGGACGTCGCCATGAACACCCACGCCATCCAGGTGGAGCGCTGCTACCGGCGGCCTGTCATGTCCGCCTTCCACGCGGTCTTCTCCGTCGGAGGGGCGCTCGCGGCCCTGGTCGGTGCCCGGACCCTCAGCTGGGGCTGGGACGCCGCCGCGACCCTCGTCGGGATGGGCGCGGCCGGGCTCCTGGTCGCCGTCCTGGCCGCTCCCGCACTGCTGCGCCCCGAGCTCGCCGGGCCGGGAGACCCTGCCGCGGAGGGACGGAAGGCGTCCGCCGGGGCGCGGCGCGGAACGCCCGCACGGATCTGGGCGCTGGCCGTCCTCGCGCTGATGCTGATGCTCGCCGAGGGCGTCGCCAACGACTGGAGCGTGCTCGCCCTGCGGGAGGTCCTGGGCGCGCCCGCCGCCACGGCGGCCCTCGCCTACGGGGCCTTCGCCACCGCCATGACCGTCGGACGCCTGCTCACCGACCGGGTGGCCGCGCGGTTCGGTCCGGTCGCGATCGTCCGCTACGGCACTCTTCTGGCCTCGCTCGGCCTGTCGGCGGTGGTGGTCTCGCCCTGGGCCCCCCTGGCCCTGGCGGGCTGGACGGTCTTCGGCCTGGGACTGTCCGGCTGCGTTCCCCAGCTCTTCAGCGCCGCGGGCCACACCGACCCGGAAGCCGCCGGGGCCAACGTCTCACGTGTGGCGGGGCTCGGTTACCTCGGCATGCTGGCCGGGCCGGCCGTCATCGGGCCGCTCACCCATCTCGTACCGCTGAACGTCACCTTCCTGCTGCCCGTGGCCCTGTGCGCCCTGGCGGCCGGGGCCGCCGGGATCCTGCGGGCCGAGCCCCGCGAAGGCGCCGGGCGAGGGGAACCCGCCGGAGAGCGGGCGGAGGTCGCCGGGGCGGCCGGCTGACGGGGCGGCCGACGGCACGGGCTGCCCGGAGGAGGCGACCCGCGCCTTTTCCGGCGGCGCTGCGGGCGTCAGCCGTCCTTGAGGGGGTCGTGCCCCCAGTTCATCAGGGAGTGCCGCCAGGTGGTGTCGGTGACGTCGCCGGAAGGCCGCTGGGCCAGGTGCCGCTTGATGTAACCGCTGACCTTGCGCATGTGGGCCACGTCGTCGTCGCTGAGGTCGGACTTCGAGGTCCGCAGCAGTTCGACGATGCGGCGGCCCGAGGCGTGGCCCGTACTCTCGCCACCGTCCCGGTGCTGCCCGGCGGCCCTGGACTCCTCCCGCCCCAGCCAGTCCTGGAGCTGCTTGGGCGTGAGATTGACCAGCTTCCCGAACTCGGCGACGGTTTCGTCGCGGTCCGCGCGGCCCTCAGTCATCCCCGGAGCCCTTCTCGCGGAGGGCGTCGGGGCGGTGGACCGCCCGGCCGCCGGACTTCTCGCTGCGTACCTGGTACTGGGGGGCGTCGGGGGAGGCGTCCACGGTACGCCCGCCGGCCTCGGTGCGGGAGGTGATCTCCTCCTCGACCCTGCCGACGGCCTCGCCTCCGTGGCTCTTCCAGGAAACCCTGTCCCCTTTGCGGAACTTCCTGTTCTTCTTCGTCATCTTCCCCTCCTGCGAGGAGTGGGCGGATGAAAAGCCCGGTTCGCCCCCATCGTATCGGTGCGGCGGTATTGCGCCACCGCGGAGTCGCGGAGTCGCGGAGCCGGACGGCCGCTGCGCCCCGCCGGGCCCGTGGGGCCTACCGTCGGCGGGAATGCGTCCCCGGGTTGATGATCTCGTCCAGCACCTCGCGAACCGCCGAGAAGACGACACGGTCGATGCCGTCCGCCGGAGGGCCGGAGCCCGCGTCCGCGCCGGACGGGTACCCGCCCCCGGCCGTTCCGGCCTCCCGCTCGGCGGCCCAGTCGCGTGCGACCCGGATACGGCGGAGGAGTTCGTCTGCGTCCACGACATCAGTCATGGGCGGAACCTACCCGCGGACGCGGTGCGGCAGCCTTCGCCGAGTGTGTCCGTTCTGTGCCGAACCGCTCCGTGCCGACCGCCCCGGTGATCCGGGGGGCGGACGGCGGACCGGTAGGCGGGCGGCCGGAACCGGGCACACCCGCCCCTACGGGACGAGGAGGGCCTCGGTGGTCCGGGTGGCCGAGTCGTAGCTGCGGGCACCGGTCAGGCGGCCCCGCACCGGGCCCCGCACTCCGGCGGGCAGCAGCTCCCCGTCCGTCAGGCTCCAGGCCGGGCGGCGACTGCGCCCGAGAGTGATGTGCGGGACCCACCGGCCGGGGGCGTGCAGCGGATTCGTCCCACCGGTCCCGGGCAAGCCGGTCAGCGCCCGCCAGACCGCTGTGTGCAGCCGCAGCAGCTCCGGATCCGGTCGCACGGCCCAGGCGAGGACGTACGTACGCCCGGTGAAGCGCAGCAGTCCGTCCAGGCACAGCCCCACCGGCAGGTCACCCAGCGCCGCCGCCACGTCCTCGCGCGTCGCGCCGGGAAGCGCGTCGGCGGTGGCCAGGGTGAGGTGGGGGCGGTTGGTCGGGTGGGTGTGCGCCTCCTGGCTGGGCATCCCCGCCGCGGCCAGGTGCCGCCACGCCCGGCGCACGGCCAGGTCGGTGGTGGCGTCCGGCAGCAGCTCCACGGTGCGCACACGGGCCAGCGTACGGCGCGGCCCGTCCGTTCGGCACCGGCCGCCGCCGAACCCGCGGGCGGGGCGGTCACAGCCGCTCGGTCACCACGGCCTCGAGGAACCGGCCGACCTCGGCCTCGGGGGGACTGCGCGCCAGATCGGCTTCGCTGACCATACCGGCCAACTGTTTCTCCCCGCCGGTGATCGGCACCCGGCGGACCTGGTGCTTCTCCATGGTGTCCGGCACCTTCTGGGCATCCGCGCCGGCGGTCATCCTGCTCGGATCGCCTCCCGTGGCCAGGCATTTCACCACGATGTCGCGGTCGGTGACGATCCCGCGCAGTTTGTCGTCGTCGCCGCATGTCGGCAGCGCTCCCACATCGAGGTCGCGCATGCGCCGTGCCGCGGCGTCCGGCGTCTCGTGCTCCCCGACGCACTCCGCACCGGTGTGCATGATGTCCCGGGCAGTGGTCATGGCGGCCTCCTCGGATCGAGACGCGGTGAATGCGATGGATTCACCGCGTCCGTGGGCCCGGCCGGTCCGGCGAACGCGGTGGGACCGGCCTGCCGGAGAGGCCCCGGGCGCCGCGTCAGGAGGTGCGCCCGTCCGCGGCGGGGACGGTGAAGACCGGGCAGCGGGCGTGGTGAAGCACGCCCTGGCTCACCGAGCCCAGCAGCATCCCGGTGAAGCCCCCGCGCCCATGGGAACCCACGACCAGGCCGAGGGCCTGCTCGGATGTCTCGGCCAGAGCCTGTACCGGATGTCCCCGTACGAACTCGTGGCGCAGATCCACCTCCGGATACGCGGCGGTGCGGCCCGCGACCGACTCCGACAGCAGTCGACGGGCCTCCTGCTCCGCCGCCTCCTCGTCCAGGGAGCCCGGCGACGACGGATGCCACACGTGCACGGCTCGCAGCGCCGCACCGCGCAGCGAGGCCTCCTGGAAGGCGAAGTCGACGGCCGCGGCGGAGTACGGACTGCCGTCGACACCCACCACGAGGTACGGCCGCTGCCGGGTGACGCGCTCCGGCTCCCGCAGGACCACCACCGGGCACGGGGCGTGGGCGGTGAGCGGCAGCCCCACCGCGGCGGAACCGAACAGCTCCCGCGCGGAGGACAGGTGCCAGGAACTCACCACGGCCATCGCCGCGTTCCGCGTCTCCTCGCGCATCACCCGGGCGGGATGCCCCTCCGCCAGCAGCCAGGAGACCTCCACCCGCGGCTGCCGCTCCTTGGTGAAGGCGACCGCGTCCCCGAGGACCCGCTCGCCGGCCTCGTGCAGCGCCTCATTCCACCGCTCCCACGACGGCCGCAGCTCCGAGGACCAGTAGCCGCCGGTTGGCACGCCCTGGGCGTGCACCACGCGCAGCGGCAGTCTTCGCCGGGCGGCCTCGTCCGCGGCCCAGGCGAGGGCCGACCGCCGGGAGGGGTCGGGATCCACGCCCACCACGATCGGCCGACGTACCTGTGAACTCGTCATGGCCACCTCCGGGGCACTCTTCCGCCTTCCGCCGCCCGGCCCGTCGGCGCCCCGTCGTTCGCACCCGTTGGGCGGGGCGGGCCACGAACGGCCGGCAGGTGTCGTCTACAGGTCCTGGGCCAGGAGGATCTCGTGCGCGAGCCGGGCCCCGCGAGCCGCTTCCTCGGGCAGCCGGGTGTCCTGGGAGGGAGGCTGTTCCAACCCCCGGGAGAGTGCTCGGACGGCCTCGGCCAGTGCCTGCACCTGCGTCTCCAGCGTCCGCACCCGGGCCTCCTGCGAACTCTGCGGGGCGTGGCCCGAGGGCTGCTCGTACGGGCTGTTCGCGGTCATGTCGGCGCCTTTCGTCCGTCGGACTCCGAGAACCGCCCGGAGGCCGGTGGTCGGCGACCGCCTCCTTCGGGTCCTCCCCCTCCAGTCTGCCCCCGCCCGCGGGCGGGGGCTCCGGGCGAGCCCTGGCGCCCTGTCCGCTGTGGGCGGCGTTCGCCGCCGTGCTCGACCGGCGCATCCGGCCGACGCAGACCTGTCGCGCCGGTGCGGGCGCCACACGGCACGCTCGCCCGGCCGCAGGCCCCGGGGCAAGTTCCGGGCAGGCCCCGGCCGTGTCGCCGTGTCCGGCGGTCCGCGGATGAAGCCGGCGGGAGACGACCCGCACGGTCACGGAGGCGGCGTCGCCCCCTTGGCCGGCCGGCGGTTCCAGCGGTGGCCGCGCAGCTCGTCGAGCAGAGCGCGGTCCAGCCTCCGGCCGTCGGAGACGGTCAGGTTGGCGTGTACGTGCTCCGGTCTGCGCATGGTGGGGACGATGGTGCTGACGGCCGGGTGGTGGAGGATGAAGCGCAGCGACAGCTCGGGCAGTGTCATGCCCTCGGGCAGCACCTTCCTCAGCCGCTCGACGCGCCCGTCCGCCGGCCCCGGCCGCCCGGGCCCGACGCCGCCCGCCTGCCGGCCGTCCTCGGAGAACACGGTGCCGCGGACGGGCCCCCGGCCAGGCTGCCCCCGTCGAAGGGGACGCGGACGATGATGCCGATGTCGTCGAGCAGGGCGCGCTCGAACAGCTCGTCCTCGGGAGCCTGCTCGAAGATGTTGTAGGCGACCTGGACGACATCGACCAAGCCGGTGTCGATCGCCCGCAGGCAGTTCTCCGGCTCCCAGGGGCCGGCATTGATGCCGAATCCCTCGATCACGCCCTCCGCCCTGAGGTCGCGGATCACCTGCTGCCAGCGTTCGTCGTCGCTCCACCGGTCCTCCCAGACGTGGAACTGCAGCAGGTCGATGTGGTCGGTACCGAGGTTCTCCAGGCTGCGGTGGACGTACTCGCGGACGTGGTCGGGCGGGAAGACGTCGTCGAGGGCGTCGCCCGGGCGCGACAGCCGGCGCCGGTTCAGCGGCGGCACCTCGGTGGCGACGTACAGCCGGCGGTCGGGGTGCCTGCGCAGCAGGTCGCCCAGCATCCGCTCGCCGGCGCCGCGGTCGTGGGCCCAGGCGGTGTCGAAGAAGGTGCAGCCGAGGTCGACCGCCAGGTCCAGGCAGCCCGGTGCCGTCTCGTGACTTCGGGCGGCGAGGTCCCCGGAACCGCTTCCGGCACCCCGTACACCGTAGCCGAGTTCGCTGACATCCCAGCCGAGCCGGCCCACGCTTCGGTAGCGCACTGTCGTCCTTTCGGTTCGTTCTCCCGCTGTCTTCCCGTGTCTGCGCGCCGCGCCCGGACGGACGACGGAAACGGCGGTTCGGCGGGAAGGCACGGAGGCATCCGCCGGGAGCCGACGGCGCGATGGGCATCCGTTCCCCCGGAGCCCCCGGAAGGGCGGGGACACATGTCCGCTTCCGGGATGCTGGGCGTCACCGGCGCACCGTCGGCAGAGAACCCGGGGGATCGGAGAAGGGTCCTCGTCCAGGATTCTTCCGCCCCTCACCTCGCTCCTGCCGTCGTCTCGCCTCACACAGCCTCCCCGGCACCGGTCGACGCGCGTTGAACCGGGAACGCTCCGGTGCCCGCCGGCTCCTCGTCTCCCGCGGGTGTTCGGCTGGATGCCCGGGGCGGAGCCCGGGCGGAAGGGGCCGCGGTGACCACGCAGGAGCGTAGCCACGATCATGTGGCCTGACCAGACGCCGGATCACGCGAGTGCGGCCGTATCGTCCAGGACAGGCGCCCATGACGGGCGGCCGCGGCATCGAGTCGGTATCCCTTCCGGGAGCGGCGGAACGGGGCGCTCCGGCGCCGGATGAACCGGCCGCGCGGCGGGAATCCCCCCGGTGACCCGCGCAGGGGAGGGAAGAGGGCATGGAGGAACCGTCGCACCCCGCACGCGCGCTATGGGGCCTGATCGAACCGGTTCACGCGGTGACCTGCTTCGCGCCGGAGGCCCGGGGGCCTTCGAGGACGCGGGGCTGCGCGGCTTCTGACGCGGCTACTTCGCCGGACGAGCCGCGCCGCTGGGGGAGACCGGGCCGGGAACCGGTCACGGCCGTGTTCTTCGGCGTTCTTCGGCGTTCTTCGGCTTCACACCCGGCATGGTGGTCCGGAACCTGAACTGCGCCGGGCGGGTGCCGGCCGCGGCCGACCGGGCGCTGCCCGTTCCGCCGGACCCGGTGGAGCGGCTGTGGCACGCGGTGACCGTACTGCGCGAGCGCCGCTCCGGTCGACACATCACCTCCTCGGCCCGCGGATGCCAGTCCAGCCTCACCTCGCGCGGATCCCGGTTGTGGGTCAGCATGATCACCGCGGCCGGGGCCTTGACCGCCGGTGGCAGGACGTCGTCGAGCCCCCGCGGCAGGCCGGCCCACGCTCCCTCCCAGCCCGGGCGCACGGCAATCGGCGAGAGGCTGAAGTACACCTCGTACCCGGCCTCCAGGAAGTCACCCGCGGCGAGGATCCGCTCGGCGACCGGGCTGGTGCGGATGTCCAGCAGCCGCGAGTCCTCGGCCGGCGTCAGGGAGAAGCGGATCCTGGTCCTGCCGCGCGGGTCGTACGAGAGCGGGTCGGGGTTGGTGCACGGGGACTCCGGTCGGCTCGCGGTGACCGGTGGCGCACCACTGATTCCAGGAGAGGGCACCGACAGCGGACCGGGAAGCCGGGCCGGGTGAGACGACCGGCGTAGATTCAAGATCGTTAAACATTTATTGACCAAGATCACCCGATGGTGTGGGAAGGGGCGGACAGCCATGGCCCCCACCCTCATGATCCACCTAGCGTGCGGGTTAACCGCCGAGGGCCCACGTCCCGATGCACGGGAGCCGGGTCCTCGAAGTATGCCGTGCCCCCGCACGCCGCCCGAAGGAGACATGCCCGATGTCGGTAGAAGCAGCCGGTGAAGCGCAGCAGGACCAGCGCCTCAGCCTCGGCACGGCCGCCGCGCGGAACCTCGCCACCACCACCAAGTCCGTTCCCCAGATGCAGGGGATCACCTCCCGCTGGCTTCTCCGGGTGCTCCCCTGGGTGCAGACCGAGGGCGGTGTCTACCGCGTCAACCGCCGTCTGACCTACACCGTCGGCGACGGCCGCGTCGAGTTCGTGAAGACCGGTTCGCGGGTCCAGGTCATCCCGCGAGAGCTGGGCGAGCTCGCGGTACTGCGCGGCTTCGACGACGTGGATGTGCTGACGGCCCTGGCCAACCGCTTCGTCCAGCGCGATTTCGAGGCCGGCGAGGTGCTCGTGGAGGAAGGCGGCTCTGCCGACCACATCTATCTGATCGCGCACGGCAAGGTGCAGAAGACCGGCAGCGGCCCGTACGGCGAGCCCACCCGTCTGGGTGTGCTCGGCGACGGCGACAAGTTCGGAGAGCAGAGTCTGCTCGAGGACGAGGCGGTCTGGGAGTACACCGCCAAGGCCGTCACCGGCGGCACCCTCCTCACCCTGGAGAGGCGGGAGTTCACCTCCGTCATGGAGAGCTCACCCGCCCTGCGGGACCACGTCGCGCAGTTCGCGGCCCTTCCCCGGCAGCGGCAGAACGAACGGGGCGAGGCCGAGGTCGCCGTGGCGTCCGGCCACAGCGGGGAGCTCGAACTGCCCGGCACGTTCGTGGACTACGAACTCAACCCGCGCGAGTACGAGCTCAGCGTCGCCCAGACCGTGCTGCGGGTCCATACCCGCGTGGCGGACCTCTACAACAAACCGATGAACCAGACCGAGCAGCAGCTGCGGCTCACCATCGAGGCGCTGCGCGAGCGGCAGGAGCACGAGCTGATCAACAACCCCGAGTTCGGCCTGCTGCACAACGCCGAGTACAGCCAGCGGATCCAGACCCACTCCGGGCCGCCCACCCCGGACGACCTGGACGAGCTGCTCAGCCGCCGCCGTGGCTCGAAGTTCCTCCTGGCCCACCCGCGCACCATCGCCGCCATCGGCCGCGAGATGAACGCCCGAGGTCTCTACCCCGACCACGTCGACCTGATGGGCAACCACGTTCCGGCCTGGCGGGGCGTACCGATCCTGCCGTGCAACAAGATCCCCATCACCAGGGAGCGCACCAGCTCCGTCATCGTCATGCGTACCGGAGAGGATGACCAGGGTGTCGTCGGCCTGCACCAGACGGGGATCCCCGACGAGTACGAGCCCGGCCTGTCGGTGAGGTTCATGGGCATCAACGAGAAGGCGATCATCTCCTACCTCGTCACGGCCTACTACTCGGCCGCGGTCCTGGTGCCGGACGCGCTCGGCGTCCTGGAGAACGTCGAGATCGCCCGCGAAGGGGAGTGAGGGCGGTCCCGGACGACACGAGGAGAGTGAGGCGCGCATGCCGCGGCCCTTCGAACTGCCGGACTTCTACGAGCCGTATCCGGCGCGGCTGAACCCCCATCTGGAGTCCGCCCGGGCCCACTCCAAGGAATGGGCCCGGCGGATGGGGATGGTCGAGGGCTCCGGGATCTGGGACGAGGACGACTACGACTCGCACGACTACGCCCTGCTGTGCTCCTACACCCACCCGGATGCGCCCGCCGAGCGGCTGGCCACGGTGACGGACTGGTACGTCTGGGTGTTCTTCTTCGACGACCACTTCCTGGAGAGCTTCAAGCGCGACCGTGACACCGTGGGGGCCCGGGAGTATCTGGAACGGCTGTTGGCCTTCATGCCGGCGGGGCCGGTCGACGGGAGGGGGAGCGCGCCGTCCGCCGTGCCGGAGAACGCGGTGGAGCGGGGGCTGGCCGATCTGTGGGGTCGTACGGTCCCGGCCATGTCGGACGGCTGGCGCCGCCGGTTCGCCGAGGCCACCCGGCACCTGCTCGAGGAGAGCATGTGGGAGCTGGCCAACATCAGCGACGGCCGGATCGCCAACCCCCTGGAGTACATCGAGATGCGCCGAAAGGTCGGTGGCGCTCCCTGGTCCGCCGGTCTGGTGGAGTTCGCCGCGGGCGCGGAGGTACCGGAGGTGATCGCGGCGAGCCGTCCGATGAGGGTGCTCAAGGACGCCTTCTCCGACGCCGTGCACCTGCGCAACGACCTCTTCTCCTACCAGCGGGAGGTCGAGGACGAGGGTGAACTCTCCAACGGGGTGCTGGTCTTCGAGACATTCCTGGGCTGTGGGACCCAGCAGGCCGCCGACGCCGTCAACGACCTGATCACCTCCCGGCTCCACCAGTTCGAGCACACCGCCCTCACCGAACTGCCGCCGTTGTTCGCCGAACACGGTCTGGACCCCGCCTCCTGCGCCGACGCGCTCGCGTACGTCAAGGGGCTTCAGGACTGGCAGGCGGGCGGCCACGAATGGCACACGCGCTCCAGCCGCTACATGAACGACGGCCCGCCCGCTGAGCGTGTTCCTTCCGTGCCCGGCGGGGTGGCGGGACTCCCGACAGGGCCCACCGGCCTGGGTACCTCGGCGGCCCGCATCGCCGCCTCGGTGGCGGCCACCCTGCCGGCCAGGCTCAGAAGCCATGCGTACCCCCCGTACGAGAAGGTCGGGCCGGTGCGGATCCCGGAGCTGCGCATGCCGTACACCACCCGGCTCAGTCCTCATCTGGACGCCTCCCGGGAGAACGTCGTGGGCTGGGCGCACCGGATGGGGATGCTGGATGCCGTGCCCGGCCTCCCCTCTTCCGGTATCTGGGACGAGCACAAGCTGCGAGCCTTCGACTTCGCCCTCTGCTCGGCCGGGATCCACCCCGACGCCTCGCCCGCGCAGCTGGACCTGACCACGGGCTGGCTCACCTGGGGCACCTATGGCGACGACTACTACCCGGTCGTCTTCGGACGTACCGGCGACATGGCGGGCGCCAGGGTGTGTACCGCGCGCCTGTCTTCCTTCATGCCGGTGGACTCCGGTGACGTCCCGGCGCCGGTGAACGCGCTGGAGCGGGGCCTGGCGGACCTGTGGGCCCGCACGACGGGCCCGATGGCCGTGGACGCGCGTCGCGCCTTCCGCGCCACCATCGAGGACATGACCGGCAGCTGGCTGTGGGAACTCGCCAACCAGGCGGCGCACCGCGTTCCGGACCCGGTCGACTACGTGGAGATGCGGCGGAAGACCTTCGGCGCGGAGTTCACGATGAGCCTCTCCCGGCTGTCCCACGGCAGGACGGTGCCGGCCGAGATCTACCGGACCCGTCCGGTGCAGGCGATGGAACACGCGGCGGGTGATTACGCGGGCCTGCTCAACGATCTGTTCTCCTACCGGAAGGAGATCGAGTTCGAGGGCGAGATCCACAATTGTGTGTTCGTCGTGCGCAACTTCTTCGACTGCGGTACCGCCGAGGCCCTGAAGATCGTCGGGGATCTCGCGGACTCCCGGATGCGCGAGTTCGAACGCGTGGTCTCCGCCGAGCTGCCCCGGATGTTCGAGGAACTGGCCCTCGGAGCGGAGACTCGCGCCGCACTCGTCGGTTACGCGCGGGAACTCCAGCACTGGATGGCGGGCATCCTCATCTGGCACCGGGGATGTCGCCGTTACACGGAGTCCGAGCTGCGCCGTCCGGTGGGAGGGCCGTCGGGAGTCCCTCACGGGCCCACCGGCCTGGGCACCGCGACCGCCCGTCTCATGACGGCCTTCGGGGGAGACCGTGAGGCGGTGTGGTTGCCGGGATCGTTCGGCGGCCAGGCATGGAACCGGGCAGGTGAAGCATCCGTGTGACATGGAGTGCGTGATTTACCGGGAAGAGGACGGAACGGCCCGGCGGGTCGACTGCGAGCGGCCCGCCGAGGCGGGACGGACAGTGCTCAAGCGCCTGCGGGAGCTGGGCGGGGGAGAGTTCGGCTGGGTGCGCCTGGACTCTCCCTCCGAGCGTGAGGTGGCCGAGCTGACGGCCGAGCTGGGGATGCACCCGCTGGCCGTGGAGGACGCGGTCCACGCGCGCCAGCTTCCCAAGGGGGAGCGGTACGACGATGTGCTGGCGGTGGCGCTGAGGACGCTGTGGTACGTCGAGGAGGAGTCGGAGGTGGAGACGGGGGAGGTGATGGTCTTCCTCGGCCCCCGCTTCGTGATGACCGTCCGGCACGGGCCGGCCGACCCGGCCGCGGAGGCCGCCCGTCGGCTGGCCGCGGACCCGGTGATGCTGAGCTTCGGCCCCGCCGCGGTCCTGCACGCCGTCCTGGACGTGGTGGTGGACGCTTACAGCGACGCCGCGAGCAAGGTGCGCACCGACCTCGTCCGGCTGGAGCGCCGCGTCTTCTCCTCCACCCGGGACGACCTCACCGAGGAGATCTACTCGCTCAAGCGGGAGGTCCTGGAGTTCCGCGACGCCGTCCGTCCCCTGGTCCCGGTGGTGCGGGAGTTCGCCGCCGGGCCCTGGCCGCAGTGGCCGCAGGAGGCGTTGCCGTACTTCCGTGACGTGGCCGACCACCTGCACCGCACCGACACCGAGATCCGGTCCCTGGACGAGTTGCTCAACTCCGCGCTCGACGCCCACCTGGCCAGGGTGGGCACCTGGCAGAACGACGACATGCGCCGCATCTCGGCATGGGCGGCGATGCTCGCGATCCCCACCATGGTCGCCGGTCTGTACGGCATGAACTTCGAGCACATGCCGGAACTGGGCTGGGAGTTCGGCTATCCGCTGGTCATGGGCGCGATGGCCGCCTCCGCGGGACTGCTGTACCGGGCCTTCCGCCGCAACGGGTGGCTGTGACGGCCGGCCGGGGCCGACTGCCGTGACAGGATCGCGGGCGGTACGCCCCTCGAATGTCCCGAAGGGGGCCTTTCGGGGGTTTCCGCCAGGTCAGGGAGGCAACGCGGAACAGAGGCAAGTCCTTCCCCGCTCAAAGGAGTCTCCGTGGCTGTCACAGCCTTCGTCATACCCCCTCTGCTGCTGTGCGTGATGCTCGCCCTCGGACGGTATGAGGAACGCATGCTGGGTGAAGCCTTCCAGGAGCCCGTGGCCGAGCCGTCCCGCGAGCGCCGTCTGCGGGCCGTACCGGATCTCCCGGCGCACGAGCCGGCCCGCTCCGCCGCTCCCGAGGAGGACCGGCGCGCCGCGTGAGTTCCGGGCACCACAGGACCGGAGCCATGCCCGGCCTGCCCTCCGTCCCGGTACGAGCGCCAGGCCCGGTCACCGGACGATCCGTACCGGAAGGATGACGGCTCACGGCGTACCGGGTGTGACCAGAAGGAAAGGGGCACGGCGAGCCCCCCAGTACAGCAGCGCCTCCCAGCCGCGCCCGGCCAGGTGTTCCGCGCATCTCCTCAGCTCCCGCTCGGCGTGGTCGCGCCCGGCGGAGGCGGCGGGGCCCCGCCACTCCACACGGGCCGAGCCCGGCTCATCGGAGTCGAGCACCCTGTATCCCGCCCGAGTCCGGCGCCCGCTTCCGTCCACCGCCGACGGAGGTACGCCCGCGGCCTCCAGGGCGAGGGAGACCGCCCAGACCGCCCGCGTCCGCTCCCAGGGCGCCGGGGCGCCCGGACCGGGCCCGGCGCGGCCGTCCGTGACGCGGCGTATCTCCAGCACACCGGCCCAGGCGCGGGCCACCGCGGCGGTGCGCTGCCCGGGATCCTCCCGCGACGGCGGCCCGTCGCCGGTCGCCGCGGTGAACGCGCCGGACCCCGTGGACCCCGCGGGCCCTGCGGCCCCGCTCCGCCCGGCCGGAACGGGCGCCGGGGACGGCTCCTCGCAAGGCCCCCCGCGTGACTTCTCGCGCAGTTCCTCGCGCAGCCTCCGCCCCGCCTCGGTCAGGTAGTACCTGCCCGCCCGGCCGTACGCCACCGCCAGGCCCCTGCCCCGCAGGGCGGCGCCCGTCGCAGGGCTCCCGGCCACCTCTCCCGTCATGGGATCGGACGCCAGGACCGCCCGCCGCTGAGCGGGGGTGAGCGCCCCGGGCGCCGCCCGCCGCGACATCGCTTCCCCTTCCGGTCACGGCCCCCTCCGGCGACGGGGACCCGTACGACCAGTATCCGCATGAGACGGTACGCGGCGGAGGCCGGCGGACGAGCCGGCCTCCGCCGCGTACGTCACCGCCCCCGGCCGGCCCGCAACGGGCGGCGGCATCAGGCCGTCACGCCCCGGCGGCGCGGGTCGGCCCGTCTTCCGGGGACGGCGTTCTCGAGGGTGTGCGGACACCGGCCGGCCCGTCAGCGCGGCGTGGACACCGCGCCGTCGCGCTCCCAGCGGTAGAAGCACCGCGCCATGGCGTCATTCGGACCACGCCAGGTCTGGGGGGCGTACGGCCGGACGTACGCCGTCAGCCGGTCGCTGACGGCGCGGAACTCCGGATGGTCCATGGCCCGGGCGATGGCCGGTCCGGGGTCCCGCTCGCTCTCGATGAGGTGCATGTACACGTCGCCGAACTGGAAGAGGCTGCGCCGGGCGACGCCCACCAGCTGCGGCAGTTCACCGCGGTCGGATTCGGCGAACACCTCAGCGATGTCCGGAGCCGTCCCCGGTCCCATCCGGGCGACGATCAGGGTGTGGTGCACTGAAGGATCCCTTCTCACTCGGCCATCGCCGCGGGCCTGCCGGCCTGCCGGGCGCGCTGCTCGATCCGGTCCCGGATGAGAGCCATCTGGACACGGGAGTTGCGGTTGATGTTCTGCGTCATCCACGTGTCGTCGACCGGCGCGTCGGGCTTCATCGCGAAGTCCTGCGTCCACCGCATGCGCACGCCCTCGGGGAGTTGCGTGTACTCCCAGCGGATGTCCATGTACCGGAAGGGGCCCGTCTCCACGCGGTGGGCCCGCACGGTGAGGGCGTCGCGGTCGGCGGTCCGCTGTGACACCCAGCTCCACACCGTGCCGTTCTCGTCCGGGTGCATGGTCAGGCGGAAAGTGGTGGTGTCGCCGTCGCGGGAGAGGACCTCGACGGACGCGTACTCGCTGAACAGCCGCGGCCAGTTCTCGATGTCGTTGGTCATCTCCCAGACGAGGTCCAGGGGTGCGGCGATGACAATCTCGTTCTCGGTGTGCCCTGCCATCTCACGCCTCCACGGTGAGGACGCCGTTGACGAAGCCGAGGAACTCGCGGGGGGTCCTGCACTGCTCGGCCCGTTCCGGCATGTCCCGGTCGTAGCGCTTCTCCAGCTCGCCCACGACGCCCAGCAGCCCGAGCGAGTCGAGGCCGAAGGCGTCGAAACCGGAGTCGGCCCGCTGCCGCAGGTCACCGGGGTCCACGGCGACGCCCGCCGTCTGCTTCATCAGTGCGGCCAGTTCCTCGACGGTCACCTGACCCGTCATCTGGTCGGTCATGCGGATGCACTCCTTCGGTCGGTGGGGTGTCCGGCGCCACGCCGTAGCACGAGCGCCGCGTTCGATCCCATGAGCCCCCGGCTGAGGACCAGGGCGGTGAGCAACTCCGCGGAGCGAGCCCGGCCGGCCACCAGATCCAGGTCATGGCAGACGTCGAAGATGTTGGGGGTGGGGGGCACCAGGCCGTGCTCCATGGCGAGCACGGCCGCCGCGGCGTCCAGCACCGGCGCCCCGCAGTAGGCACGTCCGGTCCCCGACTTCGGTGCGGTGACGGGCACGCGCCGGCCGTGCGGGCCCAGGGCGTCGGTGATCGCCAGGGCCTCGGCCCGGTCGGCCTCGGCCGTGCCGAGGGCGTCGGCGAACACGACGTCGACCTCCTCGGGCGCGCAGCCCGCCTCCGCCAGCGCGGCACTGATCGCCCGGGCCAGCCCCTCCCGGGAGCACTCCCAGCGGGACGCCCCGGTGAAGGTGGCGGCGTGGCCGGCCACCACGGCCCGGGGCTCGGCCCCGCGGTCGAGGGCCGTGCCCTCCTCCTCCAGTACGAGCATCGCCCCGCCCTCGGCGGGCACGAAGCCGCGTGCGTCGGCGGTGAAGGGGCGGTAGGCGCGCCCTGGATCCTCCTCGGTGCTGAGCTCGGGATAGCCCAGCTGGCAGACCATCGAGTACGGGGCCAGCGGCGCCTCGGCCGCCCCGGCGACGACGGTGTCGGCGCCGCGCGCCACGGCGCGGGCGGCGTGCGCCAGGGCGTCCAGACCGCCCGACTCGTCGGCGGCCACCACGCCGCAGGGACCCTTGAAGCCGCCGCGGATGGAGATCTGGCCGGTGCTGGCCGCGTAGAACCAGGCGATGGACTGGTACGGGCCGACGTGGCGCGAGCCCCGCCCCCACAGTATCTGCAGCTCGCGCTGCCCGAACTCACCACCGCCGGAGCCCGCGGCGGTGACCACTCCCACCGAGTAGGGTGAGCCGACATCGGCCCGGCCGAACCGGGCGTCCTCCAGGGCGAGCGTGGTGGCGGCCATGGCGAAGTGGGTGAACCGGTCGGTCTGGACGAGGTGGCTGCCCTCGATCACGGCCGCCGGGTCGAAGCCGCGGACCTCGCCCGCGACCTTCAGCGGCAGATGGCCGCAGCCCTCCCGGGAGACCCGGTCCAGAAGGCTGTGGCCCTCCGCGGCCGACTTCCAGAAGGCATCCGCGCCGATCCCACCCGGTGACACGACTCCGATGCCGGTGACGACCGCGCGCCGGGCGCCTGACGGGTTCATGATGTCCTCCTGCCCGGCCCGCTCAACACCACCGCGGACTGGAAGCCGCCGAAGCCGCTGCCGACCGACAGCACGTTCCGCAGCCTCCGCTCACGTGCCGCGCGCGGCACGTAGTCCAGGTCGCACTCGGGGTCCGGGGTCTCGTAGTTCGCGGTGGGCGGCACCACCTGGCGGTCCAGGGCCTGGACGCAGGCGGCGACCTCGATGGAGCCGATGGCGCCCAGCGAGTGGCCCATCATGGACTTGATCGAGCTCATGGGCGTGTCGTAGGCGTGGGCGCCTAGGGAGCGCTTGACCGCCGAGGTCTCGTGGCGGTCGTTCTGCCGGGTGCCCGAGCCGTGCGCGTTGACGTAGTCGATGTCCGAGCCGTTCAGGCGTGCGTGGTCCAGGGCGGTGTCGATCGCCCGCGTCATCTCCAGGCCCTCGCTGGTCAGACCGGTCATGTGGTAGGCGTTGCCGTAGGTGGCGTAGCCGGTGATCTCGCAGTACAAGCGGGCGCCGCGGGCCCGGGCGTGCTCCAGTTCCTCCAGGACCAGCACCGCGCCGCCCTCTCCCATGACGAAGCCGTCGCGGTCGGCGTCGAACGGCCGGGACGCGTGCGCGGGGTCGTCGTTGTTGGGGGAGGTGGCCTTGATGGCGTCGAAACAGGCCATGCTGATCGGTGAGATGGGGGAGTCGGCCGCGCCGGCGAGACAGACGTCCATGCGGCCCTCCTCGATGGCGTGGAAGGCGTAGCCGAGGGCGTCCAGTCCGGAGGTGCAGCCGGTGGAGACGGTCTGCACCGGGCCGCGGGCGCCGAACTCCTCGGCGACCGCCGAGGCGAGCGTGCTGGGCGAGAACGCGCGGTGCAGGTGCGCACCGGCCTGCCGGTGGTCGACGTCCCAGCGGGAACCCCGCTCGCTGACCAGGACGTAGTCGTGCTCCAGACGGGTGGTGCCGCCGACCGCGGTGCCCAGACTGACACCCATGCGCCAGGGGTTCTCGCGCTCCGTCTCCAGGCCGGCGTCGCCGACCGCCTCGGCCGCGGCGACCAGCGCGAACTGTACGTAGCGGTCGCAGCGTTCGGTCTGCTCCACCGTCAGGCCGTGCGCCCGTGGATCGAAGTCGCACTCCGCGGCGATCCGTGAGCGCAGGCCGGCGGGGTCGAAGAGAGTGATGCCCCGGGTCGCGGTGCGGCCGTTCGCCAGGAGGTCCCAGAAGGCCTCGACGCCGATCCCGCCCGGTGCCACCACGCCCAGCCCGGTGACGGCCACGCGTCGCGTCACGAGGACACTCCGGCCGGCTGGGCGTCCGGGGTCTCCTCGGTGTCGACGTGCCCGAGTTCCGGCCTGGGGGCCAGCGGCCCCAGATGGAAGACGAGGCGGGCCTCGGTGTCGCCGACGTTGCGGAACCGGTGCCGCATGTACGCGGGGATCATCAGCCCCTGGTCGGGGGCGAGGGGGTGGGGATCCCCGTCCAGGTCCACCTCGAGGCGGCCGCTGACGACGTACACGAACTCCTCGGAGTACGGGTGGTAGTGCTCGCCGATGCGGTCGCCGGGCTCCACGATGGCCAGGCCCATGAAGCCGCTGGTGGAGCCGACGGTGGTGGGGGTGAGCATGGCGCGCAGGTCGCCTCCGCGCCTGCGGTTGGGCGCGGTCTCGGACAGGCCGACGATGCGTGGGGGCTGCTGGGTCATGGTCGTTCGCTCCGTGGGGGTGGGGAGGGACGGGCGGTGTGCGTGCGGGACCGGCCGACGCCGCGGTCGGCGGGATCAGGAGTACGGTGCTCTGCGGTCGGTGAGGAGACGCATGCCGGTGTGCGCCAGTAGACGCAGAAGGCCGCGTTCGTCCGCCGGAGTCTCTTCGAGGCCGAGTGCCTCGAGGTCGAGCAGGCCGGCGGCCTCGGTGAGGGCGCCTGGTTCACCGAGGCCGAGAACCCGGGCGGGAACAGAGTCCGGTTCGGCCTCCACCTCGACCATTCGTACGACGATGTCGTCGCGCTGGAAGACGGTGACGGCGCGGACCGGGTCGTGCGGGCTGTTCGCGGCCCTCTCCTCGTCCCGGGCGATCAGCCGTGCCAGGTCCGTGCCGCGGCCTCCCCGGGCCGGGTAGTACAGGGCGTGCCGCCGAGCCCCGGACGACCCCGGCCCGCCGGAGGCGGTTCGGTGCACGGCGGGCATCGCCGCGCGGGTGAGGAAGATCCGTGCGGACTGCGGGTCGCCGAGGTCCCGTTCCCGTTCCAGGTGGGAGGCGAGGGCCTCCTCGACCGCACGGACCTCGGGCCGGCCGATGGCGTGCCCGAGCGCGGCCGACAGGTCGCCTCGCACCTCGACGATCTGCACAACCCGGTTGCCGTGCACGAACACCGAGGTGCGCAGCAGCCGGGTTGCTTCGTCCACTCCGGGCTCGGGCGGAGCGAAGCCGGACAGGATCTCCGCGACCTTGGACTCGCTGCCGGGCCGGACGGTGTAGGTCAGGGCGTGGTGCACCGTGCCGTCGCCCAGGCGGACGGGCGGCCGTGACCGGTACCCGCCCGGAGCTGTCGTGGCGCGTCCGCCGCCGCGGGTCTCCCTGAGGATGCCGAAACGCAGCGGCCGCATGGTGCGGACGCAGGTGCGCAGTGGCCTGACCGTCTCCAGGTGCTCCTCGCTGTTCACCCAGGCGAGGAAGGGGGGCGCGCTCTCCCACTCGCTGGTGATGAGCCACTGGGACGGGTCCTCGATGGACTGGCAGAGCTGGTCGCTGATGTGGCCGGGCACGGAGGCCACCTGGGCGCACATGCGCTCGTAGGCGTCGAGGAAGCGCTGCTGGGCTCCCTCCTGAAGGTCCACCAGCAGGACGGCCCGGAGCCGGGAGCCGTCGAACACCGACTGGGAGACACGGCCCGACACCTGGGGCTCGCGACCCGAGACCGTCATCCTGTGAACCTTTCCGTTGGCGAATGGATGGACCACCGAGGACGTTGACTCGGCGTCAGTCTTCATGACAACTGATCATGTGACGCTCTTTCCGGACGCGCAAACCGTCAGAATCAACCGGGTGAAGAGCGAGCGAAAGAGACACTCTGGTGGCATTCATAAGTGTCTCGGGCGTGCGTGCGCGCGTCCCGGTGAAACCAATGTGCTGGAGGAAAGAGATGAACGAAGAAGCCGATCACAGGACCCCCGTTCTCGTCGTCGGCGGCTCCCTGGTGGGCCTGTCCGCCTCGCTGTTCCTCGGCCGCCTCGGCGTGCGGCACACCCTGGTCGAACGGCACGCGGGGACCTCGACCCACCCACGGGGGCGCGGCAACAACGTGCGGACGATGGAACTGTTCCGGGTGGCGGGCGTCGAGCCGGGGATCAAGGAGGCGGCGTCCGTCCTGTCCGGCAACCACGGGATCCTCCAGACCCCCTCGCTGACCGGGGACGAGGGCCGGTGGCTCTTCCAGGAGATCGACCCGGGCGGCGTGCTCGCCCGCGTCAGCCCCAGCGCCTGGTGCCTGTGCAGCCAGAACGACCTGGAGCCGGTCCTGCTGGAGCGCGCCCGCGAACTCGGCGGCGACCTGCGGTTCTCCACCGAGCTGATGACGTTCGAGCCGGACCCGGACGGGGTCACGGCCGTGGTCAAGAGCAGGGAGACCGGGGAGCACACCACCATCCGTGCCGACTACCTCGTCGCCGCGGACGGCCCGCGCAGCCCGGTGCGCGAGAATCTCGGCATCGGCCACAGCGGCCCCGGGGAGCTGTTCCACAACGTGAGCGTCACCTTCCGCTCCCAGGGGCTCGCCGGGGTGGTGGGCGACCGGCGCTTCGTCATGTGCTACCTGACCGGTCCGGAGGCGGACGGGGCCCTGCTGCCGGTCGACAACCGGGAGCACTGGGTCTTCCACATGCCCTGGCACCCCGAGAACGGCGAGACCCTGGAGGAGTTCACCGACGAGCGGTGCGCCGAGCACATCCGCCGCGCGGTCGGCGTGTCCGGGATCGACGTGGAGATCACCGGAAGGGCGCCGTGGCACGCGGCGGAACGGGTGGCCCTGCGCTACGGTGCCGGCCGCGTCCTCCTGACCGGCGACTCGGCCCACGAGATGTCCCCCACCGGCGCGTTCGGCTCCAACACCGGTATCCAGGACGCGCACAACCTGGCCTGGAAGCTGGCCGCCGTGCTCGGGGGCTGGGCGGGGCCGGGCCTGCTGGAGACCTACGACGCCGAGCGCCGCCCGGTCGCGCAGGCCACCGCCGCCCGCGCCTCGGCGCGTTCCGCGGAGCACAAGCACCCCGGCTACACTCCCGCTCCCGGAGCGGAGGGCCGCGGTCCGCAGGGTGGCATCCTCGCCGTGTCCGTCGGATACCGCTACCCGCGGGGCGCCGTCGTGGGCGCCGACCCCGAGGCGCCGCCCGTCCCCGGAGACCTGCGGCTGACGGGCGAGCCGGGCAGCCGGGCGCCCCATATGTGGCTCAGCCGCGCCGGGGAGCGGATCTCGACCCTGGACCTGTACGAGCGGTCCCTGGTCCTGATCACCGGAGCCGGTGCGGCGGGGTGGTACGGGGCGGCCGGCCGGGTCGCCGAGAAGCTTTCCGTACCACTGGAGCCGTACCGGATCGGCTCCGGGCCGGACGCCGACCTCCTGCCCGAGGACGGCGCGGACTGGGCGCGCGTCCACGGGACGGAGCCGGACGGCGCGGTGCTGGTACGCCCCGACGGGTTCGTGGCGTGGCGTTCGGCCGGGCCGGTCCCGGATCCGGAGGAGGTGCTGTGTCGGGCCGTCTCATCGGTGCTGGCACTGGACTGACGGCCACCCGGCCACCCGGCCACCCGGCCGCCGGGCCGGCCCGGCGGGTGGAAGCAGGCGGTGGCGGCCTTGCCGCCCGCGCAGGGACGGGCCTCCCACTCGTCCGACAGCGCGTCGACGAGGAACATGCCGCGCCCCGACATCCGCTCGGCGCTGGGCGGATGGGGCGCGGGGAGGTCGGCGGAGGAGTCGCGCACGCTCACGTGCAGGCAGCGGTCGTCCCACGTCAGCACCAACTGGGCGGCGCTGTGCGTGTGCACGTGTGCGTTGGTCACCAGCTCCGAGACGGTCAGCAGCACCGCGTCCACCGTCTCCGGAGCCGACTCCGTCCAACCCAGCGATTCCAGGTGGCTGCGCGCCCACTTCCGCGCGGCCTTCACCCCACTGGCCACCGGCAGTGACCGCGCCCACCCCACGGCCCGCAGCGACGACTCGCACACGACGCTCCACCTCCCTGCTCACCGCGGAGCTTCTACCCCCGGTGGGCCGGTACATGGCGCGGCGTCCGCGACACCGGAGGGAGGTGGCCGGTCCGCGTCCGTGGTCCGGAGGCGATGGCATGCCGCGTGACGCCGAGGGGCACGAGCCCTCCATGCGTTTGGCGGTTGTGGACGTGGGGTCCAAGACGGTGCGGCTCGTGGTGGCTGACTGCGGCGGTGATATACCGCTGCCGGTGCACACGGCCAAGCGGCGGCTGAGGCTGGCCGAGTACGTGGAGCCGGACGGACGGCTCGGCGAGCGGGCGGTGGACGCCGTGGTGGCCGCGGTCGCCGAGGTGAGGGAGGAGTCCGCCCGCTGGGGGTGGAGCGGCAGCCTTTTGCCTTTGCCACCGCGGTCATCCGGGACGCGCCCAACCGTCACCAGGTGCTGGAGGCCGTTCACGGCGGGACCGGGGTGCCCTTGTACGTCATGTCGGGCGTGATGGAGGGGGGGAGTTGTCCTTCCTGGCGGCCCGGCAGTGGATGGGCTGGCAGGCGGGACCGATGGTGCTGCTGGACCTCGGCGGCGGCTCGCTGGAGGTGGCCTTCGGCCGGGACACGACGCCCGGCTTCGTGGCCTGCCTTCCGCTGAGGGCGGGGCGGATGACGCGCGAGTACTTCGGGGAGGCGGACCCTCCGCCGGCCGGCGCGATCAGGGAACTGAGACGCCGTGTGCGCCATGAACTGCGGGATGCGGCGGTCCGGATCCACTGGGAGCGTCCCCGTACCGCCGTGGCCGTCTCACGTACCTTTCAGCAGTTGGCCCGCCTGTGCGGAGCCCCTCCCGGGAAACTGGGGCCCTTCGTCACATGTCGTGCCGAGCGCGGGGCTCTCAAGGCGGCGGCTGGCCGCCCTGCCCGCGGCCGCCCGCGCGGAACTGCCCGGCATCTCCGCCGCCCGAGCCCGGCAGTCCCTGGCCGGGGCCGTGATAGCGCACACGGCCATGCGGTGCATGGAGATAGAGGGCGTCACGCTCTCTCCGTAGGGGCTGCGCGAGGGCGTCATGCTCAGGCAGATCCGGGAGCAGGCCCCGATGTGGCACGAGGCCCCGGCGGACATCGGCCGGACGGATTCCGTCCGGCGCGGCGTCGGCGCCCTGACCCGCTCTCCGTCTGCCGACCGCGGCCGGTCCGGCGAACGGGTGGTCAGGAACGTCGCGGTCGGGGAGGGCTGAGCGGACGCCCTTCGAAGCGGTGTCCGGCGGGGTTCGCGGAACAGGCGGCTCGCAATCATCGTCGGTCTCGCCCGCTGCATCGCCATGGTCATCATCTGGAACGACCTGGCCTGCGGCGACCGCGAGGCCGCCGCCGTCCTGGTCGCGCTGAACTCCGTCTTCCAGGTCCTGGCCTTCGGCCTGCTGGGCTGGTTCTACCTCGACCTGCTGGCCGGCTATCTCACCCGCCGCATCGGCGAACAGAGGATGGGCCGCACCGCCTACGAGCAGAAGTTCCTGCCGCGCATCGGCCCCTGGGCCCTGTACGGACTGCTGTTCACCATCGTGATCCTCTTCGCCCTCCAGGGAAAGACCATCACCTCCCAGCCGCTGGACGTCGCCCGCATCGCACTGCCACTGCTGATCTACTTCGCACTCATGTTCTTCGGCACCTTCGCCCTCGGCAAGGCCATCGGCCTGGCCTACGAGCGCACCACCACCCTGGCCTTCACCGCCGCCGGCAACAACTTCGAACTGGCCATCGCCGTGGCCATCGCCACCTTCGGCGTCACCTCCGGCCAGGCCCTGGCCGGCGTCGTCGGCCCCCTCATCGAGGTCCCCGTCCTCATCGCCCTGGTCTACGTCGCCCTCGTCCAGCGCAAGAGGTTCGGCGCCCGGCAGCCCGCTCCCGTCGTGCGGGACACGGGGGTGTGAGGCCCGGCGCGCCCCTCCCCGTTCCCGGAGCGGCGCGCGTCCGCCGCGCCCGGACCGAGGCCGCCGGTCCGGGCGCGGCCAGGACCCCGGGAAGTGGTGAGAGGCTGGAGGAAGAGGACGAATGGAAGCGCGCAGCCACCGCCGACGAACACATGGAGGAGGTCGCCGTGGCACCCGAGCAGCAACCCGCCGCACGGGCACACCGTCCGACCCTGGCCGTCACCGAGACCGGGCGCGGCCGCGCCGTGCTCGCCTTCCCGGGCCGGCTGGACGCCGGCGCACTCGGTGAGCTGGAAGAGAGGCTCGTCGACCCGCGACTGCTCGGTGCCCACGAGGTGGTGCTGGAGATGGGCGGTCTCGACCACCTCGACCTGGCATGCGCCTACGCCCTGCTCCGTGCGTCCACCGAGCGGCCGGGGACGGCTGTGCTGACCGTACGCGGAGCAGGCCGCTCCGTTCGGCGGACCCTGCACAGCGTCGGCCTGGACGCGGTCGCGGTGATCGAGGAGTGACGGCGGGTGCCCCGCCCGGATGTGCCCCGGCCCCGTCCCTCCCCCGGCGCGGGCGGAACCGCCGATCTTTACGGGACTGCCGGCGGGCGCTACCGGCGGCCCCGCCGGCCGTCCCCGACCCCTCCGCCTCGGCGACCGCGGGCCCCTCGGAAGCGGTACCCGCTGGGCCGTCGGCGGTGCCGGCCGGAAAGACCTTCTCCTGGCCGGACAGTTCTCCGGCGCCGTGCCGGGAGCCTCCCTCCGCCCGCCGCAGGGCGGGGACCACGATCACTCCGGCCACTAGAGTCCGCCGCGCACGCCCGACGCCCGTCGCCCGTCACCGCCCCGACCGGTGGCGGGCGACGGGCGTGCGCGGCGGGCGTCACCTCCGGCCGGATCAGCTCCCGATGAGTTCGGCGAAGCGCCGCGCGCCGATGTTGCCACCGGAGACGATGACACCGATACGGGACGGGAGGGGCTTCAGGTGTCCGGCGAGCACGGCCGCCAGAGCGGCGGCGCCGCTGGGCTCGACGACCGTTTTCAGCCGTTCGAAGGCCAGTCGCATCGCTTCGCGGATCCGTTCGTCGTCGACCAGGAGGATCTCGTCGACCAGCCGACGGTTGACGGAGAAGGTCAGTTTCCCGGGCGTCTCCGCGGCCAGGCCGTCGGCGATGGTGCGCGGCACGGGGATCGAGACGCGTTCTCCCGCCTCCAGCGACCGACTGGTGTCGTCCCCGGCCGCCGGCTCGACGCCGACCACCCGGATCCCGGGCAGCAGGCCCTTGACGGCCGTAGCGCTGCCGGCGATCAGTCCGCCGCCGCCGACCGGAGCCACCAGGGCGTCGAGTTCGCCCACCTCCTCGATCAGCTCCAGCGCGGCGGTGCCCTGTCCGGCGATGATGTGCGGATGCTCATAGGGCGGGATCAGTGTCAGCCCGCGCTCGGCGGCCAGCGCCTCGCCGAGGGCGACCCGGTCACCGGTGTAGCGGTCGTAGGTGATGATCTCCGCGCCGTACCCGGCGGTGGCCTCCAGCTTGGAGCGAGGGGTGTCCTCGGGCATCAGGATCACCGCCGTGGTGCCCAGCTCCCGCGCGGCCAGGGCGACGGCCTGTGCGTGGTTGCCCGAGGAGTAGGCGGCTATTCCGCGGGCCAGCTGCTCGGGCGACAGGCGCGAGGCGGCGTTGTAGGCGCCGCGGAACTTGAATGCCCCGACGCGCTGGAGATTCTCGCACTTGAGGAAGACCTCCGCGCCGGCGAGGGAGTCCAGGGTGCGCGAGCGCAGCACGGGAGTGCGGTGGGCGACGCCCTCGATCCGCGCCGCGGCGTCGCGGACATCCTCCAGCGTGACCGGCGGTGTGCTCGTCATGTCGATGCCTCCATCATGGGCGTCGGGGGACAGGGTGCAGGGGAAGGGGGCCGTCGGCGCCGTTACTCGAACCGCGAGGTGTCACCCGCCCCTCGGCGCACGATCTCCGCCCCGTCTCCGGAGAAGTCGACGACCGTGGTCGGCTCGGTGCCGCAGTCGCCCGAGTCCAGTACGGCGTCGACCACGTGGTCGAGCCGCTCCTTGATCTCCCAGCCCTGCGTCAGCGGCTCCTCCTCGCCGGGCAGGAGCAGGGTGCTGGACAGCAGAGGCTCGCCGAGCTCGTCGAGCAGGGCCCGGGTGACGACATGGTCGGGGATCCGGACCCCGACCGTCTTCTTCTTCGGGTGCGGCAGCTGGCGCGGCACCTCCTTCGTCGCGGGAAGAATGAAGGTGTAACTGCCGGGCGTGGCTGCCTTGATCGCGCGGAACACGTCGTTGTCGATGCGCACGAACCGGCTCATCTGCGCAAAGTCCCGGCACACCAGAGTGAAGTGGTGGCGGTCGTCGAGGTTTCTGATCGCCCTGATCCGGGCGATGCCGTCGCGGTTGCCCAGCCGGCACCCCAGCGCGAAGCAGGAGTCCGTCGGGTACGCGACGAGTCCGCCGGACCGGATGCCGTCCACCACGGTGCCGATGGTGCGCTGCTGGGGGTTGTCGGGGTGCACGTCGAAATACCTCGCCATTCCGCCGACCCTACGCGATCAGGTCACCGGCGCGGTTGTCGGTGCTGTGCGTCACAGTTGTCCATAGGGCCGCTCCCCGGGACGGGGGCCCGGACGCGGCGCCCGAACGCGGCGCCCGAACGCGACCTCGGTTCGAGGAGGCGAATCCCATGGCACGCGCGTACGCGATCCAGGCCGAGGGCCTGGCCAAACGTTTCAAGGGCGCCAGGGCGCTGGACGGTGTGGACCTGGAGGCCCGCACCGGGACGGTGCTGGGGCTGCTCGGACCGAACGGAGCGGGCAAGACCACTGCCGTTGATGATCGGTCTGGGGCTGACCCTCGGTTTCCGCATCACCGGCGGCTTCGGCGGCTTCCTGGCGGGTGCGCTGCTGCTTGTCGTCTTCGCGGCGGCGGTCTCCTGGTGCGCGGTGCTGATCGGCATGCTGGCGGGCGACGCGGAGAAGGTCCAGGCGTTCGGCTTCACCCTGATCTTCCCCATCACTTTCACCAGCAGCGCCTTCGTCATCGTCGACACCATGCCCGGCTGGCCCCAGGCCTGGGCGGACGTCAACCCGGTCACTCATCTCTCGGACGCGTACCGCGGTCTGCTGTTGGGCGGTGAGGTGGCCCCGGCCGCTGCTGTGGTCGCTGGTCTGGGCGGCGGGGATAGCGGCGGTCTTCTACCCGCTGGCGATGGATGCCTATCGGGCCAGGGCCTGAGGAGACGGGCTCCCCCGCTGTCCGGCGCCGGACAGCGGGGGAGCGGGGCGTGGGCGTGGAGGACTACTCGCCCCCGAGCGTGAACAGCAGGTAGAGGAAGAACGCGAAGAGATGGCCCGCGACTATGTAGGCGAACAGGCGGAGGACGAGCCCGCGGGGGAAACGACCGTCGCCGCGCTCGACGCCGGTGTCTTCAGTCGGCATGGGTGTCACCTTCCGGAGTTCGCGATGAGTCGGTGTGCCGCCGAGCGCCTTGCCGGACGGAGCGTTCCCCGCCCAGACACAGATCGCCGATCCGGCTCTGGAGCAGTGTGTGGACGAAGAGCAGATCGACTCCCTCCGGAGGGACGGCGGTGATCCGGTGAGGGGTCAGGCTGTCGTAGTGGGCCGAGTCACCGGGACCGAGAAGGTGCTCGTCGCCTCCCAGGACGAGGCGGAGGTGGCCGGTGAGGACGTGCAGCCACTCCTCCCCGGGGTGGGTCCGTACCAGGTCGCCCTGGGCGTCCGGGGGGATGCTCACGCGCAGCGCCTGCATGGCCCGCCGCGACCCGCCGGCCTGCCGGTAGGCCCAGCCGCCGGCCTCGACCGGTTCCACCTGCCCTGCCCGGATGACCGGGTCCCTGCCAGGAGGAGCCTCGCCCAGCAGGTCCGCGACCGTGGTGCCGTAGGTCCGGGCGAGGGACAGCAGGAGCGGCAGCGACGGCTGGCGCTGTCCGGTCTCCAGACGGGACAGGTGCGCCGGGGACAGGTCGAGCCGCTCGGCCGCGGCCTCCAGGGTGAGTCCGCCCCGCCTGCGCAGGTCGCGCAGGCGGGCCGCGACACCTGACAGGTCCATGCCCGTATCGGGAGGTCTTTGGCCCATACGCTCATTGAGCCACGTTCATGCCTGACGGGCAAGTTAGTTGCCTTTCAGGCAAAGCCGTGCAGGAGAAAACTTCCCTTCCACCCCGGTTTCAGTGCCAGAAGGCATGTCGCGCCACCTCGGCCCTCCTCGGTGCGGCGCTCCCGGAGCTCATCGCCCTGGCCCCGCTCTTGAGGATGCGAGCGGGCCGGTCCGGGAAGTTTCCAGGCGCCGAAGACGGCGACGGCGATGATGGCGATCTCGCCGATCCCGGACATCCGGTACTTCCTTCCCGATGCCGGGGAGGGGTTCGCGCCCAGGCGGGGAGTGGTGCTTCGGCGGCCCATGAGTCTACGACAATGTAGAAGCTTCGGAGTGCCGATCCGGCCACCGCTCGCCTACGATGTACGGCCGACCCGGCCGGGGCGACGGGGGCATGGCTGGAAGGAGACGGCAGGGTGGACCAGGAGAGGACCGGGCGGGCCCGTGCGCGCCGGCGCGGCCAGGGTGAGCTGGAGGTGCAGGTGCTGTTGGCGCTGCGTCAGGCGCCGGGGCCGGTGGACACCGCCTGGGTACGGGAACGGCTCGGCGGCGACCTGGCGTACACCACCGTCATCACCATTCTGACCCGGCTGCTGGCCAAGGGCGCGGTGGTGCGGGAGAAGGTGGGACGCTCGTTCGTGTGGTCGCCGACGGCGGACGAGGCGGGGCTGGCGGCGCTGCGCATGCGGCGGGTGCTGGACGGGGAGAGTGACCGTCACGCGGTGCTGGCGAGCTTTGTGACCTCGCTGCCGCCGGGGGACGAGCGACTGCTGCGGGAGCTGCTGCAGCGGACCGAAGAGCTGGGGGAGTGAGGCGGTTGTGGGAGTCTTCGTCTTCCTGCCGCTGGTGCTGCCGCTGACGGTCTGGCCGATCGCGCGCCTGGCCGAGCAGCATCTGCACCCGCGCACCGCCACGGTGCTGCTGTCGGCGGCGGCCGGCGTGCTGGCGGTGTGCAGCACGGTGTGCCTGGCACTGCTGATGGTGGTGGGCACCGCGCAGCTGCCGGGCAACCCGCTGCCGGACGGCTGGTCGGACGAGGAGGTGCGCGAGGCGGTTCCCTATGACGAGGTCGCCGGCCGGGCCGCCATCCCCGCACTGCTGGCGGTCGTGGTGGTCTGCACGCGGGCGCTGTGGGTGCATCGCCGGGTACGGCGCCGGGCGGTGCGGGCACTGACGGGCGCGCGTGGGCGCTCGGTGGCGGTGCTGCCCGACGGCGAGCCGTACGCGTACGCGCTGCCCACGGGCCGGGGCCGGAAGGGCCGGGTGGTGGCGTCCACGGCGATGCTGTCGTGTCTGGAAGGCGGGGAGAGGCGGGCGCTGTTCGCGCATGAACGGGCGCATCTGGTCCGTGGGCACCATCGGTTCCTGCTGACGGTCCGCCTGGCCGCGCGGGCGAACCCCTTCCTGCGGCCGCTGCGGACGGCGGTGTCCTACACGACGGAACGGTGGGCGGACGAAGAGGCGGCGGAGGCGGTCGGCAGTCGGCGGACGGTGGCCCGGGCGGTGGGCAAGGCCGCGCTGGTCTCCCGCGGCAGCGGTCCGGCAGCGGCGACCGCCCACTTCGCGGCTGCCGGACCGGTGCCGCGGCGGGTGGCCGCCCTGCTGGAGCCGGCTCCGGTGGTCCGCAGCTGGCCGCCGGTGTTCACCACGGCGGGGCTGGCGGCCTGGACGGCCGCGGCGGGGACGACCGTCTCGGCGCTGTCGTCGGCCAACTCCGCCATCACCCTGTTCCTCGTACTGAAGGCGGCCACGCCACTGTAGGACCCAGCGTGCGGCGGACCCCGCGGAGTTCACTGGCCGCTGCCCGCGCCCTGGCGCCGGGAGGGGTCCGGGCCGCACCACCGCGGCCCGGACACGGACCGCGTCGGTCAGCCCTCGTCGCCCTCGTCCTCGTCCTCGAAGGCGTCGCCGATCTCGTCGACGACCTCGGCCGCGATCATCCCGCCGGCGACGCCGACCGCGAGTCCGGCCGCGCCCGCGGCGATGGCGGTCCCCATGCCGGGACCGGAGCGGTGGCCGTCATGGTGATCGCCGTGGTGGTGGCCGTAGGAGTCGGCGTGGCCGTATCCGCTGTGCGTGGTGTGCGCGGCACGGTGCTCGACGAGCTGCCGGACCCAGCCGTCCACCTCGGTGTTCCAGTCGCGGACGTCCTGGTGCCCGACGGCGAACCGGGTGAGGGCGTCGTGCCCGCCGGAGAACAGGCCACCGCGCTTGTCGGCCTCCAGTACCACCTCCATGCCGCCGGGGTGGGCCAGGAAGGTCACCTCGATCTCGTTGATCGTGTGCGCGTACCGCGGAGCGGGGGTGAGTTCGATCTCCTGGTAGAAGGGCAGGGTCTGGCCGGTGCCGTGGATGCGGCCGTACTCCAGGTCGGCGGACCTGAAGCCGAACCCGAGCCGCCCGAAGGCCTCCAGGACGGCCTCCTGCGCGGGCAGTGGGCGCACCGTCAGCGGGTCGAGGTCGCCCTTGTCCTTGGCGCCGGCCACGGACAGTTCGGTACGCACTCCGAGGACGACGCCCAAGGGCTGGCCGTACAGCTCGGTGACCGGGGTCTCCCACGGCAGCGTCACGGTGAACGGAACGGCGCGTTCCTCGCCCTCGGCCAGTCGGAAACCACCGGCCACGGTGAAGCGCTCGAAGACGATTCCGCCCTCGGACTCGCCCTCCTCGTGCTCGACCTCGACACGGGCGATCAACTCCAGGGTGATGTGCTCGATGTCGAAGTCGGCGCTGCCGCCCCTGAGATGGACCTGCCCGGACAGAGGTCCACCCGGCAGAGCCGCACCGGGGTCCAGGACCGTGTCCACCGTGGGGCCGCCCACACCGAGCGAGCCGAGCAGCCGTTTGAACACCATCGCGGCGTTCTCCTTTGCATGTGTGTGTCTGTGCGTGTGAGGGCGCGCGGCGCCGTGGTGGGTGACAAGGAGACCGTGCCGTGCGCGGCGCCGCGTGCCCTCAGGGGGTGTTACCTGGCGGCGGTGTCCAGTGCGGCCAGGGCCTGAGCCCAGCGGACGTACTTCAGTCCGGCCAGGTCGGCCACGGTCTTCACGCCGAAGGCCTGCTCCAGCAGTTCGCCGTCACGGTCGGAGACACCCTTCAGGGCGGAGACGGGCGCCTGGAGTATCTCCGGCAGGGCCTTGTCCGCCCACGCCTTGTCCAGCACCTTGTCCAGGTCGATCGAAGCCACGTATGCCCTCCCAGGCTGACGGTGTGTGAGTGAGAAGCGGGAGCGGACCGCGACAGGTGCGGAACCACAGCGGCCTGCCTGTGCGTTGACCGGTCGGCCCCGCGGTCCTGTCCCATGGGTCGTGGAACGTCGCACCGCGCTCTGGCGGAGCGCTCACGGGCGGTGGGCGACGCACACGACCTCCTTCTTTTCTACATGACTGTAGAAGGATAGAGGGCGCCGGCCCCCGGCCCGAGCGCATCGGGGCGGCCGAGGCGGGAAAGGCTGAAAAAGACCTCCTGAAAGGGTGTCACTTCCCTTCCTTGTGCCGTTCTTCCACCGGCGGTGCCGTTCCCGGAAGCGGGCAGGGCCGGGCGGGAGCCGGTGAAGAGGGCGCGGGCGTCACCGTCGTATTCGGCCATTTCCGGTGGTCTGTTCGCCGGTGGTCTGGGCATGCGGCAGAGGACCCCGACGCACATGACGAGGAGAGCGAAGATGCTCGCAGCCTGGACCGGATCGTGGAGCCTGGGCTGGAGCATCACGATCTTCCTGGTGGCCGCGGCCGTCACCGTGGTGTGCAGTGTCAGGCTCGCGGGGCTGGGCGACGCCCTCGCCGATCGGACGGGCTGGGGCGAGGCGCTGTTCGGCGCGGTCTTCTTCGGGCTGATCACCTCCCTGTCAGGCATCGTGATGACGGCGGTCAGCGCGGCGGACGGCCAGCCCACCCTGGCGTACGGCAACGCGGTGGGCGGCATCGCGGCACAGACCCTGGCGGTCGTGGTCGCCGACGCCTCCTACCGGCGGGTCAATCTGGAGCACGCCGCGGCCTCCCTGCCCAACGTGCTGTTCGGCTGCCTGCTCATAGCCCTGCTCGGGCTGGCGCTGATGGCCTCCTTCGGCCCCGAGGCCACGGTGCTGGGAGTGCACCCGGCCTCGCTGGTACTGGCGGCCTTCTACTGGGGCGGGATCCGGCTGATCCGTGACCAGGAGGAGCCGATGTGGCGGGCGGTCCGCACTCGCGAGACCGTCCCCGACACGCCCGACGAGGAGCGTTTCGCCGGACGGGGCAGCCGCGGCCTGTGGGGGGAGTTCCTGGCGGTCGCGATCCTGGTCGCCCTGGGCGGCTGGGCCGTGGCGCGGGCGGCCGAGAGCCTGCTGGAGGTGACCGGGATGAACGCGGGCTTCGTCGGCGCGGTCCTGATGGGCGGGGTCAACGCGCTGCCGGAGACGGTGGCGGCGGTGGCGGCGGTACGGCGCGGGGCGGTGACCCTGGCGATAGCGGCCATCGTGGGCGGCAATTGCCTGGACGTGCTCAACCTGGCCGTCGGCGATGTCTTCTTCCGCGGCGGCTCCCTCTACCACGCCGCCGGCTCCGACCAGCTCTTCCTTACCGGCGCCGCCCTGCTGATGACCACCGTGCTGCTGGGCGGCATGCTGGTGCGGCAGAAGCGGGGCTGGCTGCGGCTCGGATTCGACGGCATCGTGCTGCTCACCGTCTATCTGGGAAGCGTGGCCGCCCTCGCCTTCTGACCGGGCGGCCCGGTGGTGGCCGAAATCCACCGGAGCGTCAGCCCGCCGCGCAGGCGGTGCACGCGGTGGCCCACTGCGGGTCGTAGCGGCGGCCGCACGCGCACCGGGGCCAGTCCAGGCAGGACGGGCACATGGTGTACGGGGCGGCGACGGGAACGCCGCAGGTGCCGTTGCGCCCCTCGCACTCGGGCATGGGCCGGTGGGCCACGGCTTCGGCCGGCGTGCGGTCCGCGGGTGTGGGGACGGGCACCTCCCGGTCCCCGCCCTCGTGCCCGGCGGCGGGACGCGGGCGGGGAGGGCGGCCACTGCCGCACAGGGGGCAGGGCGAGTCGGGATCGCCAGGAGTCCAGCCGTCGTCGCAGCGCGCCGGGCAGTCGCCGGGGGTCAGCAGCCATACGGCGACGTGGTCGGGCCGGTAGCCGTCCCTGCGCTCGTCGGCCTCCCTGCTCAGGGGGCGGGAGGACCAGCCTCCCCACCAGCGGCGCTCGACACGGGCGACGAGCTGGGCGGTGGTGTGGTGGCGCAGCTCGGCGCGGATGGTGTCGATGACGGTGGGAGGGGCGGTACCTCCGCAGGCGCGGACGACCTTGTCGGGCAGCGCTGCGAGAACGGCGCGGACCGGGTCACCGGAACCCGGGGCGTTCCGGCAGGTTTCGCACTGGCCGTCCAGCCAGGTCCGGGGAAAGTGGACCCGTTCCCGCCGCGAGGCCCGCTCGCCCGGATTCCGCGGCCGGGGTTCCTCGCGGACCGTGCCGCCCCCGGTGCGTGCGGGGAGCGGGGCGTGGCAGGTGCGGCACAGGCCGCGGCAGGTCCGGCACCGGCCGCCCTGGGCGGAGGGGGCGCCGCATCCGGGGCACTCGCGGCGGCACACGTCGCACAGGTGGTCCTCGGGATGGGGAACGGGCAGAGGGCGGTTCCTGTCCTGACAGCGCAGGCACTTCGCGGTGTCGATGTCGCAGGGTGTGGGGAGGAGAGGCATGCCGGGACAGGTGCCGCAGCGGACGGCGATGTGCTCTTCGGTACGGCGAAAGATCATGCCGTGCTCCCGCTCCTGTGGGCCGTGATCGATCCGGTGCCAGAATGCCACGCCGTACCGACACCGGACCCGGCCCGGCCGGCATGCCCTCCTGGCCTTCCGGCCCGCGAGGTGGAGCGGGCGGATCCGGCACGCGGCTCCCAGCCGCCCGTGACCGCGGACCTCCGCGAGAGCGGGGCTGCCGGCGCTCGGGAGATCGACTTTCGCAACCGCGCCGGGTGGGCGACCCTGGAACCGGACGTTCGAGGGACGGGACCGTATATGAGGGCGGTCCTGACCGCCGTGGAGTCTCCGCCGGGCGTCCGCGGCGGTGCGGGCGCCCGTGCTCGAGCCCCCTGCCCGCGACCGAAGCGGCTTGCCGGCCCGGGTGCACGCGGCCGGAGCGGAGGCGAGAGAGGAGCTGCGATGCGACGCGGCGGACCTTCGGTACTGGGAATCGTGCTGGCCGGCGGAGCGGGCAAGCGGCTGATGCCGCTCACGGCCGACCGGGCCAAGCCCGCGGTCGTCTTCGGCGGGACGTACCGCCTGGTCGACTTCGTGCTGTCCAACCTGGTCAACGGCGACATCCTGCGGATCTGTGTCCTGACCCAGTACAAGTCGCACTCGCTGGACCGGCACATCACCACCACCTGGCGGATGTCGAGCCTGCTGGGCAACTACGTCACGCCCGTGCCCGCCCAGCAGCGCCTCGGCCCTCACTGGTACCTGGGCAGCGCCGACGCCATCCTGCAGTCGCTGAACCTGGTCCAGGACGAGCGCCCCGACCACATCGCGGTCTTCGGCGCCGACCACGTCTACCGCATGGACCCGCGGCAGATGCTGCGGCAGCACATCGAAGGAGGCGCCGGGGTCACCGTAGCCGGCATCCGCGTGCCGCGCGCGGAGTCCTCGGCCTTCGGCGTCATCAAGCCCGGCCCGGACGGCCGGACGGTCGAGGGTTTCCTGGAGAAGCCCACCGAACCGCCCGGCCTGGCGGACGACCCCGACTCCGTCCTCGCCTCCATGGGCAACTACGTATTCACCACCAGGGCGCTGGTGGAATCCCTCTTCAAGGACGCCGAGGACGAGGATTCCGCGCACGACATGGGCGGCTCCATCCTGCCCCTCCTCACCGAGAGCGGCGAGGCGCAACTGTACGACTTCAACACCAACCACGTGCCCGGCGAGACCGCCCGGGACCAGGGGTACTGGCGTGACGTGGGTACTCTCGACGCTTACTACGACGCCCATATGGACCTGATCGCCGAACGGCCGGCCTTCAACCTGTACAACCGCGACTGGCCGGTCTACACCCACTCCTCCCAGCTGTCGCCCGCACGCTTCAACGCCGGGGGCATCGCGGGGGAGTCCATCGTCAGCGCGGGCTGCCTGGTCCGCGGCCAGGTGACCAGGTCGGTCCTCTCGCCCGGTGTGGTGGTCGAGGAGGGAGCGGTCGTGCAGGACTGCGTCCTGCACGACAACGTGCGCGTGGGGCGCGGCGCGATCGTCAGGGGCGCGATCCTGGACAAGCACACAGAGGTGCCGCCCGGCGCCGCGGTCGGGGTCAACGAGCGGAGCGACCGGGAGCTGTACTCCGTCTCGGAGAGCGGTGTGGTGGCGCTGGGCAAGGGGCAGCGGGTCCTGTGAGACGCGCGTCGTCCGGGCTCGCGCCCGGGGCCGGACGACGACGGTCAGGAAGCGGTGCCGACGACCGAGGTCCCGGACCTGGTGACGTGGTAGGTCACTCTCGCCCCGCTCCGGTAGTGGAAGGTGAGCGTCACCCGGGCACCGTCCCTGACCTCGGCGAAGAAGCCGGGCGTCAGGACGGTGGTGCCGTTCGCGTAGCGGGGCGCGAACGCGCGGTCGAACTCCTTGTAGGAAGTACATTCACGGGGCCGGCGTTGGTGCCGTGGGCCCGTGGTCCGCTCAGCCGGGTGAGCGCGGCGGCGGTGACGGTGAGCCGGTCTCGCCCGGAGGGTGTAGTCCCTGCCGCGCGCCGCGGCAGGGCCCGCCGGAGCGCCGCATCTCCCGTACGGGCGGCCGCCCGGGAACGGGCCGGGGGGGGGGGTGCCGGGCCCGTGGAGGTGCGACTGGGTCAGGCGGGGCGGATGTTCTCCGCCTGCGGGCCCTTCTGGCCCTGGGTGACGTCGAACTCGACCTTCTGCCCCTCGTGCAGCTCGCGGTAGCCCTGGGCCGCGATGTTGGAGTAGTGGGCGAAGACATCGGGGCCGCCGCTCTCCTGCTCGATGAAGCCGAAGCCCTTCTCACTGTTGAACCACTTCACGGTGCCCTTGGCCATGACCGTCTCCTTCTCCTCGAGGGGACCGGACCCGATCTGTGGGCCCGGGAGGTGATCGCCCTGGTCCGGAGATGAGCTGAACAGCGAGAACGCCCGTGATCGTGACCACGGGCGTACGAGACTTCGGAACCACGACTGCTGTTCACGACGCTACACCGCACGGTCGGCGGCCGCTACCGACACGGCCGGGTGTGCCCCGATGGGCCGTACGGGCCCGCCCGGTCGGCCGCGCGTGGCGTCCACGGCCGGTCGCCGCCCTTCCGTCCGGCCCGGGGGCCGGGCTGTGTGCGCCATCTTGACGGGACGTGAACAGAGTGAGAGCTATGGGAACACTCTCATGGCTCAACGGAAACCCGCGCGTCTTCCGTTCCCTTCCGGAGCCGCGGCAAGAAGAACGAGAGCACTGGCCGCCCTGTTGGCCGGGCCGCCACCCTCCTCGGAGTGGGCGCCCCGAGCCCGGCCGCCCACGCCGAACCGGGCGGCACACCGCCGGAGGCTCGTCCGCCTGCCCCGGTCACCGGGGCAGGCGGACGAGCCTCCGGCGAGGGCGGCAACGGCGTTGTCAGTGACCGCACCTATGGTTCCGGCCATGTCCCGCCGCTGTGGCGTGGAAGGCCCCTGGAGCATGGGAGACGGTGCGTTGTCGGATTGGGAGAGGTCGAGCACGGCACGGGTGGTACCACCCGCACGGCCACGCAAGCTCGCCAAGGTGCCGTTCGTCGAACTGGCCGACGGACGCCTGCAGGGAGTGGTGTCCAGCGGCTCGGACGTCGGCCGGGTCTACGTCTCGTCAGTCGCCGCGGGTGACTACGCGTTCGCCTGCAGCACCAACAACAACCGGCCGTGCGGCGGCGCACGGGATTCGTTCTGCAACCACATCCGGGCCCTGGTCAACGAGGCGGTACTGCAGTACGGCGCCGAACGTGTCTCCCGCTACCTGCGGGTCGAGACCGTGCAGGAGGAGCCGGACGCGTCGGCCGTCACCACCGCCATGGCCTGCGCAAGCCCGCCGCGGGGCGACACCGGGGCCGCAGCGCCCGTCTTCAGCCGGTTCCTGCGTCACCTGGCCTATCTGGAACTCGCCCCGACCACCGCGCCGCTGCCGGAGATGCACTGGTTCCCGCCGACCAGGGAGGTGGCGTGATGCGCGCCGATCCGCTCACCGAGCCCGTCGACGGACTCGACGAAGTCCTGACGGCGGTCGACGCCTTCGACCAGGCCCTTGTCGCGGGTCTGCTCCGGCCCCAGCCCGGCCAGGCCGCGGCTCTGGCCGGGCTCGCCGAGGCGGTCGCGGGGACCCCTCTGGCCGCCAGGGTCGCGGAGGCGGCGGAGAAGACCGCGGCCGCCTCCGCCGGCGAGGAGCACCTCACCGCCCTCGCCGCCGCCCGCACCGCACTGCTCGGATCCGTCCACGACGTGCTGGCGGCCCGCCTGCAGGAGGCGACCGGCCGGGCCCGCTCCGATGAGACGGTCTTCACACCCGGGGGACAGAAGGCGGTGAACCTGCTCGCCGCCGCCCGCTCATGGCTGGTCGATCTGGCGCGCGCCGGATGGCAGGGCATCGACCACGACATGGTCTCCGCGTCCGCACAGGTCGTCTCCGCGATGCTTCCGGATCCGTCCCTGCGCCGGTTGGCCGCTCTCCTGGACGGCTTCGCCGCCGAACTCGCCGCGTCCTGCCCCGGCGCGACGCTGGAGCGCGTCCCGGTGAGGCGCTGGGCCGACCTGTGGTCGCGCGCGATGCTGCTGACACTGCCGGGCGCGGCGGACGTACCCGCGGCCGCCACCGTCACCGGACGCCTCCTGCCGCTCGGCGTCGACGTGCACGAGCACGCCACCGCCGTGCAGGCGCAGGTCCACGCCGTGTTCGAGCCCGCGGACGGCTCCGCCTCCCGTCTGGTGCGGGCCGCGGTGTCGGTGCCCAAGCCCGACACGGTCGTGGGGGCCGGTTTGTGGCAGCTGCTGCGCCCCCACACGTCACTCCTGGCGGCCGTCGGGGAGGGCCGTTCGATGCACCTGGCCGACATGCCGGTCACCGCCGAGGGCGACCTCCTCTGGGAGGACGGGTGCGCCCGTTCGGGGGAGCCCGCCGATGCCTTCGCCACCGCCCGCGTCGCCCTGCCCGCCGCGGCCGACCCGGCGACCGCGCCGCTGGACCGTCATCCGGCGCGTATCGCCGTCCCCGTCCTCCTGGAGGGCTACACCGCCCAGGAGGAGGACGGGGTGCTGACGTTCATCGTCGCCCGGCACCCCCTGGCCGTCGACACCGACAGGATCCCGGCCGCCGGCCCCCTCACCCCCGAGGCCGTGGCGGCGTCCGGAGCGTGTATCGGGCTCCTGCGCTGGGACGCCGGGACATACCGAATCCAGCCCCTGGCCGTCGAGACGACCGCGCGGAAGAGGAACGTCACGCTCCACGCGGGGGGATGGGCCGGCGGCACGGCCGACAAGGCCGGTGTCAGAGCGGAGAAGGCCGCGACCGCCGCCGTGGCGGTGCTGCGGGAGCGGGCCGGAAGGCTGCTGCGCAAATGAACGAGCACACCGCCGAGCACACCGCCGGGGCCGGACACGCACCCGGGCCGGACGGTGGGGCGGACCTTCACGGCAACCGCCGCCAGGTCCTGTACTGGCGGCTCCTTGCCCGCCTCTTCGATCACGAGGAGCAGCCCGCGCTGGAGTCGGCGAGCCTCGCCGTCGTCGAGGACGCCGGCCTGCCGCCCGTACTGCTGGACCCGAGTGCCTCCGTCGACTCGATCGTGCAGCGCCACCCGGACCTGGCCACCGAGTTCGACGGCCTGATGACGCCCGGTCCCGGCGCCGACGGTGACGCACGCGACCGGGCCGCCGAGGTACGGCGCGCGGCACTGGCCGCGAAGGTGCTGCTGGGTGTCTTCGCCCCCGGGTCCGGCACGGTCACCGCCGGGCAGTTGGCGCGCTGGCAGTCCGATGCGGTCCGGCTGGAGCGCGCGCTCGGCTGTGAGCCGGGTGAGCTGCGCGGCGGCCGCCCCGGTGCGGCGTCCGGCCCGACCGGTACCGGCGGCCCGGACGCGGTCCTCGACCTCGGCCTGCTGATCCCGGAGATCGGCCCGGAACTCGGCGCCATCGAGGCCGACCTGGTCAGGCGCATGCACCTGCGCGAGGTCCTGGCGGATCCGGAGCTGGCCGCGCGGCTGACCCCCAGCATGTCGCTGATCGAGCAGCTGCTGCGGGACAAGGACAACCTCTCGGGCGTGGCGCTGGCCAATGCCAGGGCTCTCATCCGCCGCTTCGTCGACGAGGTCGCCGAAGTGCTGCGCACCCAGGTCGAGAAGGCGGCGGCCGGGGCCCTGGACCGATCGGTCCCGCCCAAGAGGGTCTTCCGCAACCTCGATCTCGACCGCACGATCTGGAAGAACCTCACCAACTGGGACCCGGAGGAGGAGCGGCTGTACGTCGACCGCCTCTACTACCGGCACACCGCCCGCAGGACCACGCCCCAGCGGCTGGTCGTGGTCGTGGACCAGTCGGGCTCCATGGTCGACTCGATGGTCAACTGCACCATCCTCGCGTCGATCTTCGCCGGGCTGCCGAAGGTGGATGTCCATCTGATCGCCTACGACACCCGGGCACTCGATCTCACACCCTGGGTCCACGACCCCTTCGAGACCCTGCTGCGTACCAGTCTCGGGGGCGGCACCGACGGCACGGTCGCGATGGAACTGGCCCGGCCGAAGATCGCCGAGCCCCGCAACACCGTCGTGGTGTGGATCTCCGACTTCTACGAATGGCGGCACGAGCAGTTGTTCGAGTCCATGGCCGCCGTCCACCGCTCGGGAGCCAGGTTCATCCCGGTCGGATCAGTGACCAGCTCCGGGCGCGGCAGCGTCAACCCGTGGTTCCGTGAGCGCTTCAAGGACCTGGGCGCACCGGTGCTCTCCGGCCACATCCGCAAGCTCGTCCACGAACTCAAGACCTTCCTCGCCTAGAAAGGCCCTCACATGTCCGACCTGCTGCGCGCCCCCGCCGAGCTCAAGTACGCCGAGGAACTCGAGTGGCTGGAGTCCGTCGACGACAACCCCAAGCCGTTCTCCTGGCGCCTGTCGCCGAAGATGGTCCGCCTGTTCATCCTCGGCTCCGAGCGCTCCGACGGCCTGGACAGGGAGATCCCGCAGAAGTGGTTCGGCGACCGCGGTCTCGTCGAGCGGTCCATCGTCACGCTCGCCTCCGACCGCGGTCTGCTGCTCATAGGCGACCCGGGCACCGGCAAGAGCTGGCTGGCCGAGCTGCTGTCCGCCGCGATCTGCCGCAACTCCACCCTGGTGGTCCAGGGCACCGCCGGCACCACCGAGGACCACATCAAGTACTCCTGGAACGTTTCCATGGTCATCGCCAAGGGCCAGTCGCGCGAGTCGATGATCCCCTCGCCGATCATGACCGCGATGGAGACCGGCGCGATCGGCCGCTTCGAGGAGCTCACCCGCGCCACCAGTGACGTCCAGGACGCGCTCATCTCGATCCTGTCGGAGAAGTACGTCTCGGTCCCCGAACTGAACGACGAGGGCATCGTTTTCGCCAAGCCCGGCTTCTCGGTCATCGCCACCGCCAACAGCCGCGACCGGGGTGTCAACGACCTGTCCTCCGCGCTCAAGCGCCGCTTCAACTTCGTCCGCATCCCGGTGGTGACGAACAAGAGGAGCGAGTCGGAGATCGTCCGCTTCCGCACCGGTGAACTGCTGCGCCGTCACCGGATAGAGCTGGACGTGCCGCCGACGCTGCTGGACGTGCTGCTGCGGAGTTTCGCGGACCTGCGAGCCGCCTCGGCGGCGGCCGGCAGCGACGACGAGAGGCTGGAGTCCGCGCTGTCCACCGCCGAGCAGATCGGCGTGCTCGAGGATGCGATCCTGCACGGCAACTTCTTCGGCGAACGCGCCCTGACCGCCCGTACCCTGGCCTCCTCGCTGGTCGGATCGCTGGCCCGGCGCGAGCCGGAGGACCTGGCCATCCTCAACAAGTATCTGCACGGTGTCGTGGAGCCGCGCGGCAGGGAGGAGGGCGGCTTCTGGCCGGAGTTCCTCGAGGGCGGCCGCGACACGATCGCCACCCTGTCGTGAGGGCCGCGAGCGGGGGAGCCCCGGACGCAACCGCAGCGGAGGCGACCCCGGCGGACGGGACCACCTTCACCGCGCTGCGCACACAGTTGCGGGAAGCGGCCACGACGTTCGCCGGAGGGCCGGACGCCCTCGAGGACATCCTGCTGGGCATCGTCGACGATGTCGACCGTGCGACACACGAGCCGCTGGAGGTCTTCCCCGTATGCCACCACTCACCCGCCTCGGCGACCGCGATGGCACGCCGCCTGCGCGAGAAGCGGCCGAAGGTGGTGTACCTGGAGCTGTGCGAGGACATGGCGCCGCTGCTGACCGAGCTGCGCAACTGCCGGCTGCCCGTGGCGCTCCAGGCGTTCGCGGCCGAGGTCGACGGTTTCCCCGCGCAGTGGTCGCCGCTGTCGGTGGTCGCGCCGATCACCGAGGCGTCCGCCGAGTACCAGGCGATCGCGTACGCGCTGGAGACGCCGGGCGTCGAACTGGTCCTCGTCGACCGCTCCAGCGACCACGTCTTCCAGTGGGAGGCGCGCGGGGCGCACGTCACCGGGCCCGGCTCCGGTACCGAGGCGCCGGCCGAGGAGGAGGCCGCGCTGCACGGTGACGCGGTCGGCGTGGAGATGGGCGACCTGCGGCCCCGGTTCGCCGAACTGGAGGAGCACCTGCTGCGCCACGGCCGGGTGCGGCACTGGTCGGAGTGGTGGCACCAGTATGTCGAACTGCCGCTCGGGGAAAGCGACCACGACACCTACCGTCAGGTCATGTTCCTGATCGGCAGCCTCTTCAGGCGCCTGGCACCCGGCGATCCCCGCCGGATGCGCGTGGACGAGGACCGCGAGCGCCACATGTGGACCAGGATGCGCCGGCACCTTCAGGAGACCGGTACCGACCCCGCGGACTGCCTCTACGTCTGCGGCGCCTTCCACGCGGCCAGCCGCGTGGCCGAGTTCGGCGTTCTGGGCGAGGACACCTTCGAGATCGGTCCGCGTACCGCCACCAGATGGCGGTACGGCCTGATCCCCTCCAGCCACGCGGCGATCGAGGCGCAGTTCGGCCTCGCCGCGGGCTCGGTGTCGATCGCCGCGACACTCTGGGCGAAGAACCTCAGGCGCACCCGGGTGGAGCCGTACCGCCTCGCGGGACAGGCGGGGACGAGGAGGCCGAGGCCCCGGAAAGCCGCGGCGGTGGTTCCCGCGGAGCAGGCCCCGCCCTCGGACAGGCTGACCGGCTTCCTCAGCCTGCCGTCGGTCCTGGACGGGCTGGACGAGGCGGAACTGCTGGGCTGGTCGGTGGAGATCGTGCGCGCCGCGCGCCGAAGCGGCTATCCGGCATCCACCGCCGACGCCATCGCGGTGTTCGAGACATCGATCCTGCTGGCCGGGATGCGCGACCGGGCCAGGCCGACGCCGTACGACTTCCGGGACGCGGCCGTCACCTGTATCGAGAAGGACACCGTGCCCGGCCGACGCGACGTGCGCCGTCTCGTGGAGATCATGATGGGCGGCGACCGGGTCGGCCGGGTCGGCTACGACGCGCTGCCGCCCCTGGCCCGCGACGTCCACGATCGGCTGGCCCCCCTGAACATGAAACTCCAGCAGCGCGGTGTGCGCAGAGCGCTGCTGGACATAGCCGCCCGGCCGGAGCTGGAGAGGTGCTCCGACGTGCTGTGGATACTGCGCCGCCTGATGCCGCACGGCGCCGCACGGCCGATCATGGGGGAGCGGAAGCTGGGGGAGCGCCCGATCCAGGAGTCCTGGGACCTGGCACTGGGCACTCACCAGCGCGCGCTCATAGAGCTGGGCTACGAGGGCGTCAGTGTCGAGCAGGTACTGGAGCAGCGTCTGCGCCGCACGGCGTACGACTCGCGTGCCACCGCGGCGTCCGTCCTCGGGGCGGTCGAGGACACGGTGCTGTATCTGCGCGGCCACCGCCTCGCCGGCGAACTGGGGGCCCACGCCCTGAAGGTGCTGTCGGCCGAGCGCGGCGTGGACGGAGCTCCGGAGGTGCTGCGCCAGGTGCGGCGGCTGCTGGCGTACTACCGCACCGGCGAACCGGTCCTGCCTCCGTGGATCGAGTCCTTCGTCAAGGCGGGATACGCGCACTACTGCACCCTGCTGCCGACGGCGTTCACCGACGACGACGCGGGCGTCCGCCAGCTGGCGGCGATGCTGGGTTTCCTGTTCGGGATGGAGAGCCTGGCGCTGTCGCTGGGGTGCGACCGGACACAGCTGGAGCTGGCCCTGGCCCAGTCCCGTCCGCGGGACCCGGCGAAGACCGCGCTGCTGTGGGCGGCCCGCACGCACCTTGGTCAGCTGACCCGCGCGGAACTGCGGACCAGGTGTGACGAGATGCTCGGCAACCCCATGGTGGTGCCCGCCTACCCGCGCTACCTCAGTGGTTTCCTGCACGCCCTGGAGCCCGTCCCCGGTCTCGCCGACTTCGTCGTGGAAGCCGTGTCCAACGCGTTCGCGCGACTGCCGGACCACGTGCTCCTGCCGTGGCTGCCGACCCTGATCATCACCCTGCGCTCGGAGGGCGCCGAACTGGCTCCGCTGCTGATCCGCGAGGCCGGACGGACCTTCCCCGGGCGGCTGGCGGCACTGGACGCATGGGTGCCGCCGTGGCGGGCGCGAGCGGAGCCGGAAGCCGTACGTCCGGCACGGCGCACGGGTGCCGGGCGCGGCGCGGCGCTGCTCGCCGCCCATCCCGCGGCATGTGACGCGGTGGCCGGTCTGCTGGGCTGCGACGGCACGTGGCGGAGCGCGGGATCCGCCCCGTCGGGTGCGGTGCTGGCCGGCCGTCACCCGCGGACGGCGGTGGCACTGGAGGCGCTGCTGGCCAGTTCGTGAGGTCGGCCGGGTGCGGCGTCAGCGGCGAGCGGCACGGCCGTTGCCGCCGCACCCCGGTTAGCCAGTACCGCGTGAGTGATCAAAACAGGGGGGTGCTTAACATATGAGCACCGCCTAGCTCGAAAGATGAACCTGTGACTACCACCGTGGACTCGTTCACCAACTGGAAGAACCGCGAGGAGATCGCGGAGTCGATGATCCCGATCATCGGGAAGCTGCACCGGGAGCGGGACGTCACGATCCTGCTCCACAGCCGCTCCCTGGTGAACAAGTCGGTGGTCAGCATCCTCAAGACCCACCGGTTCGCCCGGCAGATCGCCGGCGAGGAACTATCGGTCACCGAGACACTGCCGTTCCTGCGGGCTCTGACCACGCTCGACCTCGGTCCCTCCCAGATCGATATCGGCATGCTCGCCGCGACACACCGGGCCGACGCCCGTGGGCTGTCGGTGGAGGAGTTCACCGCCGAGGCCGTCGCCGGCGCCACGGGCGAGAACAAGATCAAGTGCCGCGAGCCGCGTGATGTGGTCCTCTACGGCTTCGGCCGTATCGGCCGCCTTCTGGCTCGTCTGCTCATCGAGAAGACCGGCTCCGGCAACGGCCTGCGGCTGCGCGCCATCGTCGTCCGCAGGGCTGCCGGCCCGGACCTCGTCAAGCGTGCCTCCCTGCTGCGCCGCGACTCCATTCACGGCCAGTTCCAGGGCACGATCACCGTTGACGGGACGAACGACAAGATCATCGCCAACGGCAACGAGATCCAGGTGATCTACTCCGACGACCCGACCGCGGTGGACTACACCGCGTACGGCATCAAGAACGCCATCCTCATCGACAACACCGGCAGGTGGCGCGATCGCGAGGGGCTGTCCAAGCACCTGCGCCCCGGTGTCGACAAGGTCGTCCTGACCGCTCCGGGCAAAGGTGACGTCCCCAACATCGTCCACGGCGTCAACCACGAGACGATCAAGCCGGACGAGCGGATCCTGTCCTGTGCGTCCTGCACCACCAACGCGATCGTGCCGCCGCTGAAGGCGATGGCCGACGAGTACGGCGTCCTGCGTGGCCACGTCGAGACTGTCCATTCGTTCACCAATGACCAGAATCTGCTGGACAATTACCACAAGTCCGACCGCCGCGGCCGCTCGGCGCCCCTCAACATGGTCATCACCGAGACCGGTGCCGCCTCCGCCGTCGCCAAGGCGCTGCCCGGCCTCAGGGCGAAGATCACCGGCAGTTCGATCCGCGTCCCCGTGCCGGACGTCTCGATCGCCATCCTCAACCTGCAGCTCGCCCGCGAGACGACCCGCGAGGAAGTCCTGGACTACCTCCGGAACGTTTCGCTCACCTCGCCGCTCAAGCGCCAGATCGACTTCATCAGCGCCCCCGACGCGGTCTCCAGCGACTTCATCGGCTCGCGCAACGCCTCGATCGTCGACGCCGGGGCCACCAAGGTCGAGGGCGACAACGCGATCCTCTACCTGTGGTACGACAACGAGTTCGGCTACTCCTGCCAGGTCGTTCGCATCGTCCAGCACGTCTCCGGAGTCGAGTACCCCACCTATCCCGCCCCGGCGGTCTGACCCCGTCGCTCCGGCCTCTGTGACCGGCCCGCCCGTCAGACGGGGTGATGCGGTAGGCCCCCCGGCGGAGGGGGGGGGGGGGGGGGGGGGGGGGGGGG
>NZ_JAJFAU010000003.1:66862-71099 GCF_022614595.1 Streptomyces sp. CNQ085
GAGCCCGGCGGCCGTGTGTGCACGGCCGCCGGGCCTGCCCCTCCGCTGCGGACGCCGCCCGCCGCCGGACCTCAGGTCCTCGGCCATCCGAGGCGGCCGCTGGCCACAGATGGGGCGGGCCCCCTTCACGGCCCCGTCACTCCGGAACGGTGACGGACGGGGCGGACAGGCCGGCGGCGGCCATCTCCTCCTCGGTGAGGGGAGGCCCGTCGAGTTTCGGGCGGCGGGGCCCGCGGAGCGCGGCCAGGGCCAGGCGGGGGTCGCCCAGGACGGAGACCGGGTGTTCGAGGGAGGTGACGTCGGTGACACGGCGGGCTGCCCAGCCGTTGCCGGTCGCGGTGTGGAGCAGCCGGTTGACATAGGCGGCCGAGACCTTGTCCCGGAGGGCGGGGCCGTGCTCGGTCGCACCCGGATAGAGCACGTCCTGACCGACGGCAAGGATCCACGCGGCATCCACCGGTCCGGCCACGGCCCGCTGGACGTGCCGTGCCAGATCCGGGGTCCCCCATCCGCGGCGCCCGACCGCGTTCCGCAGGGCGACGGCGCTCTGGGCCGCAGTGGACATTCCGTGCCCGTAGCTGGGGTTGTAGGCCGCCAGGGCGTCCCCGAGGACGGCGAACCCCTCGGGCCAGCGGCGCATCCGCTCGTAGTAGCGGCGGTAGTTGGCGGTACTGCGGGTGCGCGTGACCCCGGTCAGGGGCTCGGCGTCCGCGATGAGCCGGCCGACGATCGGGTGCCGGGGCGCCTCCAGGGCGAAGTCCATGAAAGCACCGCCGTCCCCGGCCGGTTCGCCTCCGCGGGTCCCGGAGAGGGTCGCCAGCCAGCGCCCGTCCTCGACCATGATGAGCAAGGCGCCCTGGCCGGGAGCCCGCCGGGGATCGGCCTGGACGATGACGGTGGGGAAACATCCCCGGGCGCGCACGGCGGCGGGGGCCCGGAAGACGCGGCTGGCGTAGACCAGGCCGGGGTCGATCCTCCGTTCGGCCGGAGCGGGCAGCCCCAGGTCCCGCAGCCAGGAGGACGCGCGCGAGGCACGGCCTGTGGCGTCGACGACCAGGTCCGCGGCGAGCCTGTCCTCGCTGCCGTCCGCCCGGCGGACGCGGACGCCGGTGACCGCGTCCGCGTCGCCGAGGAGGCCGTCGGCCGTGGTCCTGTCCAGGAGGGCGACACGATCATGGCCGAGGACCTGCCGGCGGACGGTCCAGTCGAGCAGGTCACGGCTGCACAGAAGCGTGTGGTGGGACTCCTCCCAGCGGCGGAACCACCCCCGCGGGCTGAGGACGACCATGTCGGTGGGCACCGGCACGTAGTGCGCCCCGCATCCCCTGAGCAGACCGGAGGTGCCGGGCAGCAGTTCCTCGACCGCCCTGGCACCGCCGGACCACAGCACATGGGTGTGCTGCGCCTGGGGCAGCCCCCTGCGGGGGCTGGGCCCCTCGGGAAGGGTGTCGCGCTCCACGACGGTGACGGCCGCGAAGTCGGCCAGGGCACGGGCCGCGAGCATGCCGGCCAGGCTGCCGCCGAGGACTATCGCGGACCTCGCGGGCCGGGTGGATCTCATGGGGTGGGGGTGTCGTTCCATGCGGCGGGTGTGTTCTCCGACCTGACGGCCGTACTGCGGTGGACCGTCTCGACGATGCTGGGGCGGCGCAGCGCCCTGGAGACGGCTTCGACGTCGCGGAGCAGACTGTCGGGACTCCTCCACCCGGCGCCCCCGCCCGGATCCTCCGCGCGGGCGGTGATGGCGGCGGTGACAGCCACGGCACCGGCGACGCCCTCGGCCTCCCGGGGCGTGAACCGTCGGCCGAGTGCCTCCCCGAGCACGGGGTCCGGGGCGAGGACCGCGCGGCGGGCCCGGTGGTGCAGCCCGTGGTCCAGATACGGGGCCAGGATGTAGAGACTGTCCCGTATCTCCTTTTCCCGGATCGTCAGGGACGTGTGGATGTCCGGCTTGCCGACGAGTGTGGACGGCCCGGCCGGGACGTGTTCCTTCAGCAGCCGGCACAGAGGCAGGAGTCTGCGGTGGCGGAGTACGGCACGCCAGAACTCGCAGGTCGCCTGGCCCGCGTGGGGGACAAGGAAGCCCGCGCCGACCAGGATGGAGCCGATGGCACCGGCCAGCGGGGCGGCCCGGGTGCTGAACCAGTCCAGATCGTGGCCGCTCCACCGGCCGACGACCGCGGTGAGCTTGAAGCCGTTGAAGGCGAGGGTGGCGATGTAACCGGTGCCCATGAGCAGCACTCCGGTACGGAGCCAGGCGTCGACGCGGCGCACCCGGCGCTCCCACGACCACAGCAGCACGAAGTTCACGGTGTTGGCGACGGTGTGGGCCACGATGTAGAGCGTGATCATCTCCCGCAGGTACGGCTCGTCGGCGTAGTACGTGTCGAAGTCGCGCAAGCGCTCGACGGCGGGATCACCGAGGGCGAAGAGCACCCACAGCGCGACGATGACCAGCGAGTACACGATGATGACCCACCGCATCACACGGCTGGCCGCCGGTGTGATCCCGTCCCGCCACGCGGTGAGCATCAGCAGGCAGCAGGCGCTGAACGCGGTGAGCAGGCTGTAGACCCAGGGCGCCGCGATGTTGGTCACGCCCGTGGTCCGGTTGATCAGGGCGATGCTCTGGGGAGCCGCGGAGGCCAGGACGAGAAAGGCCATGACCAGCAGGAGGCTCGCCACGTGGAGTAGTGACTCGTGCCGGGCACGGATGGTGGAGCGCATCTTCAGGAACAGCGGCAGCAGCGCCACGACCGCCGCGAGGTAGTAGATGTGGGGGATGACGTCTTCGGAAGCGTCCATGACTGGCCGGCCGCCTCACCGGGGACTGAGCGTGGTCCGCAGCCGGGTCACGACCGCGTCGGTACGCGCGGGGCGGGGGACGGCCAGTGGATCGTCCACGAGCCACCTGCGGAAATCCCTGTACAGGCGCACACCGAACGCCTCGGCCTCCCCTTCCTCCTGCGCGTCGCAGTGACTGCGTGCCGCGGCGCACAGCACCGCGCCGTCACCGGGGAGGTCCGCGGGGGACAGCAGGCGGGCGGCGGCGGTGCCGCCTTCCACCCGGCTCGGATAGCTGCTGTGACCCTGGTGCAGGTGCCACAGCTCGTGGCCCACGATGATCGGTTTCTGGGGGGCGTCCACCCGGCGTTCGAGGAGAATCACGTCCCGCTCCTCCAGGGACAGCATCAGGCCGGTGATACCGCCCGCCTCACACGGCAGTTCCTCGACCCTCAGCTCGAGGGGGCGGCCCCGCAACGCGCTCATCTCCCGGCACAGTGCCCGGCACAGCGACTCGGCGTCCGTCGGCACCACAAGAGCGGGGTCACGGCTGAGACCGTCCATGAGCCGGCGGGCGAGTTCGTCCATGGCCTTCCGGGTGCTCCTGCCGATGGCCCTGCGTCCCCTGCACTCCCTTGTCATCGCCCGGTCTCCGAGTCCGTGACGAAGTCGACGACGAACCTGGCGATGGCCTCCCGCTGGGTACGGGTGAGAGTACGCCCGCCGTCGCGGGCGGCGATCGCCCTGGTGCCGTGCTCCCCGACGAGTGCGGCCAGGGGATCGAGCACCCCTCCGGCCGGCTCGGACTCCAGCCGGCCCACGACCGGCCGGAGTTCACGGACCAGCGCGTCACAGGGGGAGTCGGTGAAGAATGTCAGCGGGACCCCGAAGTAGTCGGCCAGCGCGGCGAGGTGCGGCACATTGGGGCACTTTCCGCCCTGGAGGAGGCTGCGGGCCCAGGCGCCGGTCACCCCCAGGCGGGCCGCCACCTCGCCGACGATGTCGGCCGACCTCCTGCCGCTCTCCCTCAGACATCGCTCGTACAGGAAGTTCACCCGTCGGGGGGCGGTCTCCCCCACCTCGCGCTCCCGGACCCTCCCGCCCCTCAGCAGGGTGCGGATCTCCCTCGTGCCGAGGCCGGTGGCTGCCGACAGCTCACCGGGGTCCAGAACGTCGTCGCGGGTGGACCCTCTGCTCTCCGACAGAGCGTCCAGACGCTCCAGGACCTCGTTCAAGGCGTTGTGAGATGCCTCGGTCACCATGTCCTCCGAACGGTCGTGACCCGATGGTACGCCGAGGCTACGGCCCGTGTCGCGGCCGGGGTCACCACCCGGAACGATCGTTGCCGAAAGGGGAACTTCCGTTGCCGTCCGGTCCCGGGCGCCCCATCTGCCGCAGTTCGCGGAAGAGGGTGAGGCCGAGCAGCCGGGCCAGGTGCCGTGCGGCCGGGTGG
>NZ_JAJFAU010000003.1:71109-91288 GCF_022614595.1 Streptomyces sp. CNQ085
CCGCCCGTCCGGTCCCGGACGGGCGGCGGGGCGCGCCGTGCTGCCCGCCCCCGGTGGTTTTCCGCCGCACCCGTGAGGACGGCCAGTGCGTTGATGCGGCACTCCATCGTCTCCGTCGTCGACGATGGTGGCCACGAGTGACTGTCCTCAGACGCCGGACCGCGCGCTGTCCGGCGCCTGAGGCGGCGGAAACCGGCACGGCGATGCCGTTCGGGCACGGGAGCAGGGATCGATGAAGCGAGCAACCGGTACGGCGGTCATCGGGATCGGCAACGAGTTCCGGCGGGACGACGGAGTCGGGTGGGCCGTCGTCTCCTTGCTGAGGGACCGGGCCGCGCAGCGTCCGCTGCCCTCGGGGACGCGTCTCGTGCGGTGTGACGGAGACCCCGGTCGGTTGATCACGTTCTGGGAGAACACCGGGCTGACGGTCGTCGTCGACGCCTGCTTTCCCCCCTCCGCGGTCCCCGGGCGGGTGCACCGGTGGTGTGCGCCCTCGTCGGGCGGTGTTCTGCGTCCGGTCGGTCCGGGGCGGCACAGTACGCACGGGCTCGGCCCGGCAGAGGCGCTGCGTCTCGCCGAGGCACTCGGACGCGGTCCCGGCCGTCTCATCGTGTACGCGATCGAAGGAGCCGACCGATCGCTGGGCACGGGACTCACCCCCGCGGTGGCGTGCGCTGTGCCGCCTCTGGCCAGGCAGGTCGAGGCGGATGTCGAGCAGTGCGGCGATGCTTCGGTGCGCGGACTCGGGGCAGAGTGAGCGCCGGGACTGCTCGGGCGGCGGCCCCTCGGACAGGCCCACCCGGAGGGACACGCCCAGATGGCTTCGCGGATCGGCGATCGGTACCTGACATGCTGTCAGGTACCGATCGCACCTGCTAGGGCAAGCCGAGCGCAGTGGTCTGTGGCGGACGTTCCCGTCCCCCTCCAATGCCGAGGCGCGCGAAGACGGAGGGCACACCATGACCGACGCCGCGGACGCCGGAGCGGTACTCGCTCCCCAGCCCGACGCGGTGTTCGACCGCGGTGGTCTGGACGCGCTCGTACGCGTTCTGAAGCAGCGCGGCCACACACTGATCGGCCCCACCGTGCGCGACGGCGCGATCGTCCTCGCCGAGCTGGAATCGGCCGATGAGCTGCCCTACGGATGGGGCGTCGAGCTGGAAGCGGGACGGTACCGGCTGCACCGGAGGAGGGACGGGGCTGCCTTCGCGCACAGCGCGGGACCACAGTCGTGGAAGCCGTTCCTGCATCCCGAGCGCGTTCGCCAGTGGACCGCGGACCGCGGTCGCGGCGGCGGGACGGTGGTGCGGGAGGAGAGGCATCCGGGTGTCTCCTACGCGTTTCTCGGAGTGAGGCCCTGTGACCTGCGGGCCATCAGGATCCTGGACCGCGTGATGTCCGGCGGCCGGTATCGCGATCCCGCCTACCTCTCCCGGCGAACAGGGGCTTTCCTGATCACAGTCGAGTGCACCGAACCGGGTGCCACCTGCTTCTGTGTATCGATGGGCACGGGTCCGGCCGCGGACACAGGGTACGACCTCGCCCTCACCGAGGTCGTCGACGACGCCGGCCACCGCTTCCTGTGCCGCGGTGGAAGCGAGGAGGGGGCCGCGGTGCTCGCGGAGATCCCGCACCGGAGTGCCGACGACCGTACCCGTAGCACCGCGGCCGACGCCGTGGGCGCGGCCGCCGAACACATGGGGCGGGCCATGCCACCGGTGGACCTGCGCACACTGATGCGCGACAACCTGGAGGCGGAGCGCTGGGACGACGTCACCGCCCGGTGCCTGAGCTGCGGGAACTGCACCATGGTCTGCCCCACCTGCTTCTGCACCACCACAGAGGACATCACCGATCTGAGCGGCGATCACGCCGAACGCTGGCGTCGCTGGGACTCCTGCTACGACCTGGACTTCTCGCTTCTCCACGGCGGCCCGGTTCGGACCACCCCGCGCAGCCGCTACCGTCAGTGGCTCACCCACAAGCTGGGCACCTGGCACGATCAGTTCGACAGTTCCGGCTGCGTCGGCTGCGGCCGGTGCATCGTCTGGTGCCCCACCGGCATCGATCTCACCGAGGAGGCCCACGCCCTGCACCAGGAGGCCACGCGGAGGGAGAGCGCGCCGTGATCCCACAGCCGGACGTGGGAGTGCTCGCCGCCGTGCCCGCGGAGCACCACGGGCGGCTGATGGCCCTCGCCCGTGAGGCCGCCTTCCGGAGTGTCACGAGGATCTTCGAGGAGGGGGAGAGAGCCGACCGCTTCTGGATCATCCGCTCGGGTACGGTCGCGCTCGACCTCCAGGTGCCCGGCCGCGGGCGCGCGGTCGTCGAGACCGTCGGCGCGGGCGCCCTGCTCGGCTGGTCGTGGCTGTGCCCGCCCAGGCAGTGGCACCTGGGGGCCGAGACCCGGGGGCCCGTCCATGCCTGGGAGTTCGACGCCGGCGCGGTGAGGGACCTGTGTGCCGAAGACCCGGTGCTGGGTCTGGCGCTGGTCACGGCCGTAGCCGAGACCATCGGCGACCGGCTCAGGGCCACCCGGACCCGGCTGCTCGACCTGTACGGCCCGCCGGGGTCCCAGTTGAACGGGCCGACGTCATGACGCTCATCCCCCTTCCCTACCGCGTGGTGGACCGCCGGGCAGAGACAAACGACACGGTCACGCTGGTACTGGAGCCGGCCGAAGAGGCTCTGACTCCCTTCACTTGCGGCCAGTTCGCGATGGTCTGTGCGTTCGGCGTCGGCGAGATCCCGGTGTCCGTCTCCCGGCTCCCCGACGGGCGGCGGCTGGCGCACACGGTCCGCGCCGTGGGGGCCGTCTCCCGGGCGCTGTGCGGCCTGCCGGCCGGCGCGGTGGTCGGTGTGCGCGGCCCGTTCGGCACGAACTGGGACCCGGCCGCGGCCCGCGGCCGGGACCTGCTCGTCATCGGCGGCGGCATCGGACTCGCCCCGCTGCGTCCTCTGATCGACACCGTTCTGGCCGATCCGCACGCATACGGGCGGCTGAACGTCCTCGCCGGAGCCAGGACCCCCGGTGACCTGCTCTACCAGGACGAGTTCCCCGCCTGGGGAGCGGCGTTCGGCGCCGTCACGGTCGACCGGCCTTCCGGCGACTGGACCGGCCGGGTCGGAGTCGTCACCACGCTGCTCGACGAAGCCTTGTTCACACCGGAGAACACCACCGCTTTCGTCTGCGGCCCCGAAATCATGATCCGCGCTGTCGCCCGTGTCCTGGCCCATCGGGGAGTGCGCCCCGACCGCGTCCGGGTCTCCCTCGAACGCAACATGCGCTGCGCCACCGGCCACTGCGGACACTGCCAGCTCGGACCCCTGCTGCTCTGCCGCGACGGCCCGGTCGTCCGCTACGACCGGGCCGAGTCCCTGCTCACCGTACGGGAACTGTGAGATGAGCGTCTCCACCCAACCCCGGCCGGCCCGCCGCCCCCGGCTCGGTGTGTTCAAGTTCGCCTCGTGCGACGGCTGCCAGCTCACCCTCCTCGACTGCGAGGACGAACTGCTCGGGATCGCGGAAGAGCTGGAGATCGCCCACTTCCCGGAAGCGTCCAGCGACATCGCGCCCGGTCCGTACGACCTCGTGCTCGTCGAGGGATCGGTCAGCACCCCCGAGCACCTGGAACGCGTCCGGCGTATCCGCGCCGGCTCCCGCCACCTCGTCACCATCGGCGCCTGCGCCACGGCCGGAGGCGTCCAGGCGCTGCGCAACCACGCCGACGCCGAGGAGTACCTGGCGACGGTCTACGCCCGCCCCGACTACATCGAGACCCTCGCGACCTCCACACCGGTCTCCGCCCACGTGCCCGTCGACTTCGAGCTGCGCGGCTGTCCCATCGACCGGGGCCAGCTCGTGGAGGTCATCACCGCCTTCCTCGCCGGGCGGAAGCCCGGCATCCCGGACCACGCGGTCTGCTTCTCCTGCAAGCGGCGCGGCAACGTCTGTGTCACCGTCGCTCACGGCACGCCCTGCCTCGGGCCCGTCACCCACGCCGGCTGCGGAGCCCTGTGCCCGACCTACGGACGCGGCTGCTACGGCTGCTTCGGACCGGCGAGAACCACGAACCTGCCCGCGCTCGTTCCACTCATGCACCGTGACGGGATGAGCCAGGAGGACATCGGCAGGTTCCTGCACACCTTCAACACCACCGCCTTCACCGCCGTGGAGGGGCAGGGGCCGGGCACCGGAGAAGGAGAAGACCCCACGTGAGCAAGCCCGCGACCGGGTCCCAGGTCCTGCGTGTCCCCGCACTCACCCGTGTCGAGGGCGAGACCGCGCTGCGCCTGAGGATCCACGACGGCACCGTCACCGAGGCCCGGCTCAACATCTACGAGCCACCGAGGTTCTTCGAGGCATTCCTCCGGGGCCGCGCCCACACCGAGCCGCCCGACCTCACTTCGCGCATCTGCGGGATCTGCCCGGTCGCCTACCAGCTGAGCGCCTGCCGGGCCGTCGAGAACGCATGCGGCGCCGTCGTCGACGGCCAGCTCGCCGCCCTGCGCCGCCTGCTGTACTGCGGCGAGTGGATCGAGAGCCAGACGCTCCACATCCACCTGCTGCACGCACCTGACTTCCTCGGCCACGACGATGTGATCGGCATGTCCCGTTCCCACCTGGTACACGTCGAGCGCGGACTGCGCCTGAAGCAGGCTGGCAACGCCGTCATCGAACTGCTCGGCGGACGCGCGATCCACCCCGTCAACGTCCGTCTCGGTGGCTTCCACCGCACCCCTGCGCGCGCAGAGCTGCGTCCGCTGGCAGAGCGGCTGCGCACCGCACTCGACGACGCCTGGGAGACGGTGCGCTGGGTCGGGGGTTTCGACTTCCCCGACACCGAGTGCGCCGCCGACCTGCTGGCCCTCGCCGAGACCGGTACGTACGCCATCGAGTCCGGCGTCCCCACCGTGCTCCCGTACGACGAGACGCTTCCGCCGCGCAGCTTCCCTCTACGGGACTTTCGCGATCACGTTGCCGAGGAGCAGGTGCCCCACTCCACCGCCCTGCACTCCCGGCTGGACGGCCGGCGACATCTCACCGGCTCTCTCGCCCGCTACGCCGTCAACGGCCACCTGCTGTCCCCGCTGGCCCTGTCGGCGGCACGGGAGAGCGGCCTCGGCGACCCACCGCTGCGCCCGGCCGCGGCGGGCGCCGGACGGGGCGAGGTCTGCCGCAACCCCTACCGGAGCATCCTCGTCCGGGCCGTGGAGGTCGTGTACGCGGTGGAGGAAGCCCTGCGAATCATCGGGGAGTACGAGCCTCCGGCCCGCCCGTACGTGGAGGTACCGGTTCGGGCCGGTGCCGGTCACGGTGCCACGGAGGCGCCACGCGGCCTGCTCTACCACCACTACGCGTTCGATGACGGGGGCCTCGTCACCGATGCCCGCATCATTCCGCCGACCGCCCAGAATCAGGGCGCCATCGAGGAGGACCTGCGCAGGCTGGTCCAGGAGGGACTCGACCGCGGCGAGGACTCCGAGGCCGAGCTCACCAGGCTGTGCGAGCGGGCCGTCCGCAATCACGATCCATGCATCTCGTGCTCGGCGCACTTCCTGGACCTGGACATCGAGCGAGTTTCGGGACCCCCCTGGCCTCAGCCGCCTCACTCGCGCGTGTGGAACGACGTGGGCCGGCAGGCCCCGCCCAACTCCTGAAAGCTCCCGCCCCTTCCTGCCGGTATGCGGTCGTGCGGGGCCGCCCGGGCCGGAGTGCCCTCGGGTAGGTGTGGCCGCGCCCCCGGTACCATGGCAGTCAACACGCTCATCGCCGCGGACAAACGCCCGCGTCCGTCCACGTCGTCGGCTGCTCCGGCCGACGCGCCGGATGTCGGCGGCACGGTGCCGGTCGCCTCCCGCTTCCCCTGCTTCGGGGAACCCCCGGGGATCCCGGAGCCCGTCAGTAGCACGACGGTGACCGGTGCGCGGCGGCCGGCCGGGCCGGGGCGCGAAAGCCGCCGGGTTGTCCGCGCCACGGTCGGCCCTCATCGCTATCCACAACAGCAGGGCCGCGCATGCGGTGACGCAGTCGGCGGCCGTCGCCAGCAGGGCGGTGTCGGCGGCGGCTGACGAGTTCAACCTCAGTAGCTTGAGCGGGCGCAGCTTCCCCGGTCGATGCTCTGCGGCCCGTCGCCGGACGGGCGGATGTCGAAGTCGAAGATGGCGGTGGGCAGATAGAGCGTGGCGCAGGAGTTGGGGATGTCGACCACGCCGCTGAAACGGCCTTCGATCGGGGCGGCTCCGAGGAGCAGGTAGGCTTGCTCGGGTGAGTAGCCGAACTTGGTCAGATACTCGATCGCGTTCAGGCAGGCCCGCCGATAGGCGACCTGCGAGTCGAGGTAGTGCTGGCGGTCGTCCTCGTCGACGGAGATGCCGACGAAGGTGAGGAACTCGCTGTAGCGTGGCTCGACGTTGCCGGGGTGGAAAATGGGGTTCGTCGTCACCCCATAGGTTTGCATGCCGCCCTTGATGAGGTCGACGCCGAGATCGAGGTAGCCGCCCATCTCGATTGCGCCGCAGAAGGTGATCTCGCCGTCGCCCTGGCTGAAGTGCAGGTCACCGGCGGACAGTTTGCCACCCTCGACATACACCGGCAGGAAGATCCGGGCGCCACGGGTGAGGTTCTTGATGTCCTGGTTGCCGCCGTTCTCACGTGGTGGCTGGGTTCGTGCCGCCTCCCGTGCGGAGCGTTCGAAGGTATCTCCTTCCAGCATGCCGAGGATTGCTCCTTGCGGATCCGGCGGCAACGCGAGCGGGGGCACTCGGTCGGGATCGGTCGCGATGAGCTCGGCCTCCCGGGTGTTCCACCGACCGAGCAGGTCGTGCGACGGGGCGGTGCCGATGAGGCCCGGATGGGTGATGCCGGTGAAGCGCACGCCGGGCAGGTGGCGGGAGGTCGCGATCTGCCCGTGGAAGTCCCAGATCGCCTTGTACGCGTCCGGGAAGTGCTCGGTGAGGAAACCGCCGCCGTTGGCCTTGGCGAAGATGCCCGTGTAGCCCCAGCCTTGGCCGGCGACCGGCCCGGTCTCCTGCGGGACGGGACCGATGTCGAGGATGTCGACCACCAGCAGGTCACCGGGCTGCGCACCTTCGACGGCGATCGGTCCGCTCAGAGGATGGACGATCGAGAGATCGAGATCGCGGATGTCGTTGGCGGAGTCGTCGTTGTGAACCGTCCCGTCGAACCACTCCCGGCATTCGAGGCGGAACTCGGCGCCGGGTCGAACGGTCGCCACCGGCGGGATATCGGGGTGCCAGCGGTTGTGCGGCGGGACTGCCTGGTCGTAGAACGACCGGTGCTGGTCGATGCTGAAGAGTACTTCGGGCATCTGTCGCTCCTTGCCTGTGGGTCACGGCCTCGGGAGGCGTGTGTGCAGCGGATTCAGCGGATGAGCATGACGACGGGGCGGTGCGGGCATGCGGTGTCGCACCGCCGGCTCGTGCGCGCTGGCCTCGGCAGCGTCGTGTGCCCGTCGCAGGGCGGAGTGGGGCGAGGTGATGGCGGGCGGGGTGTACACGCGCGTCGCCGCTCCGCCGCATGTGGTGCACCTCGGCTCGTTTACCGGGGCGTCGATCGGACGGACGATCTCGAACACGCCGCACTGTCCGCACACGTAGTCGTATCTCGCCATGTGAGAGTCTCCGCGTCACATTCGGGGCGGACTGGGGCGGATGGCGCTGGCTGGACTTCCCCACTGCCGCTGAAGCAATTCGTAGTGCTTTGAGCGTAATGATCGTTCAACGACGCAGCTGAACGACTCGGTGTGGGATAACTCCATCGGATGTGACGGCGCGCAAATGGGGGCGTGCTGTATCCGCCAGGTCCGCCAGGGGGCGACGGCCTTGGCGGTGGCCATGGTGCGTCGGTGCCGGATGATCCGCAGGGCCTGGCCGGTGCAGGGGAGCGGCAGCCCGGCCACGGCGGCGATCTCGGTGCGGTGGACCTGAACCGCCCCGGGTTCGGTAGAGATCTCAGATTGTTGCGATGGCCTGGGGTTTCGTGAGTTCCGTGTAGTAGTGGGTCTCGTACTCGACGGGGGGCGTGGCCTATCTCACCGTGGAGCCGTCGGTGGCAGTACCAGTCGATCCACTCGGCGGTGGCGAGCTCGACCTGGGAGAGCGTCTTCCAGGGCCGCCGCGGCTTGATCAATTCAGTTTTGAACAGGCCGATCGTGCTCTCCATCAGAGCCGATTGAGGCCGCGATGCCGGCCGCGTCCAGGTGTTCGGCCGGCTTGAAGCTGGTGCGGCTCAGGTTCAACCAGTCGTCGCAACACCAGCTTGTTGGATCGACTGTAGCTGCTCGTTGAGGGCTTCGGCCGGGGTCTTCCAGCCGAGGGTCTTGCGTGGTCGGCCGTTCAGGGTGGCGGCGACGAAGTCGCGGTCCACCCGGTCCGGTGCCCGCTCGGCCTGTCGGTCCGGGATCGTGGTGACCACCCGCTTGCCGCGGACGGCGCCGGCGATGCCGATCTCGCGCACCAGCCGTTCGACGGTGCAGCGGGCCACCGCATGTCCCTGCCGGTTCAGCTCCCGCCAGATCTTCCGGGCCCCACAGACACGGTAGTGGTCGGTGTGGACCTGGCGGATCAGCTCCTTGAGTTCCGCGTCCCGCACGGCACGGGCGGACGGGGCGGCCAGGCGTTTCCTGTGGGCGTAACAGGCGGAAGGGGCGATCGTGCAGCCGTGCCCGGTGAGGGTTCCGCGGGATCGGCTCGACCCCGCCGAAGCGGTCCCGGTGCTCGTCGACGAACGCTACGAGCGCAGGTGTGGCCGGTCGACCTCGGAGGCGAGGAAACCCGCCGCGGCCTTCAGGATCTCGTTCGCCCGCTTCAGCTCGGCGTTCTCCCTCTTCAACGCCTTGAGCCGGGCAGACTCCTCCGTCGTCGTCCCCGGCCGCGTCCCCGCGTCGATCTCGTGCCGCTTCACCCAGTTCCGCAGCGTCTCGCGGGAGCCGATGCCGAGCTTGTCGGTGACCGCCCGCAGAGCGGCCGTCTCGTTCCGCCTCACCGCCGGTTCCGCCGAAAGTACGGGCCCGCTTCGCGGCCTGTGGCGTGTCCAGAGTGTCCGCCGGGCGACCGTCGATCACCGGGGCGCTGTTGAGCACGGCGAGCAGCAGCTCCTCGTGCTCGCTCACGGTCCCGGCCAGGGCCTCCCTTCTTGACGCTTCCGATTGATCTCCTCATGCCGAGTCTAATTTAACTGGTAAAACTCAATTTAGAGGTTACTGTGGTTGCTGTTCATCACCGCACCGCCGAGGTCGACGGTCTGACCGTCTTCTACCGGGAGGCGGGCCCGGTGGACGCCCCCGTCCTCCTGCTGCTGCACGGATATCCGTCCAGCTCGCACATGTTCCGTGACCTGATTCCGGCGTTGGCCGGTCCGCACCGGGTGATCGCGCCCGACCACATCGGCTTCGGGTGTTCCTCGGCACCGGACGTGACGGGGTTCCCGTACACCTTCGAGGCGCTTGCCGAGGTGACCGGCGCCTTCCTCGCGGAACTTGATGTGCGGCGGTACGCCGTCTACGTGCAGGACTACGGAGCCCTGATCGCCTGGCGTCTCGCGCCGGTGTCCCCGCAGGCGGTCACGGCTGTCGTATCGCAGAGCGGCAACGCCTACGAGGAAGGTTTCGTACCGGAGTTCTGGGCGCCCGTCTGGGCCTACGGGGCGAACCCCGGGACGGAGAAGGAGGCGCTGATGCAGACGGCGCTGGGGAGGGAGGCCGTCGAGTGGCAGTACACCCACGGCGTCCCCAACGCCGAAGTGGTCGACCCTGACGCCTGGGAATACGACCTGGCGCTGCTGGCCCGACCAGGTGTCGATCGCGCCCAACTGGCCCTGTTCGCCGACTTTTCAGAGCAACTGGAACCTGTACCCAGCGGTGCACGAGTGGCTCCGGCCCGGCGGAGTGCCCGTCCTCGCCGTCTGGGGGCGCAACGACGAGATCTTCGGGCCGGCCGGGGCGGAGGCGTTCCGGCGTGACGCCCCGAACGCCGAGATCCTCCTGCTCGACGGCGGTCACTTCCTCTTGGAGAGCCACCTGGACGAGGTGGCCGCCGCCGTCCTGGCGTTTTTGCCCGCCGTCCTGGCTGCGACCGTCGCGGCGTGACCGGCGGGCGGCGGGCCGCCGGGAAAGATGGGGGCCCGACCCCCATGTGCCCCCATCCCCCGCGCGGCACGATGGGTCACGCCGCGGGCCGACAGGTTCCGCGCCGGGAGCGAGGGGGTGGGACGTTGGAGCGGAACGCTCTGGGACCGGGGTGCGGCGCCGCCCGCCCCGCTCCGGGGCCGGGCCCCGCCGGACGGGGTGCCGTCGCCCTGCTGGAGAACGGTGACCAGCACACTGCGAGCGGGGCCTGGTGGGCACCGGCCCTACGCACGGGGGAGTGGGCCGGGCAGGTGCCGGACTGGGCGGCGTGGGTCGAGCGGGTGCTCGCTGCCGCACCCGCCGTCCTCACCCTCCCCGAGGAGGAGTACGAGGGGCTCAGCGGTTTCGAGCGGGTGCTCGCACCGTTCGCCGAGGGAGCCAGCGAGCGGATGGTGGCGGCACTCGGGGGCGAGGAGCGAGGGCTCGTCGACCTCACAGCCGTCCGTGCCGGACTGGTCCGGGCGGTCGGGCCGCGACTGGCCCGGATCGCCGCCCGTGTCCTCGTGACCGAACTGCACCGGGCACGAGAGGCGGGCGGGCTCGCCGGTGGCGGCAGCCGGGCCCGGTTCCGGGAGTTCCTGCGGCGGGTGGGGGAGCGACAGGGCCTTGCCGCTCTGCTGACTGCCCATCCGGTTCTCGCCCGCCTGCTCGGCCGGGTCAGCCTCGACGCGGCCGACGCTTTCGCCGAACTGCTGCATCGATTCGCCGCCGACCAGGCGGCCCTCGCGGAGGCGGGGCTCCCGTGCGGGGCGGACGGACGCCTGCTCGTCGATGTCCAGGCCGGGGCGGGGGACAGTCACGGCGGCGGCCGGACGGTGGCGTTGCTGCGCTTCGCGGACGGCGCGCGGCTGGTGTACAAACCCCGTCCGGTCACCGCGCACCGCCACTTCAACGACCTCGCCGACTGGCTCGGCCGCCTCCCCGGCACACCCCGGCTGCGCACGCTGACCGTGCTCGACAGGGGGACCCACGGCTGGGTCGAGTTCGTGGAGGTGCTGCCCTGCCGGACCAAGCCCCAGGTGCGGGAGTTCTACCGGCGGCAGGGCGCGCTGCTAGCCCTTTTGCACGCCCTGGACGGGACCGACCTGCACCACGAGAACCTGATCGCCCACGGTGAGCACCCTCTCCTGGTCGACGTGGAGACTCTCTTCCATCCGGCCCTGCCAATCGCCGACTCCGACGATCCGGCGAGCAGGGCACTGCACGACTCCGTCCACCGGGTCGGCCTGCTGCCGCAGTTCCTCCTAGGCGACGACAGCGCGCTCGACATGTCGGCGGTCGGCGGCGGCCGCGCCGCGCTCTCCCCCGTGGCGCTCGCCGGGTGGGCCGACTGCGGGACTGACACCATGCGGCTGGTGCGCCGACCCGGCCGGTTCCGGGAGTCCGCCAACCGCCCCCGCCTGCACGGGAGGCCCGCCGACCCGGCCGCGTACACGGCCGAGCTGTGCGAAGGGTTCCGGGCGGCCTACGCGGCCCTCGGTGAGGCGCGCGCGGAACTGCTGGGGCCCACCGGGCTGCTGGAGCGGTTCCGGCGGGACGAGGTGCGGGTGGTGGCACGGCCCACCGCCGTCTACGCCACCCTCCTCGACGAGACCACCCACCCCGAGCTGATGCGCGAGGCCGGAGCGCGGGACGCCGTCCTCACCCGGCTGAGGGAAGGCATGCTCGGCCGCCCGGCCCTGTCCGGACTTGAGGACGAGGAGATCGCCCAGCTCTGGTCCCACGACGTACCCGTCTTCACCGTGCTGGCCGGCGGCACCGCCCTGACCGGGGTCACCGGCCGCGCCGTACCCGGCACGGTGCCGCTCTCCGGACTGGCCGGAGCCACCAGGAAGATCGCAGCCCTCGACAGTGTGGACCGGCAGGACCAGGAGTGGGTGATCCGGGCCGCTATGGTCTCCGCCTCCACCGCGCCCGTCCACCACCCCGCGGGGCCCGGGCGCACTCCCCGGCCCGCCGCCGCGCCCGAACCCGAACGGCTCCTCGCCGCGGCCCGCTCCCTCGGGGACCAACTGGTCTCCCTCGCCTACCGCACGGCGGACCGCGTCAACTGGCTCGGCCTGGAGCTGCTGGGCGACCGCTACTGGCGGCTCGGCCCGATGCCCGCCGACCTCGCGGCGGGCTACTGCGGCCCCGCCCTCTTTCTCGCCCAGCTCGCCGGTGTCACTGGTGTCGCCCGGTACGCGGAGACGGCGAGTGCGTCCCTGGCACCGGTGGCCGGGCTGCTGGACGCCCTGCACGAGGACCCCACCGCGCCGCCCGCCGTGGGCTCGGGCGCCTTCGCCGGGCTCGGCGGGATCACGTACACCCTGCTGGAGACGGAGCGGCTGCTCGGGGAGCCGGCGTGCGCCGAGTCGCTTCCGGCGGCGCTGCGGCTGCTGGAGGCAGCGGCAGCGGGCGAGCGTGAGACGGGCGTCGGCGCCGGGACGGCCGGCGGGCTCGCGGTTCTCCTCGCCGCACACCGGGCCACCGGACGGCAGGAGACGCTGCGCGCCGCCGGACGCTGCGCGGAACGGCTGGTGGCCGCCGACCCTCCCGCCGGGACCGGATTCCTGGACGGCTCGGCCGGTACGGGATGGGCCCTGCTGCGGTACGCCGAGCGGACCGGGTCCTCGCGCTTCCGGGAGGCGGGGCTGGAGGCGCTCCGCGCGGCCGTCGCCCCGCCCCCGACGACGAACGCCGCCGCTCAAGGAGGCTGGTGCCACGGGCGGGCCGGCACCGCCCTCGCCGTCGCCGACAGCCCCGCCGCACTCACCGACCCCCGGCTGACCGCCTGGCTCACCGAGACGGCTCACCTGCTGCGGCGCGCCGAACCCCACCCCGACGACAGCCTCTGCCACGGGGAGGCGGGCAGGTTCGAACTCCTCGGCCATGCCGCCTTGGCCGGAGCCCGCGCGGGGCTCGTCCACCGCACCGGCGTGCTGCTGGCCTCGGTCGAGGACGACGGGCCGCGCTGCGGTACTCCCGACCACGTCCCGCACGCGGGGCTGCTCACCGGCCTCGCGGGGATCGGGCACGGGCTGCTGCGCGCCGGGTTCCCCGACCGCGTGCCGTCCGTACTCCTCCTCGACCTGCCCACCCGGCTCACGACTCCCGACCACCGTCTGTGACTCCTGCGCACACACGCACCACCGCACCGGAGCCCGTGCACCTCAACCGCCCTCACGACCAAGGATCGAGGCATCCCATGCAGATCGACGACGAGGCCACCTACCTGACCGACGGTGCCGACGAGAGCGCCGAGACGCACCCGGTCGGCGCCGTCACCCTCTTCACCACCGGCGCCCTCGGGCTGCGCTCCAGACTCCTCAGCGCGTCGGAGGGCGGGGCGTCCTACTCCCACGAACTGCCGTGGACCACCATGACCGCTCCGAACTGACGCCGGGGCCGGTCCGGAGCGGCACGCCCTGCCGCTCCGGGGCCCGCTCCAGTAGCCTGCGCACATGCGTGCGACTTCCTCGGTCATCGTCGGGCGGGACAGCGAAACGGCTCTACTGGAAAGGGCGTTGGGCGCGGCTGGACGGTCCTCGGGAAGGGCGGTGTTCCTCGTCGGCGAGGCGGGGATCGGCAAGTCGCGGCTGGCGGGCCGGTGCGCCCTCGACGCGTACGCGCGCGAGGCGCCCGTCCTGCGCGGACGGGCCACCTCCACCGGGCTCGTCGTACCCTACCGTCCGCTGATGGAGGCCCTCTCCTCCCGGTTCCGCGCCGCGGGCACCCCCGAGGAACCAGAACTGGAACCCTTCCGCCCGGCCTTGTCCGCGCTCGTGCCCGAATGGCGGCGGCACGGCCCCTGGTTCCCCGTCTCGGTGGTCGAACTCGCCGAGGCCCTGCTGCGTCTGCTCTCCGTCCTCGGGCGGGAGCGCGGCTGCGTCATGGTCCTGGAGGACCTGCACGACTCCGACACCGAGACGATCGCCGTCGTCGAGTACGTCGCCGACAACCTCGCCGACCTGCCGGTCCTCCTCCTCGGCACCCTCAGACCCGAGCCCGGCCCCGCCCTGGACGTCGCCCGGGCCGCCGCCGGCCGGCAGACGGCCACCGTCCTCGAACTCGGCCTGCTGGACGACACGCAGGTGCACAGGATGGCCGAGGCGTGCCTGGACGCCGCCCCCGGCGAGATACCCGCCGAGGCCCACCGCAGGATCGCGCGCCGCGCGGGCGGCAACCCGTACCTGGTGGAGGTGCTCCTCGCAGACCTGGTCGACTCCGGCACCCTGCGACGGACGGGTGGCGGCTGGCGGTGCGAGGACGGCCCGGAAGGCGCCGTCCCCACCGGCATCGTCCGCAGCTGGGCCGCACGCCTGGATCGCCTCGACCCGCCCGTCCGCGAACTCCTGCTCACCGCCGCCACCCTGGGCAGCACCTTCCAGGTCCCCCTCCTGCAGACCGTCCTCGGCTACGAGGAACGCGCTCTCTTCGCCCATCTGCGCGCCGCCACCGAGGCTGGCGTCATCGCCCCCGACGGTGCCGCCCCCGACCGGTACGCTTTCCGGCACGCGCTCACCGCCGAAGCCCTCACCGCCGCCCTGCTCCCCGCCGAACGGGCCGCCACCGCCCGCCGGGCGGCCGCCGCCCTGGAGGAACTGGGGCCCGCCATGAGCGAGGACGCGCGCCAGCTCCTCGCCACCCTCCACCTGGCCGCCGGGGACGCCGCCGCAGCGGGAGCGCACCTCGCCGAGGCTGGCCGCCGGATGCTCGGCCAGGGAGCCGCCGGCTCCGCGGCCGTTCTCCTGGAACGCGCCCACGAACTGACCCCCGACGGCCGCCGCCCCGAGATCGCCGCCTCGCTCGCCGCCGCCCTCGCCGAAGCCGGGCGGCTCGCCGAGGCGTTCGCCCTGGCCGCCGGGCTGCCGCCGGTACCGCCCGGCACACCGGCAGCCGCGGCGCGAGCCGACGCGCACATTCGGGTCGCCTGGGCCGCCGTCATGGGTGAGCACCCCGAGGAGGCCGCGCGCCGGGTACGCGCCGTCCGCGCCCTGCTCGGCCCCACGCCGCCGCCCGGGCAGGAGGCCGCGCTCGCCGTGGTCGAGGGCCACCTCGTCCTGCTTCCCGGAGGCCCGGGTGAGGACGGTGCTGCCGACGCTGCCGACGCTGCCGACGCCGCCCGCCGGGCCGCAGCCGTCGCCGAAGAGCACGGCCTGCCGGTGGTCGCCTGCCAGGCGTGGCAGCTGCTCGGACTCCTCAGCCGGGACCAGGGCTTCGACGAGGCGGACGCCTGCCTGGAGCGGATGCTCGAGGTCTCCGAACGCCACCAGCTCGCCGCCTGGCGCACCGAAGCCCTGGTCCGGCTCGGCGCCAACGCCTTCCTGCGCACAGGCGATGCGACCCGGCTGGCGGCCGCCCGCACCGCCGCCGGGGAACTCGGCGCCCTGGCGCTGACCCAGACGGTGGACGGGCTGCTCGCCATGAACGCGGTGCTCTGCGGCGAATGGGAGAAGGCCCGCGCCATCGTCGACCGCTCGGTAGACGCCGCCGCCCGGGTACGCAACCTCTCGGCCCACCGCTACCTCCTCCTCGCCGACGCGACCCTCGCCGCCCACCAGGGGTGCCTCCGCGAGCGGGACGCCGCGCTGCTGCGGTTCAGGCGCGCAGGCGGCGAGGACTCGCTGCTCGTCCCGCTTCAGCATGGCCTGTGCCTGGCCGTCGGGGCCCTCCTCGAAGAGGACCGCCACGGCGCCCGGGAACACCTGGAGTCCGCGGTGGCCTGGGAGCGCGAACGGCCCAGTCTGTACTTCCTCGGCGGCCGCTGGGGCCTGCTCCCCCTGGTGCGAGCCCTGGAGGGGACCGGTGACATCGCCGATCACCGGGAGGCCCTCGCCTCGCACGGCGCCCAGCTCGCCTGGAACAAGCTCTTCCTCGGCATGGCCGACGCGGTCCACCGGGGACGCGGCGGCGACCCGGCGGGCGCCGCGGAGGCGGTCCGGTCAGCCCTGCGTGCCGGGGAGGTGTTCCCCCTCGCCCGCCATCTCGCGCTGCGGCTGGTCGCGGAGGCCGCCGTCGCCGATGGCTGGGGTGAACCGGTGACGTGGCTGCGGACCGCCGAGGAGTACTTCCACGCGGCCGGAGTCCAGCCGGTCGCCTCCGCCTGCCGGGCGGCCCTGCGCAGGGCCGGGGCCAGCGCCCCGCAGCGCCGCGACGGCCGCGACCGCATCCCCGCCCCGCTGCGCACCAGCGGGGTGACCCCGCGAGAGTACGAGGTGTTCGTCCTCCTCCCGGACCGTCCCGGAAACCAGCAGATCGCCCGCCACCTCTCCATCTCCCCGCGCACCGTCGAGAAACACATGGCGAGCCTGCTCGCCAAGACCGGTCGTCAGGACCGCACGTCTCTCTGCGAGTTCGCGGCTGAGTGGGCCTCGGACACCGTGCGCCGCTGACCGGGGCACCTGGGGGCCGTGGGGGATTTTCGGGCGGGGGACCGACGGAAAGGTAGGGGGAACGCCCCGATGCCGTACCCGGGCCCGCCGGGGAAGCATCGCTGTCGGGCACGCGTGACCACCGTGCCCGGACAACGGAGCTGAAAGGCCCGCCCGTGACCCCTGCGCCCCGCACCAGCGCGCACCCGTCCCGACCGCACTTCACCGTCCTCGGGCCCCTCGCCGCCCACCGCGAAGGCGTGCCGCTCTCCCTCGGGCCGCTCAAGCAGCGCCTCGTCCTCGGCGTGTTGCTCAGCAGGCCCAACACCCCCGTCGGCACCGACGCGCTCACCGATGCCGTCTGGCCCGACGATCCGCCACGCACCGCCCGCAAGAACCTCCAGGTCTACGTCAGCAGCCTGCGCACCCTGCTCGGCGACGGTCGCACCGCCTCCCCGGGCCTCCTCGTCCACGACTGCGGCGGCTACGCGCTGCGCGTCGAGGACGACGAGGTGGACGCCCTGCGGATGAGGCGGCTCGCCCGGTCCGCCGCGGGGCTCGAACCCGCCTCCGCCGTCGGTCTGCTGCGTGAGGCGGTGAGCTTGTGGCAGAGCACGCCCCTGCACGACCTGCGGCGTTCTCCCGCCCTCGCGGCCGAGGGGGAACGCCTGGAGCGGCGGTGCCTGTCCGTCCACGAGGAGTGGGCCGAGTGCGAACTGGCCCTTGGCCGCGGCCCGGCCGTCGTGGAGGAGCTGCGCGAGCTGGCCGAGCGGCATCCGCTCCGCGAACGTCTGCACGCGGCCTGGATGACCGCCCTGCACCAGTCCGGGCGCCGGTCCGAGGCGCTGGCCGTCTACGACGAGTACCGGCAGGCACTCGCCCGGGAACTCGGCCTGGAGCCGGGCGGTGCCATGGCCGACCGCTACCGGGAAGTCCTCTCCGCCGCCCGGGCCCACCCCACCGCCCGGCCCGCCGCTCCCGCCGAACTGCCCCCGGACCCGACGGCGTTCACCGGGCGCGGTGGTCAGCTCCGTGAACTCATCGACACCCTGGACCGGTCCGGCGGGGAGGGCGGGACCGTGCTGCTCACCGGCCCGGCGGGCAGCGGTAAGACCGCTCTCGCCGTACGGGCCGCCCGGCTGCTCGCCGATCGCTACCCCGACGGCTGCCTCCTCGTCCGGCTCCGCGACAGCACCGGCACGGCCTGCCCGGCCGCCACCGTCCTGAACCGACTGGCCGGCCTCACCGGGGTCCCCGCGACCCCGCAGGCGTGGCGACGCTGGCTGGTACGGCACCGTGCCCTGGTGGTGCTGGACGACGCCCCCGGCGAGCAGGCCGTGCGGGGGCTGCTACCGGTGGACGGCCGGTCGGGTGTCCTGGTCACCGCCCGGGGCCTGCTCGGCGGTCTCGCGCCGGTCGGCCGGGTGGACGTGCCGCCGATGGACCCGGCGGAGGCCCTCGACCTGCTGGCCCGGTTCGTCGGCGCGGCCCGCGTCGCCGCCGACCGCGGCGCGGCCCTGCGCGTCGTGCACGGCTGCGGGCTGCTGCCGCTCGGTGTGCGGGTTGCCGGGATGCGCCTCGCCGTCCTGCGCCACCTACCGCTGGCGGAGTACGCGGACCGGCTGGCCGATCCCGCCTGTGCACTCGACGAACTCGCCGCCGGGGACGTCTTGGTGCGCGACCGGCTCGCCGCGGCCTGGCGCGACCTCCCGCCGGCTCACGCCCGGGCTCTCGTCCGGCTGGCCTCCGGCGGACTGGAAGGCCCGTTCACCCTCGCCGAGGCGGCGGCTGCCCTGGACAGCCCGGTGCGGGAAGCGGTGCGTACCGTGGAGTCCCTGATCGGCAGCGGCGCCGTCACCACCTCGGGCGGCGAGGTCACCGCCCACGCCGCACACTACGAAGTGCCGCGCCTGACCTGGCTTTTCGCCCATGAGAGCGCCGAGGGGCGGACCGGGCGACGGGTCGTCGTGCCGGGGTAGCCCGTCACCCCAGGGTGAGCACGGACAGGAGGGCTCTCGGCCCCGTGGGCGAGCCCGGGGTGCCGGGAGGGGCGGCCAGGGTGTGCAGGGCGAGCAGGAGTCCCGCCGAACCGGTCGCCAGGTCGGCGGAGAAGCGGCGCAGACCCGCCCCGGGGACCAGGAGACGGTCGCCTCTCTGCACGAGGTGCCAGGTCAGGTTGCGTACCGATGCCAGGACGTCCGGCGCCGGTGTGGTGCGGGCCGGGCCGTCGCCGGGCGCCGTGTCCAGCGCGTGTGCCGTCGCCGTCAGTCCGGCGCGGCCGGTGAATAGGCCAGGTTCGCGGACGAACTCCAGGACGCACCCCTGGCGTACCCCGGGCAGCAGTTCCGACAACAGGGGGTCCTCACGGTGGTCCAGATAGGCGCGGGCCACCAGAGCGAAGCCGCCGCTGCCCTGGTCCAGGTAGAGCAGGTGGCGGCGGCCGTCCTTGACCTGGACCGAGCCGCCCGGCATCCGGACGCAGTGCGCGGCCTCCAGGTGCAGTATGTCCCGCGCGGAGTCCAGCAGGTGGCGCTCACCCGTCAGTTCGTACAGCTCCAGGTGGAGCAGTGCGGCGCCGGAGAGGCCGCGCAGCAGGCCGGCGGAAGGGGGCGAGGTCAGCCCCGGCACCGTCTCGCCGCGCGCCAGTCGCGCCAGGTCGCTCGCGGTGCGGAAGACCTCGGGCGGCGGTCCCGCGGCGGCCGCCGGGCCTTTCCGGGGGGCTCGGCTGTGGTTAGTCTCGGGGCGCACTGCCCGGACCCGGTGCCCGACCGCTTCCCGGCCGGGCCGGTGCTCTCTCCCACCCCCACAGGAGAAGGACGTGCCCACCATGCCGCAGACCTCCGCCCCGACGTATCACCGGAAACGTTTCGACCGGCCCGCGCTGCGGGCGGACCTGCGGGCGGCGGTGCCCGACGCCACCGCCGCACTGGTCGTCACCGCGGGCGTCTTCGCGTTGCTGTACGCGCGTGTGGAGTCCGGCGCCTCCATGACACTCCAGGTGATGCCCGACCTGGCGGACGCCGACCGGTACTGGATGTACTGGTTGTGCCAGGCGTTCGGCTGGTCCGCCCTGTTGTGGTCCTGGATCACGGTCATACTGGGCCTGGTCAGGTCGAGTGCCGCGCCGGGGCGGCTGCGACTGCCCGCGGCGCGGATCGAGCGCTGGCACCGCACCACCAGTCTGACCACCATCGGCCTGATGTTCGCGCACGCCGCCCTGTTCTTCGCCGAACTGGTGCGCGCGAACGAGGACGGGACGGGCTGGGCGGGACGTCTGACGACCTCCTTCGCCGAGGTCTTCGTCCCCGGCGTCTACTCCTCCGGAACCGGCCGGATCGCCATCCTGATCGGTCTGCTCGCCCTCTACCTCGCCATCCCGCTCGGCCTGGCCTTCTACCTGCGCCAGGCCACCGGCTCCCGCATGTGGCGGGCCCTGCACCGCTTCGTCGTCGTCGTCTACGTCCTCAGCGTCTGGCACACCCTGCTGTACGGCACCAACATCTGGTACGACGGGGCCTTCCGCACCACGGTCTGGCTTCTCCAGCTGCCCGTCGCGGCCCTGCTCCTGATCCGGCTGCTGGCTCCCGCGCGGCGCGGTGAGCGCCTGCACCTGCGCGACGCCGACAGGCGGCCGGGCGCGCTGCCGCTGGCGGCCCGTCTGGCGGGACGGGCCGCGGC
>NZ_JAJFAU010000021.1 GCF_022614595.1 Streptomyces sp. CNQ085
CGCAGTTCCTCGCGCAGTGCCCGCAGGGCGCGGAGGGCGTACTCGATGTCCTCCTCATCGTCTCCGGCGCGGTGCCGGTGGGCGACGCGGTCGCCGACCGGGTCCAGGTCGCCGGTGCCCTTCAGTCTCCTGAACGGGCTTGCGGGAGGCGCCTGTCGGCGGCCGGGGCGCGGCGGCCGATGCCCGCCGCGCTCCTCGGTACGGGGAAGCCGGGCAGGGTGGCGTACGGCTCGTGGTTCACGCCTCCGGATCGGAGGGCGCCCGGCGGCGAAGCGCCGACTTGACCGTGTCGACCACGAGCCGGGCCGCGACGCCCACCAGCAGCAGGCCGCCGGTCATCTGGACCATCACGATGACCCGGGCCGGCTGGGAGCGTGCGGTGATGTCGCCGTAGCCGACGGTGGCGAACGTCGTGAGCGCGAAGTACAGGGCGTCGGTACGGGTGAGGGGTTCGCCGAAGCTGCCCGGCTCGGCCCTCTCCAGGAGGTGGTAGACGGTCGCGAAGAGCAGCAGGAACAGCAGCAGCACGCTCACCAGTGCCTCGGCCGCCCGCAGGATCGGGCGGGGGGAGCGCTCGATCTCACGGATCTCCCAGAGGAACAGGGCGAGGACGGCGAGCAGCCCCAGGGCGAGGATGACGGCCGTGCCACCGGTGAACTCCTCGTCCACGGGCAGCAGGTAGTACGCGGTCAGGAGCGCCGCGGTGATGAAGGCCAGCCGCACCGCGGCGATCACCGCGGGAACGCCGTGGGCGGTGCGGGCGGCGCGGACGCCCTCCCGGTTGTCCGGGGGCGGTCGGCGGGACGGGTCGGGTGGCGGCATGCGCGTCTCCCGGTGGTTCCGGTTCCGGTTCGGTCGCGGCCCGCGGGGGCTTCGGCGGACGCGGGGCTTCGGCGATCAGGCGACGGCCCGGGACGTTCCGGGGCCGCAGGGGTGTCAGGGGTGTCAGGGGCGGACCGACACCGTCCAGCCGCTCTTGTAGGTGTCCGGCACCGGGTGGCGCGGCCATTCTCGCGCCCAGGACGGCGGGTCCGCCCGGCGCATGACCACCGCGTCGGACCGCCGGGGGGCGCGCGGGTCCGTTCTGACGCAGCCCGCGGCGTGCGCGACGGGGATCGCCGCGTCGTTGCCCGTGACCGCGCACGGGGCGCGTACGCCGTGCGCGTGGAGCACTGCCGCGATGCGCTGCCAGTCCTCGCGCGCCTGCTCCTGGATGCCCGCGTGGGTGTGCGCCAGAGTGGCCTGGACGACCAGGTGGCCCGCCAGCACGGCGGTGAGGACGACGGCCGCCGGCGCCGAGCGGCGGGCCCGGTCGGCGAGGCGGAGCAGGCCGAGGGCGGCGGGCACGGCCAGCAGCGCGTAGCCGGGCAGCAGGAAGCGCGGCGCGACGTAGGGCAGCAGGAGGAAGTACTGCGCCATGAGCGAGCCGGCCGTGGCCGCGGCCAGCCACAGCGGCGCCGCGTCCCCCGCGCCGGCCATGATCCACGGCGTACGGGTGCGGCGCGCCGCGAGCAGTCCCAGCGCGGTGAGCAACCCCAGCAGCGGCCACCAGGCCGCGGCCGCCCACCACACCCCGTCGCCGGTGCAGGGGCGGCACAGCAGCGGGCCGTCCAGCGAGGTGAGGTGGTCGGCCACCGACAGCACCGGCCGCATGCCGCCCTGGACCTCGCTCGCCTCGGCGAGGCGCTGTGCCACCCCGCCGAACCGCAGCCACGCCTCCGCCGCCCACGGCAGCGCGCCCGCAGCGGCGCCCGCGGCCACGGCGGCGATCCTGCCCCGGCCGTGCCAGGCGGGCACCGCGACGGCGGCCAGCAGCAGGGGCGCGGCGAGGGCCGCGCCCTCGTTGGGCCGCATCAGGGTCGCCACGGCCAGTCCGGCGGCCAGTCCCGCGGACCGCGCACCGCGGCCGGATCCGCTTCCCGCGAAGCAGCCCACCGCCGCGAGCGCGCCCATCGCCGTGTAGTGATTGGGCATGGCGGCGCCCGCGTAGAACAGCACCGTCCACAGCGAGCCGTACAGCGCCGCCGCCACCCAGACCGCCGAGGGCCGGGGCACCACCCGCAGCCAGGGGCGGAAACCCAGGTAGAGCGCGGTGCTCGACAGCGCCAGCAGCCAGACTCTCAGCAGCACGGCCGAGTCGCTCCAGGAGGCGACGGGGAACAGCAGCAGGGGCACGCCATGGGTGCGCGGGGCGCTGAAGGGGGTCGGGGGACCGTAGGGGGAGAAGCGGCTGGCGTAGACCGTCTCGTCCCAGCCGAGCGGCAGGGTGAGCGGCACCAGGAGGGCGGCGGACAGCGCCGGCAGGACGCAGACGGCCGCCAGTCTGCGGGCCTCCCGCCGCAGGGCGCTCGGCGATCCCGGCGCGGCGGCCGTACCGTCGGCGCCGATGCCCCCGCGCCCTCCGATCCCTCGGGGGGCGCGGAGCCCGCCGGGGACCGGTACCGTGCGGCCGAGGGGCAGGGCTCTGCCCGGCGTTCTGCCCGGCACGGCGTTCACGCGGCCTCCACCCGGTCGTCCTGCGGCCTGCGGTCTGTCCCCCGCCCGTCGTTGTACCAGCGCGCCGGGCGGGCGGCGTGCGCCCGCGCGGTGGCCGCACGGCGGCCGCACCGATCGGACGACGGCCCTACGGCAGCCGGCCTACGGACACGCTCCGGTGCGCGACCCCGGCGGGTGACGGAGGAAGGGGCGCGCGGGAGGGCACGAGCGCTGTGACATACGCCCCAGGCGCGTGGCCGGACGCCGTCGGTGCGGGCCCGGACACACCGGGAGCCGCGGCACGCCCCGGCCCGGAGCCGGGCGCGAGGGGGAACGAAAAGCAGCGTCTGACCTGGTACTTGGCCTACTCGGAGGAGCCGGGGCCGCCTGCCGCCGGCGGGGTGCCCGCGACCGCCGGACGGGCCCGCGGAGCGTGCTGCCGGGCGGGCCGCGAAGCGGGGCCGCGCCCACCAGGCTTCTGGCTTCCCGGTGCGGAAGATGTCTCAAGTAGGCTACGAGACCGTTGCCGTCCGGCAAGGGTGCCGGAGACCGTGACGCCCGCCGATGCTGTCGACCGGGTTCGTACGAAGAAGCGGAGTACAGCGGTGGTGCGGATCGAACTGGGGGCCGCGGTGTCCGTCGCCCGGGAGATCGCCGAGAAGACCCTGGCCCCGCGAGCGGCCTCGGTGGACGCGGAGCAGCGGTGGCCGAAGGAGGGCATGGCGGCCCTGCTGTCCCGGCTGGGCGGGCTGGTGGTGCCCGAGCACTCCGGCGGCATGGGCCACGGTCTGCTGGCCGTGGCGCAGGTGGGAGAGGCGACGGGCCGGGCCTGCGCCTCGACGTCGATCTGCTTCGGCATGCACCTGGTCGGCTCGGCGGTGATCGCCGCGCAGGCCGGCACCGTACAGCGGGAGCGGTACCTGGCGCCGATCGCCGCCGGGGAGCACCTGACGACCCTGGCCCTGTCCGAGCCCGGGACGGGCGGCGAATTCTGGCTGCCGCAGACGCGGATGGAGCGCGTCGAGCGCTCCGGCGGCGACCGGCTGCGGCTGACCGGCGCCAAGAGCTTCGTCACCAACGGCGGCCACGCCGACTCCTATGTCGTGTCCACCATCGCCGTGGGGCCGGAGACGCCGCCCGGCCAGTTCTCCTGCACGGTCGTCGACGCCGACGCGCCCGGCCTTCGGTGGGGTCCCCAGTGGCACGGCTTCGGCATGCGGGGCAACGACTCGCGCGGCCTGGAGCTGCCCGGCGTGGAGATCCCCGCGGAATGCCTGCTGGGGCAGGAGGGCGACGAGATCTGGTACGTGTTCAACGTCGTCGCCCCCTACTTCCTGATGGCCATGTCCGGCACCTACCTGGGCGTCGCCGCGGCCGCCCTGGAGGAGACCCGCACACATCTGCTGCTGCGGCGCACACGCGCCGGCCGCGTTCTGGCCGGCAACCCGGTCGTACAGCACCGGCTGGGCACGATGTGGGCCCGGGTGGAGCGCACCCGGCGCCTGGTCTACCAGGCGGCCGCCGAGGCGGAGCTCGGCGGCCCCGAGGCCCTGCCGGGGCTGGCCTCGGCCAAGGCCGAGGTCTCCGACGCGGCGGAGGCCACGGTGAACGACGCCCTGACCCTGCTCGGCGGGATCGGCTACGGGACCGACTCGCCGCTGCAGCGGATGCTGCGCGACGCCCGCGCCGCCCATGTGATGGCCCCGGTCACCGACGTGCTGCGGGTGTGGGCGGGCAAGGCCCTGCTGGACGAACCGCTACTGGAAGACTGACGGTGTACTGACGATGCCCGGTGAGAGGAACCGCATCCTGCTGGTGGACGTCCTCCCCGAGACCGCGGAGGACTTCGAGGCCGCGTTCGGCGAGGAGGCCGAGCTGGTCCACGTCACGGCCGCGAGCGTCCTGGAGCACACCGAGGGCAGGCCCGGCCAACGCCGGCCCGCCGTGGCAGTGGTGGGCCGGCGGGTACCGGCCCCGGTCGGCCTGATCCACGCGCTGCGTCCCCACCCGGCGGACCTGGCGGCGGTGGTGGTCGCCACCTCCGCCACCGACTCCCGGCTCACCACGCTGCCGATACTCTTCTCCGCCGACCTCGTCCGCCGGGTCCCGGACGCACGGGCCGACCTGCTGCCGCGGACAGCCCGCGAACTGCTGGAGGGCGTGACCGGACGGCGCGCCGAGATCTCGGTGCGCTCCACCGTCCAGCGGCAGCTCGCCACCGGCACGGTGATGGGCCGGCAGCTGGGGGAGCGGCTGCTGGGCGAGTTCCTCACCCAGGCCCCGATCGGCGCCCTCATGCTGGACGACGACGGCGCGGTGCTCGCCTGGAACCACCGTGCCGCGGACGTCCTGGAGCTGGACGACCGCGGATCGCTCCGCCGTCCGCTGGCCGACCTGTTCCCGGCGGACGTCCGCGCCGCGCTGCGGCAGCACCTGGCCACCGCCCGGGAGCAGTCCGCCCCCGGTCCCGACGTGGTCTTCGAGCGGACCGGGTCCGACGGCACCGCGCAGGCCATACGCATAGCCCCCCAGAAGGTGACGGACTCCGAGGGCCGCGAGCGCGTCCTGGTGCTCGCCGAGGACGTCACCGACCGCCTGCACGCGCAGCGCAAGCTCGCCGAACGCACCGGCCACGCCCTGCTCAGCGCGGAGGTCGCCGCCGCCATGACGGCCCCCGGCCCGCTGGCCGAGCGCCTGCACCGCTGCGTACGGGCCACCGCGGACCGGCTGGGCGCCGACCGTGTCTGCCTGTGGACCCTGACGCCGTCCGGCAGACCCGAGCCCGCCGCCTGCGCCGACCTCGACCGCGCCACCTCCGCCGGCGGTCTCCACCCCGAGCACGCTGACGAGGACCTGGTCGGGCGGATCGCCGCCCGGCAGCGTCCCCATCTGGACCTCGCGCCCCCCGGCGGGCCGGCGTCCGGGTCCGGCCGGCCGGCGGGCTCCTTCGCCGGCTATCCGCTGGTCTCCGGCGGGGAGCCGATCGGCGTACTGGCCCTGAACACCCGCCTGGCCCTGCCCGGTTCCACGCTCTCCATCCTGGAGAACATCGCCGACCAGGTCGCCGTCGGCATCCAGCGGGACCGCCTGCTGCACCGGCTGCGCGCCACCACCCAGGCCCTGGAGCGCCCGCTGCTCCCGCCCCGCCTGCCCGAACTGCCCGGCTTCGACCTCGCCGCCCGCTACCACCCCTTCGGCAGCGGGCTGCACATCGGCGGGGACTTCTACGACGCCTTCACCGCCCCCGACGGCCGGTACGTCCTGGCCCTGGGCGATGTCTGCGGCAAGGGGCCCGGCGCCGCCGCCATCACCGGCCTGGTGCGCCACACCCTGTGGGCGGCGGCCCAGCACACCACCGGCCCCGAACACGTCCTGAGCCTGGTCAACAACGCGCTGCGGCGGCAGAACGCCCCCTTCTGCACCCTCGCCTACGCCGTCCTGGAGCCGCCCTCCGATCCGGCGGACCCCTCCGGCACCGCCCGCGTCCGCATCGCCTCCGCCGGGCACCCCACCCCGCTGCTGCGCCGCGCCGACGGCCGCGCCGTGCCGCTGGAGGTGCGCGGTCCGCTGCTGGGCGTCCTGGACGAACTGCGCCATCCGGTGACCGAGGTGGAGCTGCGGCCGGGCGAGACCCTGGTGTTCTACACCGACGGCTTCACCGAGGGCGCCGGGGCGGAGGACCGCCGCGAACCCGAGGACCTCGCCGCCCTGCTGGCCGCACACCCGCCGCCGGCCGGTGACGGGCGCCCCGCCGACCGCGTGGTCGCGGCCCTGCTGGAGGACGCCCACTCCTGGTGGGGCGAGCGGCTCCGCGACGACCTGGCCGTCCTGGCCATCGCCCGCCTGGGCTGACCGGCTCCGGGCGGGCGCCGCCGCGGGCTCTCAGGGGCGGGCGCGGAGGTTGGTGCCGTTCAGGCACAGGGCGATGTTGCGGACCGCGGCGGTGAGCTCCTCGATCACCCGGGCGGCCCGCTCGGCGTCGTGGAAGGCGGGCCGGTCGGCGGACGCGGACAGGGAGCTGCTGAGGTCCTCGGTGAGGCGGCGCATCGCGTCCAGTTCCTCGGCGGGCGGCACGGCGGGGGCGCCGGGAACCGCGGGCTCGCCCGAAGGGGGCGCCGGGACCGGCGCGGCGGGGGCGGCCGGAGTCGCCGGGACGAGGGGTACGGGTGCGGGCTCCGCGGGCTGCCGGGGCTGATCCGGCCGCGGGGACTGAGCGGGCGCGGCCCGGGGCTCGGAGCGGGGTACGGCGGGTGCGTCGGACGCCGCCGACGTCTCCGGCGCGGCGGGGGCGGCGGGGGCGGCGGGGGCGGCGGGTGCCGCGCCCGTACCGCCGCCACCGGCCGCCGGAGCGCTCCACCCCCCGGCGGGCCCCGACGCGTCCGGCGAGAGCCTGGTCTGCGGCGGCAGCACGTTCTCGGCGGTGCCCGGGGACCACAGCGGCGCCGTCGGCTGCGGCGCGGTGGGGACGTGCTCGGCCTTCCACCGCAGCCGGTAGCACTCGACCTGGTCGGCGCAGGCGGTGCGGGCGTGGAAGACCGCGCTGCCCTCTCCCAGGTCGGGGTACCAGAGGTTCGGACCGGGGAAGCGCACCGTCCGCATCCTGGGCTTGACGGGCTCCGCGCAGCCGATGCAGCAGCCGGCCGGCACGCACAGCCCCGCGACCTCCTTCTGCGCGGCGGCGCGGGGACCGATCTCCCCGCGGTACTCCCCGTTGCCGCAGGGCGGCAGTTCTCCGCAGGTGCGGCAGACCGCGTAGTGCTCCGGGAGGACCTGCCAGCCGTGGCTGACGGGCGCGCACCAGTGCTTGGGCGTGGAGCGCGGGAAGTTCTCGTTGCGCAGGACCAGCACCACGGGCCGCCTGTAGAAGTCGGACCGCTCGGGGGGCTGCGCGTTCAGCCGCCCGTTCATCCTGCGCAGGTCCTCCGAGTGCCGCCACAGTTCGAGGTGCTCGCGCCAGGCCTGCTCGTAGGAGAGCGGCCAGGGGTGGTCCCGGTACTCGTCGATCTCCAGGATCCGCCAGGGCTGCCGGTCGAAGACGACGACGTGCCCGCTCCTCAGGCGCAGGTGCGTACCGTTGTCGCCCTCCTTGGGCCAGTCGATGCGGCCGACGCGGGTGGGCTGGTCGGGGAGCCCTTCGCGAACATGCATGCCACGCTCCTCGGCAACGGGACAACTATGGTCAACATGGAGCACTTTCCAACATTCTGGATCATTTCGGACCTTTAGCCGTTCAGACACGCGCACGCCCGTCGCCCAGCACGCCCCGCTCCGCGGTCGCCGTACGGCGCCGACGTGCGGCGACCGCGTGCGGCACGTACCGCGCCAACACCGGGCGCCCCGTGAGTATTGACCTTTTGTCTGAGATTCCCCGCGAATGGCTGGCTGCCCGCCATGAGATCCCTGGCCGAGAAGGACATCCGCGCGTCGTTCGTCAACTGCTCCAAGGGCGAGGCGAGACGCATGGCGCTGCCGCGCGACCTGACCGAACAGCCCTGGGACGAGCCGGACTTCCTCGGCTGGCGCGATCCCGCCGCCCCCGACCGCGGCCATGTCGTCGCCGAACGCGACGGCCTGCTCACGGACGTGGCCCTCCGCGCCCCCGCCCGGCAGCCGGGCCGCGCCCGCCGTACCGGCTAGATCAGGCCCTGCGCCGCCATGCCCTGCTCCACCAGCTCGAAGCCGGCGATGTTGGCGCCGGCCACGTAGTCGCCGGGGCGGCCGTAGCGCTCGGCGGTGGTGTGGCACAGGCCGTGGATGTGCCGCATGACCTCGGTCAGCCGGGCCTCGGTGTGCTCGAAGGTCCATGAGTCGCGCGAGGCGTTCTGCTGCATCTCCAGGGCGCTGGTGGCCACACCGCCGGCGTTGGCCGCCTTGCCGGGGCCGAACAGCACGTCGGCCTCGCGCAGCACGCGCACGCCCCCCGGAGTGGTGGGCATGTTCGCGCCCTCGCCGACCGCCCGCACGCCGTTGCGCACCAGCGTCGCGGCGTCCTTCTCGTCCAGCTCGTTCTGGGTGGCCGAGGGCAGCGCCACCTCGCACGGCACCTCCCAGACCCGGCCGCCGGGGACGAAGCGTGCCCCGCCGCGCTCGGCGTACTCGGACAGCCGGCCGCGCTCGGTGAGCTTGACCTGCTTCAGCAACTCCAGTTCGATGCCCTTCTCCGCGACGACGTAGCCGCCGGAGTCGGAGCAGGCGATCGGGACGGCGCCGAGCTGCCGGGCCTTCTCCATGGCGTAGATGGCCACGTTGCCGGAGCCGGAGACGACCACGCGCTTGCCCTCCAGGGTCTCGCCGCGCGTCCTGAGCATCTCCTCGGTGAAGACGACCAGGCCGTAACCGGTGGCCTCGGTGCGGGCCTGGGACCCGCCCCACAGGACCCCCTTGCCGGTCAGGACGCCGGCCTCCCAGCGGTTGGTGATCCGGCGGTACTGGCCGAAGAGATAGCCGATCTCGCGGCCGCCGACCCCGATGTCACCCGCCGGGATGTCCGTGTACTCACCCAGGTGGCGGTACAGCTCGGTCATGAAGGACTGGCAGAAGCGCATGACCTCCGCGTCCGACCTCCCCTTGGGGTCGAAGTCGCTGCCGCCCTTGCCGCCGCCGATCGGCATGCCGGTCAGGGCGTTCTTGAAGGTCTGCTCGAAGCCCAGGAACTTGATGACCCCCAGGTTGACGGACGGATGGAAGCGCAGGCCGCCCTTGTACGGGCCGAGGGCGCTGTTGAACTCCACCCGGAAACCGCGGTTGACGTGGGTCCTCCCGGAGTCGTCGCTCCACGGGACGCGGAAGATGATCTGCCGCTCGGGCTCGCACAGGCGCTCGATGAGGGACTCGTCCAGCAGTTCGGGACGCCGGGCGAAGACCGGTTCGAGGGATTCCAGGACCTCCCACACGGCCTGGTGGAACTCCTTCTCGCCGGGATTGCGGTGCAGTATCCGGTCGTAGGTCTTCTCGATCACGCGTACTCCTAGAAGGTGCGGCTCCTGTTGTCCCGCCGACTCCGCCGACCCCTGCGGAGCCCGTGAAACGCATGACGCCGAGCACCCCCGTGGAGATCGGGTGCTCGGCGTCTTCGTCGACGTGGCGGACTTCAAGCGTGACACGCCCCGACCGTGAATTCCTCCCGGGTACCCGGCCGGTGGCCGGGAACCGCGCGGCGGAGCCGCGCGGGCGCCACCGGCGCGTCCTGCCGCCGGACGCTTCCTCCCGGTGCGGCGCCTCCCCCATGGCGGCGTGAAGGCGTGCCGCCTTCGCCTTACGGTCGGCCAGCGCGATGAGCATTCCGGTGTCGTACACCGGCACCCGTGCGGTCACGCCGTGTTCCCGGGGTGGCTGTCGGCCCTGGCGGGCGCGTCACCCCCGAGAACGAGTCCCACGGCTTCGCGCGCCTCCTGCCGCTCCGCCTCGGTGGGATCGTCGTCGCCGGGCTCGGGAGGCGCGGGCAGTTCGGCGGCCTCCGCCACGCACGTTCTCCTCGGCGCCGACCGGTGACCGTCGCCCAGGACTACAAACGCTCTCGCTGGTAAGGGATTCGACGTCTTCTGCGCGCATGCGCGGGCGCCCGCGAGCGAAGCGGGGTACGAGCGCCCGCACACCGCGTGGCACTCTTGGACGAGGAGAGAGAAGCCATTAGGTTAGCCTCGCCTAATTTGATGGTCGCTCAGGTGACCCGGGAACGCATCCGGAGGGAGGGGACGTGAGCGCTTCCGACGGTGGCTGACGGCGCGCACCGGACGACCGCACCGCTTCTCCGACCCACCGCCTCCCCGACCGTGCCGCACCCAGCGAGGTAGAGCCCGTGTCCATCGTTCTCCCGCCCTCCGCCGCCCCGCGTTCCGCCTACCCCGCCGAGGTCCTGCCCGGACCGGTCCGCCGGCGCCTGCTGGAGCTGGCGGAGGGCGAGGCGCCCGTCTCCGCGTACCTCTACGACGGCCGGGCCGCCGCCGCGCGCGCCCGCGGGCTGCGCGCCGTGCTGCCGGAGTGGGCGGCCGTCCACTACGCGGTGAAGGCCAACTCCTTCCCCGGCGTCGTACGCGCGCTGGCCCCGTACGTGGACGGCTTCGAGGTCGCCTCCCGCGCCGAGCTGGAGCTGGCCCTGGCCGCCCTGCGGGAGCGGGACGGCCCCGGAGACCCGCAGGGCTCCGGCCGCTCCTCCCCCGTCCCCGTCGTCGCCGCCGGGCCCGCCAAGTCCGTGCCCGTACTGGCCGCCCTGGTGCGCGCCGGGGTCGAGGCGATCAATGCCGAGAGCCTGCTGGAGCTGCACCGCATCAGCCGCATCGCCGTCGCCGAGGGCACCACCGCCCGGGTGGCGCTGCGGGTCAACCCCGCCGGCGGCCCCGGTGAGGGCCCCGAGGCCGCACCGGCTCCCGGGTCGCTGCGCATGGGCGGCCGGGCGTCGCAGTTCGGGGTGCCCGAGCCCGACGTGCCCGGGGTGCTGGAGCAGGCGCTGCGGCTGCCGGGCCTGGACGTCACGGGCTTCCACGTCCACGCGGCCTCCAACAACCTCGACGCCGGCTCCCAGGCCGCCCATCTGCGCCGGTGTGTGGAGTGGAGCGCGGCGACCGCCCGAAGGCACGGCGTGGACCTGCGCATGGTCGACGTCGGCGGCGGCATAGGCGTGGCCTTCGAGGAGCTCGCGGGCGAGCGGCCCTTCGACGTGGACCGCTTCGGCGAGCTGGTCGCGCGGTGCGAGCCGCCGCCGGGCGTGCGGGTGGTCCTGGAGCCGGGCCGCTTCCTGGTGGCCGACTGCGGCTGGTACGCGGCCGAGGTCACCGACGTCAAGCACAGCTACGGCACCGCCTTCGCCGTGCTGCGCGGCGGCATCAACCACTTCCAGCTTCCCACCTCCTGGGACCTGGTGCACAACATCGCCGTCCTGCCCGTCGACCGCTGGCCCGACGGCCTGCCGCGCCCGGAGGCCGCCGGTACGCGCGTCACCGTCGTCGGCGAGCTGTGCACCCCCGAGGACACCCTGCTGCGCGATGTCCGGGTGGACCGAGTCCGAGCGGGGGATCTGGTCGTTTTCCCCTACGCGGGCTCCTACGGCTGGGAGTTCGCGATGCACGGCTTCCTCGGCCACCCCGTCGCGGAACGCCACCTGCTGTGACCGGCGACCGACCGCCCACCCGGGGACGGTCGCCGGGCCGTACGGCCGACACCCTCCCGACGGAGCAGAGGAACAACGGAGCGATGACGCCATGACCGTGTCCACCGCACCCCCGACACCGGCCGCCGCCGCGGCCATGGACACCACACCGGGACGGGCGGCGTGACGGGCCGCGTCCGCGCGGCGGAGACGGACTCCCCGGCGCCGGACCTCCCGGGCGCCCGGGACGGCGGCGGCCGGGCCGAGGCGCTGCGCGCCCTCGTCGACGGGCTGCTGGCGTCCGCCGCCCCCTCCGGCACGGAACCGCCCGCCGCGGAGCCGCCCCGCGCCGCCCCGCTGTCCGGTTCCGTGGACGGCCCCGGCGCGCTGGAACCGCTGCTGCGCGCCGCGCTCGCGGCGCTGGAGGAGGGCGCGGCCCGGCGCGGCGGTCCCGCTCCGGCGCTCGAACCCGGCGAGCTGGCCGCGCGCGTCGCCGGGGAGTACGCGGCGGCCCGCGGCGAGGAGGCCCTGCCCCGGCTGACCTCGCTGCTGGCGCACGGCAGCGCCGATCCGGCCGACCCGCTGTGCGCGGCCCATCTGCACTGCCCGCCACTGGCCGTCGCCGTCGCCGCCGACCTGGCCGTCTCGGCCCTCAACCCCTCGCAGGACTCCTGGGACCAGGCGCCGGCCGCCACCACCCTGGAGACGCTGCTGCTGGCGGAACTGGCCGGACTGGTGGGGTACGGCGAGGAGGCGACCGGGGTGCTGACCTCCGGCGGCACCGAGTCCAACCTGATGGGCCTGATGCTGGCCCGCGACCGGGTGCTGGGGCGCGCGTCGGGGCGGCAGGTCGAGCTGGAGGGCGTGCCGGGCACCGGCCCGCGCCCCCGCGTGTTCACCTCCGCCGCCGCGCACTTCTCCGTCCAGCGCGCCGCCGCCCTGCTGGGTCTGGGTGAGGACGCGGTGGTGCCCGTCGACATCGACCACGCCCAGCGCATGGACCCCGGCGCGCTGGCCGGCGCCCTGGAGCGGTGCGCGGACGCCGGCGAACTGCCCGTCGCCGTCGTCGCCACCGCCGGGACGACCGACACCGGCACAGTCGACCCGCTGCCCGAGTGCGCGCGCCTGGCCGCCGAGTACGGCGCCTGGTTCCACGTGGACGCGGCCTACGGCGGCGGCGCGCTGCTGTCGGACCGGCTGGCCCCGCTGCTGGACGGCGTCGAGCTGGCCGACTCCGTCTCCCTGGACTGGCACAAGCTGGGCTGGCAGCCGGTCGCGGCCGGCGTCTTCCTCGTCCGGCGCGCGCGAACGTACGCCTCGCTGGCCCGCCGCGCGGTCTACCTCAACCCGCGCGACGACGAGGAGGCTGGCTACCCCAGCCTGCTCGGCCTGTCGCTGCGCACCACCCGCCGCGCGGACGGCTTCTCCATCGCCGTCACCCTGCGCACGCTGGGCCGCGAGGGCCTGGGACGGCTGGTGGACGCCTGCCACGACCTCGCGCTGGCCGGGGCGGCGGCGGTGCGTGCCCATCCGCGGCTGGAGCTGCACGCCGACCCGGTGCTGACGGCGTTCCTCTTCCGCTACCTGCCGCACGGGCAGGACGGTCCCGTGGGGAACGATCCCGGGCGGGCCGACCGGATCAACGCCGCCCTGCGGCGCAGGCTGCTGCGCGAGGGGCGCGCGGTCGTCGGCCGCACCGAACTGCCGGGCGAGGGGCCGGGCCGGGTGCGGCTGAAGCTCACCCTGCTCAACCCGCACGCGACGCCCGTCGACGTCGGGCGGCTGCTGGACGCGGTCGCCGAGGCGGGCCTGGCGGAGGAGCGGGCCGTGGAGGAATCGAGGTGACCCCGAACCCGCTGGGCGGGAGCCCGTCCGCGCACGGTGCCGGCCCGCACGGCCCCGACCCGCTCAACCACCCCGACCCGCTCGACCACCCCGACCCGCAGCGCGCCGCCGCCACCGCCGCGACCGAGCGGCTGCTGCGCGCGTACGTCCGCGAGACCGGCACCGAGGTGCCGGCCGCCGGGCAGTCGCTGCATCTGGTGCTACCGCTGAGCAGGATGACGCTGCGCGTGCCGGTACGGTACCGGTCCGCGACCGGCTGGCACCGCTTCGGCGAGGTGCGCGTGGTCACCTCCGAGCGGGGCGGCAGCCTGCCCGCGGACATCGCGCTGGCGGCGGCGGCGCTGGTCCGGGAGCACGCGCTGCGGCGCGGCCGCCCCCTCCTGGACGGAGGCGACGCGGTGGCCCGGGTACTGGACTCGGCCCGCCGCACCGCCGTCCATCTGGCCCGGCGCCGCGCCGAGGCCCCCGGTACGGCCGGTCCGACGCCGTTCCTGGACGCCGAGCAGGCACTGCTGCTGGGCCACCCCCTCCATCCCGCGCCCAAGAGCCGCGGGGAGGCGTCGGACGCCGAACTGGATTCCCACTCACCCGAGTTGCGCGGCTCCTTCCCGCTGCACTGGTTCGCCGCGCACCCGGACGCGGTCGTCGGCGAGAGCGCGGACGGCCGCCCCGTCACCGATCTGCTGCGGTCCCTGGCGGCGGGTGTGGAGGTGCCCGCCGGCATGGTGCCGGTGCCCGCTCACCCCTGGCAGGCGCGCGAGGCCGTACGCCGCCCGCGGACCGCCGTGCTGCTGGAGGCCGGGCTGCTGCGTCCACTGGGGCCCGCCGGTCCGGCCTGGTACCCCACCTCCTCGCTGCGGACGGTGCACCGTCCGGACGCCGAGGCGATGCTGAAGCTGTCGCTCGGCATGCGGATCACCAACTCCCGCCGCAACAACCTCCGCGGCGAGCTGCGGCTGGGGGTGCGGGCCGCACGGCTGCTGGCCGCCGGATCGCCCGGCCGTCCCGGGCCGGGCGGATGGCTGCGCGCCGAACACCCGGAGTTCGGCATCCTGCGCGACTTCGCCTGGGTCTCGGTGGGCCGCGGCGAGGGCTTCCCGGAAGCGGGCCCGGAGACGGGCCTGGAGACGGCGATACGCGACAACCCCTTCCGGGGCGGGGCCCGGAACCGGACCGGCGGCGGGACCGGCGGCGGGACCGGCGAGGCGCTGTGCGTGGCCGGTCTGCTGGCCGAGCGCACCGGCCCCGGCGACGGCTCCCCGCCGCCGTACCGCTCCGCGCTGTGCGAGGCCGTGGAGCGCACCGCCCGCGCCCACGGCGTCTCCACCGCCGAGGCCTCCGAGCGCTGGCTGCTGCGCTACCTGGAGATGCTGGCCGTCCCCCTGATCCGCCTCCACGCCCACCACGGGATCGCCCTGGAGCCGCACCACCAGAACACCCTGGTGGCGCTGGGCGCCGACGGGCTGCCGGTGGCGGGCTGGTACCGCGACAGCCAGGGCTACTACGTCGCCGCCTCCCGCGCCGTCGCGCTGGAGCGGCTGCTGCCGGGCCTGTACGAGGGGGTGGAGCTGGTCTTCGAGGACTCCTTCGTCGACGAGCGCGTCGCCTACTACCTGGGGGTCAGCAACCTGCTCGGCGTGGTGGGCGCGTTCGGTTCGTTCGGCCTGGCCCGCGAGGAGCGCCTGCTGGGCGTGCTGCGCGCCGCGCTGGAGCGGCTGCGCGCCGCCGAGCCCGGCGCCAAGGGCCTGCTGGAGACGCTGCTGGACGCCCCGTCGCTGCGCTGCAAGGCCAACTTCCTGACCTGCGTGGACGGGCTCGACGAGCTGGTCGGCGACGTCCACACCCAGTCCGTCTACGTCGATCTTCCCAATCCCCTCGCGGAGGCACAGCCGTGACCGACCACTCCACCCCGCCGCGCGGCGTGTACGACCTCGTCGGCGTCGGCATCGGTCCGTTCAACCTCTCCCTGGCCGCGCTCTGCGACGGCGTGCCGGGGCTGGACACCCTCTTCCTGGACCGCCGTCCCGCCTTCTCCTGGCATCCCGGGCTGCTGCTGGAGGGCACCGTCCTGCAGGTGCCCTTCATGGCCGACCTGGTGACGATGGCCGACCCCACCAGCCGCTGGTCGTACCTGAACTACCTGCGCGAACACGGGCGGCTGTTCCCGTTCTTCTTCTCCGAGCGCTTCCACGTCCCGCGCCGCGAGTACGACCACTACTGCCGCTGGGTCGCCGAGCGCCTGCCCTCGTGCCGCTTCGGCGCGGAGGTGACGGCGGTGGAGTGGGACGCGTCGGCCGAGGCATTCGCCGTCACCCACCGCGCGCCGGGTGATCCGGGTGATCCGGACGGGGGCCGGGGCGGCGGCCGGGAGGAGCGCGTACTGGCCCGGCGGGTGGTGCTCGGCGTCGGCACCACCCCGGTCGTGCCCGAGCCCCTGCGCCCCCTGCTCGCGCCCGCGCACGCCGGGCGCGTACTGCACAGCGCCGACTACCGCACCCACCGCGCCGCCCTCGCCGGGAGGGACGACGTGACGGTGGTCGGGGCGGGGCAGTCCGGCGCGGAAGTCGTGCTCGACCTGCTGCGGCACCAGGACGGCGAGGGGCGCGGCGGCCCGTACGTGCGCTGGCTGGCGCGCACCCCGGCGTTCGCGCCCATGGAGTACTCCAAGATCGGCCTGGAGCACTTCACCCCGGACTACGTCCGCTACTTCCGCGCCCTGCCCGAGGCCGTCCGCGACCGGCTGGTGCGCGAGCAGTGGCAGCTCTACAAGGGCGTCAGCGAACAGACCCTCGGCGAGATCCACGACGAACTGTACGAGCGGACCATCGGCGGCGGACGGCCTCGGGCCGGCCTCCACCCGGGCGTGGAGATCACCGCCGCGGCCCCCGTGGAGGACTCGGGGGGCCGCGGGTACGTACTGGGCTGCCGCCACGCCCGGCAGGGCACGGAGTTCGAGGTACGCACCTCGGCGGTCGTCGCGGCCACCGGCTACGCCGCCGTACGACCGGCCTGCCTGGACCCGCTGGACAAGCTCGTCGACTGGGACGCGCGCGGCCGCTACCGCGTCGGCGGCGACTACCGCGTCGCGCTCGACGGGAGCGTCACCGGTGCGCTGTACGTGCAGAACGCCGAGACGCACACCCACGGCGTGGGCGCGCCCGACCTCACCCTCGGCGCCTGGCGCGCTGCGGTGATCCTCAACTCCGCCGCCGGGCGCACCGTACTGCCCGTACCCGACCGGGCGGCCTGGACGACCTTCGGCGCACCCGACTCCGAGGCGTACGACCCCGGGGCGCACGAGCCCGGGGCGCACGCCGGGGAGGCGGCCCGATGAGCGCCGTACCCCGCGACGCCTGGCGGGAGGCCGGGCGCAGGCTCCTGGCCAAGGCCGTCGAGGAGTTCGCCTACGAGGAACTGTTCGTCCCCGAACCCGACACCGGCGCCGACACCGAACCCGACACCGCCGGCGACGCGTACCGGCTGGACCTGGGCGGCGGGACCTCCTGGACGTTCCGCGCCGCCCGTGGCTCCTTCGGCTCCTGGCGCCTGGTCCCCGGCACCCTGCGCCGCCGGCCCGCACCCGGCGACGGCACGGAGGAGGAGGCGGACGAGGAGCCCGGCCCGGAGCGGCTGCTGCTCGACGCCCGCGAAGTGCTGGGCTGGGACGGCCCCACCACCGCCGAGGTGCTGCGCGAGCTGACCGCGACCCGCCTCGCCGAGGCCCACGTCATATCCCGCGACCTGCCCGCCGCCGCCCTGGCCGACCTGGACCACCTGGAGCTGGAGGCACACCAGGACGGCCACCCCTGCATGCTGCTCAACAAGGGCCGCCTGGGCTTCTCCGCCTCCGACGCCGCCGCCTACGCCCCCGAGGCGGCCGGCGAGGCGAGGCTGCGCTGGGCGGCGGTCCACACCACCCTGGCCTCGTACGCGGGCGTGCCGGGCCTGGACGCCCGGGCGCTGCTGTCCGAGGAACTGGACGCGGCCGTGCGCGAACGTTTCGCCGCCGTCCTCGCCGACGCCTGCGCCCAAAGCCCATACCCCCCGGACGATTTCGTCTGGCTGCCGGTCCACCCCTTCCACTGGGACGAGGCCGTGGCCACCCTCTTCGCCCCTTACCTCGCCGACGGCCGGATCGTCCCCCTCGGCGAGGGCCCGGACCGCTACCGGCCCCTGCAGTCGGTCCGCACCCTCGCCAACCTCGACCGCCCCGGCCGCCGCAACGTCAAGGTGCCGCTGCTCATCCGCAACACCCTGGTGTGGCGCGGGCTGTCCACCGAACCGACGCGGGCCGCGCCCGACATCAGCGCCTGGCTGCACGCGATACGCGAGGGCGACTCCTACCTCCGCGACGAGCTGCGCTTCCACCCCCTGGGCGAGGTGGCCTCCGTCGCCGTGCGCCACCCGCTGTACGAGTCGGTGGCCGACGCCCCCTACCGCTACCACGAGCTGCTGGGCGCGGTGTGGCGCGAGCCGGTGACCGCCCTGCTGCGCGACGGCGAGAGGGCCCGCACGATGGCCGCCCTGCTCAAGACCGGCTCGGACGGCAGGGCGCTGGTCGCCGAACTGGTGGAGCGCTCCGGCCTGCCCCCGCGCGCCTGGCTGACCCGCTTCCTGACCGCCCTGCTGCCGGGGCTGCTGCACTGCCTGTACCGCCACGGGATCGCCTTCTGCCCGCACGGCGAGAACACCGTGGTCATCCACGATGCCTCCGAGGTGCCCGTGGGCATCGCGCTCAAGGACTTCGCCGAGGACGTCAACCTGCTGCCCGGCCGCCGCCCCGAGTACGCCGGGCTGCCACAGCGCGCCGACGCCGTACTGCTGCGCTGGCCGGCGCACGAGCTGGCGCACTCGCTGCTGAGCGCCGTCCTCGCGGGCCACTTCCGCTTCCTCGCGCCCCTGCTGGAGGAGCATCTGGGCGTCCCCGAGCCGGACTTCTGGTCCCTGGTGCGCGCCGAGATCGGCCGCTACCACGGCCGCTTCCCCGAACTCGCGGACCGCTTCGAGGAGTTCGGCCTGCTCGCGCCGTCCTTCGACCGGGTCGCCCTCAACCGCGAGCAGTTGCTGGGCGGCGGCTTCCACGACCGCGCCGAACGCGACGGGGGTTTCGACATCGTCCACGGCGCCGTCCCCAACCCCCTGGCCACCGCGGCGCCCCTCACCGAACCGACCGAGGAGTCAAGGTGACCGACCCGTACGAGCGGCTGCGCGCCGAGGCCGAGGCGGGACGCGTCGAGGAGGTGGTCGTCGCCGTACCCGACCTCCAGGGACGGCTGATGGGCAGCCGCCTGTCCGTGCCCTACTTCCTCCAGGAGGCCGCGCGCGAGGGTTTCGGCGCCTGCGTCTACCTGCTCGCCACCGACGTGGAGATGGACACCGGCCCCGGCTACGCCATCGACGCCTGGGACGGCGGCTTCGGCGACTTCGTCCTGCGCCCCGACCCGGCCACCCTGCGCACCGTCCTGCCCTGGGACGAGGGCACCGCCCTCGTCCTGGCCGACGCGGTGTGGCACGACCACGAGCCCGTCGCCGTCGCTCCCCGCCACGTCCTGCGCACCCAGCTCGACCGGCTGGCCGCCCGCGGCCTGACCGCGTACGCCGGCACCGAACTGGAGTTCCTCGTCTTCACCGCCTCCTACCGCGAGGCCTGGGAGCGCCGCTACGACGGTCTGCGCCCCGCCGCCCGCTACAACACCGACTACTCCCTCCAGGGCCTGGAGGAGGTCGAGCCGGTCGCCCGCCGCATCCGCCGCGCGATGACGCGCGCCGGGCTGCGGATGGAGACCGCACGCGGGGAGTGCCACCCGGGCCAGTACGAGATCGTCTTCCGCTACGACGAGGCGATGACCACCTGCGACAACCACGTCCTGTTCAAGGACGGCGCCAAGCGGATCGCCGCCGCCGAGGGCGCATCGCTCACCTTCATGCCGAAGTTCGACGAGGGCGAGGGCAACTCCTGCCACATCCACCTCTCCCTGCGCGACGCCGACGGCACACCCGTGCTGGCCGACCCGTCCGCCGGGGACGGCATGTCGGAGCTGATGCGGCACTTCGTCGCCGGTCAGCTCGCCTGCCTGCCCGACCTGGCCCTGCTGATGGCGCCCAACGTCAACTCCTACAAGCGCCTCCAGCCCGGCGCGTTCGCCCCGACGGGCGTCGCCTGGGGCCGCGACAACCGCACCTGCCCGATACGGGTGGTGGGCTCGGGCCCGTCCCTGCGCATCGAGCACCGCGTCCCCGGCGGCGACGCCAACCCGCACCTGGCCGTCGCCGCCGCCGTCGCCGCCGGGCTGTACGGCATCGACAACCGCCTGCCCCTGCCGCCGGAGCACACCGCCAACGCCCTTGCCGACCCGTCCGTCCCCCGTCTGCCCGCCACCCTCACCGAGGCCCTGCACCGCTGGGAGAACAGCGACCTCGCGGCCGGACTCTTCGGCAAGGAGACCGTCGCCCACTACGCGCGGGCCGCCCGCGCGGAGCTGTCCGCCTTCGAACGCGCGGTCACCGACTGGGAGCGCGTCCGCGGCTTCGAGCGCCTGTGAGCCCGTGCGTGCCACCAGGGCACCGGGAGTTCACCGGGGACGCGGTGGCACCGCCGGCGGTGGCGGGGCGTTCGGCGGCAGCGGCGTCCGGCCGCGCCACAGCGGCAGGGCCGCGGGCAGGGCGAGCGCCGCGACGAGCGCGGCCTGGACGAGGATGTACCCGGGGGACGGATACGGGGAGACGAGGGCGTTGCCCACGTAAACATAGCCATCGCCGAACAGGGAGCCCAGAAGGAAGTACAGCTCGGGACCGTAGTAGGAGACGATGGCCACGACGACGGACACGCGCGCCCGCGCTTCGCGGAGGTCCGCCGATGTCGCGGCGACGCACAGCGCCCCCATCGGGAGGACGGCGCAGAGGACCGCGGGCAGCCCGACGGCGTCCACCGTCGTCGCGTCCGTCCCCGGCAGTGCCACGAACGGCATGAAGAACAGACCCGTCAGCGCCGCCCCGGTAACGTACGTCGACCGGTTCACGGCGGCCGACGCCGGCCTCGTCCGCTTCAGAGCCGCCCGGTGCGGCCACAACCGCAGCCCCAGTCCGGCCATGAGCAGCACGGTGGCCACCAGCCCCAGCAGCGCGTACACGTCGGGACGGACGGACAGCAGGGACAGGCAGTCGACGAGGTAGTAGACGGTGCTCCCGGCGACCAGCCCCCGGCCCGCTGCGCCCTTCGCCCCCGCCCGGTCCAGCAGAAGGGTCCCGGCCAGGAGCAGTACCGAACGCAGCAGGAAGAATCCCGCGCCGACGAGGTTCGCGTTCCCTATGGTCGACACCTCGGAGAACGGCCAGGCCACGATGACCACGGCGGCGAGCGCCGGGGGAACCCTCCTGTCCAGGAGCCGGCCGGGCCGGGGCAGCCGGGGGACGGCGGCACCGACCGACCGGGGCCACAGCGATCCGCGTGTCGGCGCGGTGACGGGTATCTCCAACTCGCCCAGCCGGTTGACGATGTTGACCGAGCCGCGCAGCGGTCCGGAGCGCTCGGCGAGCGCCCCGGGGTCGACACCGATCCTGACCCACCCGCCCGACGGGTCGAGGGGTCCGCTGTGCTCCACGGTGATCCAGCTCGCCGTGGTGGTGGCCTGGAAGACGCGTGCCAGAGGCGAGCCCACCAGCCGCACCGTGTGCGCGGCCGACGGCCCGGAGTCCCCCTCCGGCCCCCCACTCCAGCCTCCAGCTCCAAATCCGGCTCCGCCCTCCGGCTCCGCTCCCAGTTCGACGCGGTCGGGGCTGGCCTTGAACTGCGCCTCCTGCAGAGCGGCGGTCGCGGCGGCGGACACCTCCTTGCTGTCGTCCCCGGCCAGCCGGTGCAGCAGATCCATGGCCCCGACCGCCCGCTCGATGTCGTCGTCGAGCAGGATCCGCCGCAACTCCCGCACCCCCGCGAGCCGGTCGGCGGAGACCTGCCCCTGCGTCCGTCCGACCAGGTCGGCGGGCAGGGGCACGCCCTTCAGCCGGGCGGACAGCGGAACCCAGCCGACGACCAGCTTGCCGGAAGCATCCACCCACTTCTGCGGCGTCTGGTGGCTGGTGGTGGCGCGCACCCGCGTGTAGACGTAGTCGTACAGCTCGTCCAGGTCGACCAGGCCGTCCCCGCCGGTGTCCGCCTCACCGGTGCGCAGCCCGTGGACGAGCGCGCCGGTGAAGACCGACGACCCGTGCCGGTCCGTCCGGGCCAGCCGGTCGTCCTCGAAGGCGTACTCGGTCGCGCCGGAGGCCGTGATGACCATCCGGCCCCGGCCGTCGCCCGCGCCGTCCGTCCCGGACACCGCCGCCGGGAAGGCGCTCTCCCCGTCGATCGCGTCCGCGGAGCGGGCCCGCATCCCACGGGAGAACGCCCCGCCGTAGCAGCAGTCGAGGAACACCGCGATCCGCCGGGCGCGGCTCTCGGTCATCTCCTGATCGACGAAGCGGGCGGAGACCGCCGTCGCGGACAGCCGGGTGGGCACGGTGTCGGCGCCCGCGAAGTACAGCGCGCCGGACACGCCCTTCAGACCGTGGCAGGAGAAGTGGAGCAGCAGGAAGTCGTCCGGCCTGCGGTCGGCGAAGAAGTTCGCGACCTCCCGCCGGACGACGTGGGCGGGCCGGTTGCGGACCACCGTGACCTGGAATCTGCCGATCTGCGGGTCGGCCAGCACGGACTCCAGGGCCCGGGCGTCGTGTGCCGGGGCCGCCAGGCGGCTCAGCCCCTCGTGTTCGTAGACGTCGTTGGCCACGATCAGGGCGTGCCGTCCCGCCACCGCCGGTCAGCTCCTCTCCGGCTCGGATGGAGCGGATGGACCGGGGGTGTGTGCCCGGAGCCAGGCGTCGACGATCCTGTCCTGGGTCTCGGCCGAGACGCCGGTGACCTTCAGGGTGTCGCCGTCGATCGTCAGCTCGGCGGTACGGCCGGCGGCTCCGGAGTCCGCGCCCCTGGCCATCCACTGCCGGACCACCGTCACCAGCTCGTGCAGGGCCACGGGCACCTGGGCGAGGGTCACCAGCAGACCGCCGATCTCCGCCACGTCCACCGCCCGGGTCCCGTCCGGGGCCGGCCCCGCGCTCACCGCCTCGACCCGTTCGACGTCCAGCTCCAGCAGCTCCTCGCGTAACGCCGAGGTCGCCAGCTCCAGACGTTCCGCGTCCTCTCCGTCCGCTCCGCGCAGCCGGAGCAGCACCCGGTCGCTCATAACCGTTCCTCCCCGTTCGGGCACGGCCCGTCACACGCAGGCGCGTCGGATCCCCGCCGCCGGCCGTGCCCCGCCGACAGTAGACCTCCCCGCTCCCTCACCGGCGCGAAACCGTCGTTTGCGGACGACTTCGCCATCACCCGCCCACGGTCCGACGGCCTCGCCCGCCCCCGAGTGCCGAACACGTCGGCGGGCAGCCCCGGGCCGGGGCCCGCCAGGGGCTGGTGACGGTCCGAGTGCAGGCGCGGTGGGCGGGGTGGCGGGCGGTGTGGTCGAGCCGCCGGTCCAAGGCGGTGCCGAACTCTTCGGCAAGGGGACAGTCGCCCACTACGCGCGGGCCACCCGCGCTGAGCTGTCCGCCTTCGACCGCGCCCTCGGCCGCTCCGAGGCGCCGATTCCCCACAGCGAGGCGCGCCGCGCCCCCCTCGAAGCCGCAGGCAGGGGCGAGTGACCTGGCAGGTCTTGTGGGAGCCGACTGCGCTGGACGCTGCCACCGGTCACCTCAGAAAAGATCCCGGCAGTGTCGACGCCCTCCTCAAGACCACCGACCAACTCGCCGAGAACCCTCGCCCCCCTGAGTCCCGCCCGTGGGGGACCGAGCATCGTCGTCTCCGCCACGGCCCCCGGCGTGTCCTGTACCGCATCGACCAGGACGCCCGCACCCTTCACATCGAGCACGTCGGACGCGCCGGCGACTGACGCTCCCGGCCGCACCCGCCCTGAAGCCTGAAGCGTCAACCGGCAGCCCGCCTCCAGGCCCGCCAGGAACCGGGCGGCGGCCCCGGGGTCGTCGGGGCCCAGGCTCGCCGCGATCCGCACCGCGCGCTCCCCCGCCCACCACCGGACCTCCCCGGCGTGCGCCGAGAAGCAGTCCCCGAGGTGGAACATGCGCGGCTGGGGCGTACGCAGGTAGGCGACGGCCCCGGCCCGGTACGCGGCGGGCCACCGGCCGCTCATCCGCCCTCCCCCACAGGTGAGTCGAGCAGCACGGTGAACCACACCCACTTGCCGCCGGGCACGCAGGTGTAGCCCAGGGCGTCGGCCGTCTCCCGCAGCAGCCACAGCCCGCGCCCGCGTTCGGCGTCCCAGTCCGGCACCTGTACGGCGGGGGCCCGGCAGGAGCGGTCGTACAGCCGAACCAGGGCCGTGCCCCGCCCCTGCCGCACCTCCAGCCGGCACCGCCGGTCGGCCACGTGCCGGCACACGTTCGACAGCAGCTCCGAGACCCCCAGCCGCGCCGTCTCCACCGCCGCCCGGTCCCCGCCCATCGCGCGCACCGCCGCCGCGACCTCGCGCCGCCACACCTCGATCCCCCGCGCCTCGACGGCTATCTCCCAGGCATGGATGTGGTTGTCCGCGATGTTCCGCTCCACGACAGCCATAGGGGGGCTCCAACCTTAGGTAATCGTTCCGGCACCGATGGTTACCGGCCAGCTCCGGCATATCCACCGTCATTTACCTGCCACAACTGACACACTCCTCCGATGTCGGGGAATGTCGGTTATGGCAGGTGAAGAACCTTGAACGAGGCCTTGCGGCGTGCTGTCTCGGAGTCCGGTATGACTTCCTACCAATTGGCGCGCGCCTGTGGAGTCGAAGGCCGAACAGTCGATCGGTGGTTGTATGAAGGACGGGTACCCCGCCCCGGTACCCGCGCAGTTGTCGCCGACCGACTGGGAGTTGAGGAAAGCGTGCTGTGGCCCAACGCCGTGAAGGCCGTCATGAAGACCGGCCCAGACCGCGAGGTCGTCTCGGTCTACCCGTACCGCTCGGTCTGCCCGTCGTCCGTCTGGCGCTCACTGATCACGGACGCCCGCGAGGAGCTGACGTTCGCCGGGTACACCAACTACTTCCTCTGGCTCGACCACCCGAATCTCGCCACCGTGCTCAGGAAGAAGGCCCGCGCCGGTGTCGCGGTGCGGTTCCTGCTGGGCGAGCCCGACTCAGAGACGACCCGGCGCCGCGAGACGGTGGAACAGACCGCACTGACCGTCTCCACCCGCATCCGCATCACGCTGGAGCACTTGGAACGGCTCGGGGACACCGAGAACATCGAGGCCCGCTACAGCCGTCACGAGGGCCACATCAGCCTGTCGGTGTTCCGCTTCGACGACCAGATGCTCGTCACTCCCCACCTGTCCAACCTGGTCGGTCACGACTCGCCCATGCTCCATCTGCGGCGACTGCAGGACGACGGCATGTTCGACCGTTTCGCCTCGCACGTCGAGGCGCTGTGGAAGGAGGGAGCTCTGGTCAACGGATGACTGCGGACAGCGTTCGGCACGACCTGCCGATCGATCGGTGGCGGAAGTCCAGTCACACCGCCGGCGACGGCAACTGCGTGGAGGTGGCGGAGATACCCGGCACCTCCGGCATCGCCGTACGCGACTCCAAGAACCTGGGCGTCCCCCCGGCCCGCGTCTCCCGCCCCGCCTGGGCGGCGTTCCTCTCGGCGGTGGCGCGGGGCACGGCCCCCACCGGCTAAAGGACAAGCGACCCCGGAAAGAGCGCTGTCGGAGGCTCGGCGCGACCCTGGAGGGGTCGTCACCACCGTCGGCGGACGGTCGCCTTACCGCCGGTCACCAGGCTCGCCGGCGGAACGTCGTCGGCCACGACCGCGCCGGCGGCGACCACGGCGTCACGGCCGATGCTGACGCCGGGCAGGATCATGGCCCCGGCGCCGATCCACACGTTCTCCGCGACGTCGATGGGCGCACCGGTGAGGTACAGCTTGCGCTCCCCGGGGTCGACCGGGTGGCCGCTGGTGATGAAGGTGACCTTCGGGCCGATCATCACGCGCTCGCCGAGCCGGATGCCGGCGTAGTCCAGGAACGTGCAGTTCTGGTTGATGAACACGCGCTCGGCGAGGTCGAGGTTGAGGCCGTGGTCCGTGTAGAAGGGCGGGTAGATCGTGACTCCCGGCGGCAGCGGCATGCCGAGGATCCGCTCGAACAGTTTCGCCTTGCCGGCCTCGTCCTCGAAAGGTAAGGCGTTCAGGCGGGAGGTGAGTTCGGTGACCCGCAGGACCCTCTCGGCCATGGCCTGGAACTCGGCGCTGTGGATGCGCATCAGACGGTCGCTGGACATGTCACGGTCCTTCCGGTGTAGCGGTGGCGGAGGCTCGCCGGGAGACCAGTTTCAGGGGTGTTCGCGGAGGCGGGAGCGAAGGTGGCCAAGAGCGTTTCGCGGCGGGCGCCACGGACACACCCGCTTCGGCGCCCCGGGGCGTGTCGCGAAAGCGCGTGCGACGGCGGACGTGCCGTAGTACTCCTGGAAGGTCCCGGAGTTCAGTTCCGCTCCCGCTTGGAGTCGTCGATGGCCGTTCGTCGTGTCGTACCCAACATCCAGTCGGAGGCCGTACAGGAGAGCCGGGAGTTCTACGGCCTGCTGGGGTTCGAGGAGGTCATGAACCACGGTTGGATCGTGACGCTCGCTTCCCCGTCCAACCCGGCGGGGCAGGTCAGCCTCGTGACCGGCGACAAGACCGCCCCCGTCACCCCCGACATGAGTGTCGAGGTGGACGACGTGGACGCGGCCTATGCGGTCATGCGGGACAGCGGTGCGGAGATCGTTCACCCCCTGCAGGACGAGGAGTGGGGTGTTCGGCGGTTCCTCGTCCGCGACCCCGACGGCCGAGTGGTCAACGTGCTGGGCCACCGCTGACGCCGGCCCTGCGCGAGGAGTCCGGCACTACGGGCGGAACCTTCACGGTGCGGGGTGTGCGCGTCGACGGTGGGCAGGGCTCCGCAGTCACCGTCCGGTTTCCGCGGCGGTTCCCCTTCCCGACGCCCCGTGCAGCATCAGCACCACCCCGCTGAGCAGTGACGCCGCCGCGGTGAGGACGAGCAGCGTCCCCAGCCCCAGGCCGGGGATCACCGCACCGGCGAGGGCCGGTGCCGCGACCGAGCTGACGGCCCCCACGACCAGGCAGCCGGTGAACGCCGCGCTCGCGCGGTCGGGCACCAGTTCGGCGGTCCAGACCGCCAGCACCGCCGACCCGGTCATGTACCCCGCGCCGAAGACGCACGCCGAGGCCGCCGTCGCGGCCGGGGAGTCGCCGGCCAGCCCGAGGAGGGCCAGCGCGGCGGCCACCGTCACCAGGCACAGCGCCGCGACCCTGGGACTGCCCAGTCGCCGCGCGACGGCCCCGGTCGCCACACCCACCATGCCGGTGACGCCGATGGCCGCGCAGAGCGCCGGGACGGCGCCGACCGGGCCGTCCGCGCTCAGCTCCCCGGCCGGTAGCCGTCGTAGTCGTTCCATCCGGTGGTCCGGTCCATCTCCTCCCAGGTGGGCCAGACCGCGCCCGTCGCCTGTCGGACGAGTTCGCCGGGCAGGCCGAACGGCGGGGCCTTGTGCGGTTTGGCGAGGGCCTGGCCGACGATCGCGTCGTGGAGGACGGCCGCCGCGTGCAGACGGGGCAGCGCGGCGTGGACGCGTTCGGCGTGGCCGGGCGGGAGGGCGCGCGGGTCGTCGATGCCGAGGTCCAGCGCGGCCCCCGCCGTCACCAGGGCGATCTCCGGGCGCTTGCGCATCGCGAGGTCGTGGTGGAGGTGGAGGGCGATCGCGTCCCAGACGACCTCGACCCGGTCGGCGGGCACCCCGCGCTCGGTGAGGAAGCGGGCGGCCAGGTCGGCGCCGTCGAGCTCGAAGGACTGGTCGCCGTCGCCCTCCGGGGTGAGCCCGGCGTCGTGCAGGACGCAGCCCAGGAACAGCAGTTCGTCGTCGTAGTCGCGGCCGGGCAGCAGGCCGCGCCGCTCGCCGGAGGCGCGCCCGTGGAGGTAGGTCCTCAGGCTGTGGTTGAAGATCGCCGGGTGCTCGGTCCGCTTCGCGTGGTGAAGGGCCTCCAGAGCCAGCGCGGTGCGCGGCAGGGGCAGTTCCTCGTAGGGGTCCGTCATGTCATTCCTCCTGGTTGCCGGATGTCGTGGGTGGAGCGGGGGTCTCGCGGAGGCGGCGCAGGGCGAGCAGGCCGCCGATACCGGGGACGAGGGCGTACCACCGCGCGCCGGCGGCGGTCGTGGTCTGCCAGGCGGCGGCGATGACGACCAGGTAAGCGGTGCCGTGCAGCGGGCCGGCGAGCGAGGTGACCGGCCGCGCGTGGACGGTGAGCAGGTTGGCCAGCAGCACGGCCAGGGTGGCGGCCTCGGCGCCGGCGGCGATCCGCAGGATGCGCACAGCGCTCACGCTCCCGTGGTGGAGCCGGGGCGGACGATCATCAGGACGACGACGACCGCCCACAGCAGATTGAAGGCGCCGGTGAGCATGGACAGCCGGGCCGCCGCCGAGCGTGTCTCCCCGTTGGCCGCCGCCGTACGCGCCCCCGTGCCGTCCGCCGGCCGGAGCATCCGCCGCTGGCCGGGCACGATCGCCAGGACCAGGACAGCCGCGGCGATCGCGGTCAGGACGAGCGAGACGATCAGCCAGGCGTCGGTGAGGACCCCGAGCCGGGCACCCGTGGCGATCCCGAAGACCGGTACGGCGATACCGGCGACGGCGTAGCCCCGGCAGATCCGGTGCAGGAACGCGGCGATCGAAGCGTCCCTGCCCTCCCCCGGCTCCCCGGACCCGGCGGCCTGCCGCGCGTGGCGCGGGAAGAGGGAGGCGGCGACGGTGATCGGGCCGATCACCACGATCGCCGCCAGGACGTGCACGGACAGCAGCACCTTGGTCACCGCGGTCTCCTCACCCCCGATGGCGGATATGTTGGTTGCCAACATATAGCACGCCTACATGTCCGTTGAGTAGGCTATCTACTCATGAAGGCCGACGCCGTACGCGGACATCTGGACGGGCTGCTGCTGGCCGTGCTGGAGCCGGGACCGCTGCACGGGTACGCGATCATCACCGCCGTGCAGCGGCGCAGCGCGGGCGCGCTCGAACTGCGCACCGGCACGGTCTATCCCGCGCTGAACCGCCTGGAGCGCACCGGGCTGCTGCGCAGCAGCTGGGACTCCACCGGTGAGCGGAAGCGGCGCCGCTACGAGCTCACCGACGCCGGACGGCGCGCCCTGGCCGACGAGCGGTCGGCCTGGCAGTCGTTCACGGCGGCGATCGGCTCCGTCCTGGACCCCGCCCCGCACCCCGGGCACGCCGGATGAGCGGCCCCGGACGGCGGCCCGGCCCCGCCGGGGAGTACGCCGACGAGTACGCCGAGGCCCTGGCCTCCGCCCTGCGCGGCCCGGCCCGTGTCAGAGCCCGGCTGGTGGCGGAGATGCGCGACGGCCTCGCCGAGACGGTGGCCGCGTACGCCGCCGGGGGGCTGCCCCACGAGCTCGCCGTGCGGCAGGCCGTCCGCGAGTTCGGCACCGTGGCGGAGGTGGTGCCCTCCTGTCAGCGGGAGCTGACCGCCGCCCAGGTCCGTCACACCGCCCGGGCCGTCGCCCTGGCCGCACCGCTGCCGGCCGTCTGCTGGTACCTGTTCCTGGCCACCGGGCACGGCGGCCAACTGCCCGGGTTCGCCCGCCTGCTGGCGTTCCCCCTGGCCGGGTTCGCGGCCGTCGCCGCGCTGCTCGCGGCCGCCGCGCTGGCAGCCACCGGCCCCCTCGCCCGGCGGCTGCCCACCCCGCACCGGCTCCCCCGGGCGACCGCCTGGACCGGCACGACGGCCGGCGTCTGCCTGGGCGTGTCCGCGCTCACCCTCGCCGCCTCCTCCCCCCTGTCGGAGAACTGGCCGGTGGTCGCGCTCGCGGGCGTCCTCGCCACGGTGCTCCACACCGTGGTGGCCTCCTCCGCCCGCGCCTGCCGCGACTGCGCCCGCGCATAGCCGCTCCCCCGGAGGCATCCGCGACTCTGTTCCCCCGATGCCCCTTTCGCGCTGTTCACGACCAAAAGCGGGAAGTCGACAGATCCCCTTCCCAGACTTGCGGGCCGGCCGAGCTGACCGGCACGCCCCGGCGCACGTCCGCGCGCACCACGGCCCGCCCCGGGCGGGGCGGGCCGCTCGCACACGTCCGGGACCGCCCGCCTCAGCGGCGCCCCGCCGCCCCGCTCAAGGGGACCTGCCGGGCGGCCTTCCGGGCGGTGAGGGGGAAGAGTTCCAGGCACTCCTCCCGGCGGACCCCCTCGCGCACCTCCAGCCGCGGGTGCCCGGCCCGGACCACGTCGCGGGCACGGAGGTCGATCTGCCGCCAGGTGAACGTCTCGTCGGGATTCCCGGACGCCCAGTTCCGGGCGTCCTCCTGGGTGGCGCCGAAGGCGATGCCGCGCATCTTCGCCCAGATCGCGGCGGCGGTGCACATCGGGCACGGCTCCAGCGTCGTCAGCAGGAAGGCGCCGGTGAGGTAGCGCGAGCCGACCCGCTCGGCCGCCCGGCGGATGGCCTGCACCTCCGGGTGCGCGGTCGGGTCGTGGCCCTGGACGAGTCCGCTGCCCGACTCCCCGAGGACGGCCCCGTCCCGGATCACCACCGCCCCCAACCCGTAGTTTCCGGAGAGCGCCGCCTCACGGGCCAGCCGCAGGCACCTCAGCATCCCCTCCTCGATCTCCCGGGCCGTCATCCCGCCTCCGCGGGGCGCGTGCTACAGGTGGACATCAGGGCTTCCTTTCCGCAGATACGCACATCGGCGTCCTCGGTGGCTCGCTCGATCCACAGCGACCCGTCGTTCTCCACGATCCAGTAGTCCCGGGATCTGATGTCGATACAGCGAACGTCCATACGTCCTCGGTACATCTGCGCCAATTCCCGCACATGATGGAGGACCTCAGTCAGTTCTCCGGAACGGAACGAGAACTCCCGTTTTCCGTTGGCGCGACCTCGGGACACCACAGGTATGAAACTTATCTTTCGCGCGCCCCGTTCACAAGCGAAAGCCGCCATCTCCTCCATGAGGTTCAGACCGCCCGGAGCGACCACTGAATTTATCGATAATCCGATTTCCCTGCGCACCACCTCCGCGAGATTCCTCTCGATATCACCGAAGGATTTTCGGCGCAGCACATCGTCGTTTTCGATGGACGGCCGGTGGATACTGAACTTGAACTCGCCCGCGTACTCCGCGCAGGCGTCCATGGCGCGGGTGGACACGGCGAAACCGTTGGTGGTGACCACGGGCCTGAGCCCGGCGCCGGCGACCGCGGCGATGATCTCGGGCAGATCCTCCCGGACCGTCGGCTCACCTCCCGCGAGTTTCACCGACCGGGCGCCACCGGACGCGAAGAAGCGGGAGATCTCACCGATCTCCCGCACGGACAGTTCACTTCTGCTGGTGGGCGGTGCCTGGCAGAAGGCGCAGGCGACATTGCATCTGCGCGTCACCCGTAAGCAGACCGATCTAGGCAGCTCCTGCGGTATCTCCTTCACCGGCCATCTCCGATGCGGTAGAAAGCTCCAGCATGTTGAGAACATGCGACATCTGTTCGGCGAACTGCTGTGTGTAGTCGAGGCTGGCCCGGACACGGTCGGCGACATCGGGGCCGGACGGGACCTCGGTGCCGTAGAAGACGATGACGCCGTGCGGCGTCCGGCCGTGGACGTGACTGTTGGTGGCCGCGTCGAGCCGGAGTACCGGGCACGCCAGCACCCATCTCTGCTGCGGCTCGATCATGCGGCTCACGTCCGGGTCGTACAGATTGCTGTGGTCCACCGGGAGCTCCTGGTAGAGCGGAACGCGCTCCCGGTACGCCTGGCCGCTCACGATATGAGGGGTGTCGACGTAGATACGGGTGAAACCGTACTCACGCGGCATGCTGATGTTCAGCACCGCCAGATCACGGTCCTGCCGGAGATAGTGGCGGCCCTCCTCGTCCCGCTCGGCCACGAAGTACCGGGCGTTGCAGGTCACCCGCAACGTCCTGGAGACGAGTTCGCACATGATCCGCAGGGTGCTTTCCAGGATTCGCCGCTGCCGCAGCCGCAGCAACTCGTAGCGCTGCACGAAATCGTCCCGCTCCAGCATCTGCTGCCTCCGCACGAAGCCCTCACCGACCGCCAGGGAGGCAATCCCGAGGAACAGCGGGAAATTGCCCCACCCCAACCCTATCGACGCGGTCAAGTAGCCGTGCCCCGAGAGCTGGTCGGTGAAGAGGTTCACCCACAGGCCGATCAGCACACCCGAGACGACAGACGTTCCCACCCGCACGGCCGTCATCAGGCGCATATCCACCCCGCCTCCCCCTCAAACCGACAGCCAGTGCAGCACACCGGGGAATCGCCGCACGAGGGTGCCAGATGGAATCCCGCCAGCATCACCGGCATCACCGGCATCACCGGGTGTGGAGTACAGAATTCCGCTCCTGCTCCCGCACTTCCCCCCTTCCCGTTCTTCCCGGAAGAAGCCGCCGGCAAGCCCGGTCACACCCCGGCCGTCCGCGAGATCCGCGGGGAGGAGGCGGTACGCGGGCGCTCCCCGGAGCGCGCGACGGGGCGCGCCCCGGGGCGCCGTAGGACAGAGCCACAATCCGTTCGTAACTTTTCCGCTCACCGGCAGATATGCACGGCGGACGGCGGACGGCCGTGAGCGGATGAGGGACGAGAGGAGAAGCACGGTGGGGCGGAACCGGGTGGCGTACGGGTGCGGGGTCGTGGTGGGAGCCGCCGTGATGGCGGTCGCGCCGCCGGGTGGTGCCGAGCCGGCCTGGGCCGACGAGACACACCACGGGTCGCACAACGGGCCGACCGTCGCGCTGATCTCCACCGGGCAGATCGACGACCCGATGGAGGACGTGCTGGAGCACGCCGCGCTCCTCCAGCGGGACCACCACACGGGCTGAGCCCGGATCGGACACCGGCTCCGGGGTGAGCGAGCCGGCCCCGCCCGGCGGGTTCGGACGGAACCGGGCGGGGCCGTCGCACCGGAGGCGGCGGAGACCGGGGCACGCACCGCCCCCGGTCTCCCGGCTGTCCGCGGGACCGGGTGGGGCCCGGTCCAGGACAGCCGATAGCCCGGCGGAAGGGCGGCTGTGGGGGCCGCCCTTCCGCCGGGCCGGTGCTGCTCGAAGGCGCCGGGTGCGGGGCCCGGCGACTGGGCCGGACCGGACCGCCGTACCGGCGTTCGGACGCCGGGGCCGTGCCGCGCTCAGACGCCGATGCCGCGGCCGTCCTCGCGCCAGACGGAGACGACCGACGGGCGGGGCGCCCTTCCCGGCCCGTCGGGCCAGGCCGAGGCGGGCTGCTCGTAGCTGGCGCCGTCCACCTCGCCCGGGTGCTGCACCGCGACCAGCACCCGCCGGTCCTGGATGATCGGGCCACAGGTCTCGGCCCCGGCCGGGACGGTGAGGAACTGCCTCACCTCACCGCGCCGCTCGCCGGCCGTGGCCACGCCGAACAGCCCGTCGTGGGAGCCCAGCGCGTTGCCGTCCGTGGAGATCCACAGGTTGCCGTAGGCGTCGAAGGCGAGGTTGTCCGGGCAGGAGATCGGGCTGACCTGGTCCTTGGGGAAGCCGGCGAAGTAGGTGGCGGGGTCCTCCGGGTCGCCGCAGACCAGGAACAGGCGCCAGGCGAAGCCGTCGGCCGCCGGGTCGTCCCAGTGCTCGGCCAGCTCCAGCACCTGGCCGTGCCTGTTGGCGTTGCGCGGGTTGGCCTCGTCGGCGGCCGGGTTGGAGCCGACCCCGCGCTGGGAGTTGTTGGTCAGCGCGACGTAGACGCGGCCGGTGCGCGGGCTGGGCTCGACGTCCTCGGGACGGTCCATCTTGGTGGCGCCCACCTTGTCGGCGGCCAGGCGCGTGAAGACGTAGACCTCCTCGGCGCTCATGCCGGGGACGTGGGAGGTGTCACCGGTGGCCAGCGGGATCCACACGCCGGAGCCGTCGAACTCGCCGTCGGAGGGGAGCTTCCCGCTGCCGTCGATCTGGTCGGCCGGGCTGTCGCCGGTCAGCTTCGCCACGTAGAGGGTGCCCTCGTCCAGCAGCGTGAGGTTGTGCTCGCGGGCGGCGCGGCTGTCGCCCTTCGCCATCCGCCGGGAGGAGACGAACTTGTAGAAGTAGTCGAAGCGCTCGTCGTCGCCCATGTAGACGACCGGGCGGCCGTCCGCGGTCAGGCGGGGCTCGGCGGCCTCGTGCTTGAAGCGGCCGAGCGCGGTGCGCTTGCGCGGCACGGAGTCGGGGTCGTACGGGTCCACCTCGACGACCCAGCCGAAGCGGTTGGCCTCGTTGGGCTCCTCGGTCAGGTCGAAGCGGTCGTCGAACCGCTCCCACTTGCGTCCCGAGGCGCCGCCGCTCATTCCGTAGCGGGCCAGTCTGGCCCTCACCTCCGGGTCGGTGACGGAGGCGGCGCCCCCGAAGTACTGGTTGAAGTTCTCCTCGGCCGACAGCGCCGTGCCCCAGGGGGTGGTGCCGCCCGCGCAGTTGTTGAGGGTGCCCAGCACCCTGGTGCCGGTGGGGTCGGCGGAGGTCTTCAGCAGGTCGGACCCGGCGGCCGGGCCGGTGAGGCGGAACTCGCTGGTGGCGGTGAAGCGGCGGTTGAGGTGGTGGCGGGGGACGGCCGTGAGCTTCCCCGTGCGGCGGTCCTCCTCCACCACGACGACGGACAGGCCGTGCGCGGCCCAGGCGATCTCCACCTGCTCGCGGGTGGGGTTGTCCCCGTCGTAGCCGGGGAACATCAGCTCCTCGTCGGTGTACTCGTGGTTGGCGAAGAGCACCTGGCGCCCGCGCTCGCCCTTGAGCGGCAGCAGGGTGAGGAAGTCGTTGTTGTAGCCGAACTGGCCGGCCTGCGCCTTCGCGCTCTGCTTCTCCGGGTCGAAGGCGGGCGCGCCGCGCAGGATCGGGTCACCCCAGCGGATGACGACGTTCTGCGCGTAGCCCTCGGGGACGGTCACCGCGTCGGCGGTGTTCGGCGCGACGGGCGCGAAGCGCAGGCCGCGCGCCGCCCCGCGGATCTTGCCGTGCTCCTTCTCCCAGCCCTTGCCCGGTACGGCGGAGGGCTTCGCGGCGGCCTCGGGCGCCTGGCCGATACCGACCGCCGCCCCGGCGGCGGCGGTGGCGCCGACGACGGCGCCGGCGCGCAGCACAGAGCGGCGGGAGAGGGCGGCGGCGATGACGTCGCCGGCGTACTCGTTGCCGCTGTTGTTGGGCACCTCGTGGAAGCAGGCGTCGCCGCAGCGGTAGCGGCAGGTCATGGCGGATCTCCCGCCGGGGTGCGAACCGATCAGCGGCAGCAGCTTGCGCATGGTTCCCTCCGGATGCTCCGTGTCTACGCGTGTCGGGACGCTAGGCGCGCGGGCACGACGGGGGGCGACCGCGCGATGAACGCGGAGTGAATCCGGCCCGTGGAGTCGGCAGGCCGTCCGGCGGCCGCCGTGGCCGGATCCGTACGTGGCCGCACCGCTGCCACCGGTGCCCGCCGGTCCGTACCGCGGCCCTCCCGCGCCCTTGGCCCGGCCCTCCCGGCGCCCCCGCGCACGGCGGTATCCGGACCGGCGACGCGGCCCCGGACCGTTAGGATTTCTCCCATGGCGGCCACTGGAAAAGAGCAGCGGGGGGCGAAGGCGTTCTACGTCACGACCCCCATCTACTACGTCAACGACGCTCCGCACCTGGGCCACGCCTACACGACCGTCGCAGGCGACGTGCTCACCCGCTGGCACCGCCAGCGCGGCGAGAAGGTGTGGTACCTCACCGGCACGGACGAGCACGGTCAGAAGATCATGCGCACCGCCGAGGCCAACGGGGTCAGCCCCCAGGAGTGGTGCGACAGGCTCGTGGAGGAGGCGTGGAAGCCCCTCTGGGAGCACCTGGAGATCGCGAACGACGACTTCATCCGCACCACGCAGCAGCGGCACACCGCCCGCGTCCAGGAGTTCGTGCGGGACCTGTACGACAAGGGCGAGATCTACCAGGGCTCATACGAGGGCCCGTACTGCGTGGGCTGCGAGGAGTACAAGGCCCCCGGCGACCTGCTGGAGGGCGAGGGGGAGTGGGCCGGCCAGAAGCTCTGCCCCGTCCACCGCAAGCCGGTGGACGTCCTCAAGGAGGAGAACTACTTCTTCAAGCTCTCCGAGTACGGGCCCAAACTCCTGGAGCACTACGAGCGGCACCCGGAGTTCATCCAGCCCGAGTCGGCGCGCAACGAGGTGGTGAACTTCGTCCGGCAGGGTCTGGAGGACCTGTCGATCTCCCGCTCCACCTTCGACTGGGGCGTGAAGGTCCCCTGGGACGACAAGCACGTGATCTACGTGTGGATCGACGCCCTGCTGAACTACGCCACCGCCGTCGGCTACGGCTCCGACCAGGCCAGGTTCGACGAGACCTTCCCCGCCGACGTCCACCTGGTCGGCAAGGACATCCTCCGCTTCCACGCGGTGATCTGGCCCGCGATGCTGATGGCGCAGGGCCTGCCGCTGCCGGGGAAGGTCGCCGCGCACGGCTGGCTGATGGTCGGCGGCGAGAAGATGAGCAAGTCCAACCTGACCGGCATCAAGCCCCAGGACCTCACCGAGCACTTCGGCGTGGACGCCTACCGCTGGTACTTCCTGCGCGCCATCGCCTTCGGCCAGGACGGCTCCTTCTCCTGGGAGGACTTCACCCACCGCTACACCAGCGAGCTGGCCAACGACTACGGCAACCTCGCCTCCCGCCTGGCCGCCATGGTGAACAAGTACTTCGACGGGCTGCTGCCGGAGTCCAAGGCCGACGGCGAGGCCGAGCAGGCGATCCGGGACGGCATGGCCAGGGCCGTGGCCGAGGCCGACCGGCGCATCGGCGACGAGCTGGACTTCGCGGGCGGCATCGCGGCGGTCTTCGACTTCGTCAAGCAGGTCAACGGCTACCTCACCGAGCAGGAGCCGTGGAAGGTCGCCAAGGACACCTCGCCCGAGGCCCAGGAGCGGCTGGCGACGATCCTCTACACCGCCGCCGAGTCGCTGCGCGCCTGCGCCGTTCTGCTCAACCCGGTGATGCCGCGCACCTCCGGCCTGCTGTGGGACTCGCTGGGGGCGGAGCCCGCGCTGGGCGCCCTGGCCGACCAGCGCGTCCAGGACGCCGGCGCCTGGGGCCTGCTCCCGGCCGGCACTCGGGTCACCAAGGGCCCGGTGCTCTTCCCGCGCCTGGAGGAGCCCAAGGGCGCGTAGCCCGGACCGGCCCCGGACCGTCCGCCCCGTACACGTAAGCGGTGCCCCTCCGTCCCGGCGGGTGGGCACCGCTTCGCCGTGTGCCCGTGCCCGTGCATCCGCTTCGGCGAGTTACTGCTGGACCCCTCCGGCCAGCTGCTCGGCGATCTGCGGTACGCCTGCGAGGTGGAGTTCTGGCGCGAGGGCGCCAGGCTCCTGGAGAGGGAGGACGCCGCCGAGCGGCTCGCCGCGCCCAACGCCGGCCTCCAGGTGTGGGGTTCTCTGCGTGTCGTCGCCGAGTCGGTCAAGGATGGCCGGGTCACCGAGTATGCCGCGACCGCCTTCGTCGACGCCCTTCTGGACACAGGCATTCGCTACCCGTTTCCCCGCGGGGGCTTCATCACCTGGGCCAAGCACAACAGCCTCTTCTGATCTGACCGCAGGTCGCCCGGAGAATGCGGTGACGTGCTGGCCGGTTGGGAAGCCGGGGCGCGCCGGATGGCCGGGGACCGTTCCTACGGTCGGTGGCATGACGAGGACCACACGGTGCACGGCCTCCGCCACGCCCGGAAGCTCACAGCTCCCAGGTATGGGTGCGGCCGTCGGGGGAGGTGTAGGACACGGTCTGGCCCCTGGGCGTGACGCGGACGGTGAACCACTCGCGGCGGGGCCGGTTCAGCTCCCGCCACCGCCGGTGGGCGCGCTCGACCACCGCCCACAGGTCCCGGGGCCCGGCGGCGGAGACCGCCGCGCCGGCGCGCCCGTCCCCGTGGTCGGTCACCCGTGCGCGGGAGCCGTCGGCGGGGTCGTACAGGACGGTGGTGCGGGTGCCGTCGGCGGCACGGCGGTACTCGCGTTCGACGACGGGCCCCAGGTGGAGCTGGGCGAAGAAGGAGAACGTCCAGTCGTCCAGCACGCTGCCGGACAGCGGCGTCTCCCGGCTCCGCCCGCCCTCCGCCCCGGCCGGGGGCGGCACCGGCCGGGGGCCGGACAGCAGCGGCATGAAGGCCGCCGGGGTGTGCAGGAGGTGTCCGGCGGCCGTACCGTCCGCGAGCTTGGTCAGCCGGGCCAGCACCCCTCCGGCCAGCGTCCCCTTGAGCGGGACCACCATGATCCCGCCCACCGCGCACTGGTCGGTCCAGGCGGCGGGCACGCGCCGCACCGAGCAGGTGGCGATGATCCGGTCGAACGGCGCGTGCCCCGGGGCGCCCGCCGCGCCGTCGGCCGTCTCCACCACCGGTGACAGCCCCAGGCCGTCCAGCCGCTTCCGCGCCGCGGCGGTGAGGCGTTCGGAGACGTCCACGGTCACCACGTTCCCCGCACCCGCCAGCCGGCACAGCAGCGCCGTGTTGTAGCCGGTGCCCGTGCCGACCTCCAGCACCCGCGCGCCCGGCCCGGCGTCGAGCGCGTCGAGCATGTCGGCCATCAGGCTCGGCGCGGTCGAGGAGGAGGTGGGCACGCCCGTGACGGCCCGCTCCCCCGCGTCCTCCGCGTGGAGCCCGTCCACCTCGGTGATCAGGGAGTCGTCCGCGTACACCCGCGCCGTCCACTGCCCGGTGTCCCCGTCCGCGCGGCGGCAGGGCAGGAAGCGCTCGCCGTCCCGGCGGTAGAACACCGGGACGAACCGGTGGCGCGGCACGTCCAGGAAGACCTCGGCCAGCCGCGAGGAGAGCACCACACCGCCCTCGTCCATCCGCCGCACCATGCCGACCCGCGCCTCGGCCAGCTCCGCGTGCTCCGCGCGCTCCTCACGCTCGTCGCCCCCGTGCGCTCTCACATCCCTTTCCCTTCCAGCCAGTCGGCGACGGCGGCCGTGATCGGCAGCCCGGTCGCCTGCTCCACGAAACCGAACTGCCCGCTCGGATTGATCTCCAGGAAGCACCATCGCCCCTCGGGGGTGACGACGAAGTCGAACGCGCCGTAGGGCAGGCCGAGGGTGTCCATCATCCGGCGTACTCCTGCCGCGACGGCCGGCGGCGGCTCGCACAGCCGGTATCTGTGACTGCCGTAGTCGCTGCGCCAGTCCACGTGTCCGGCCGGCGAGTCCGCGTGGATCTCGGCGGCGAACAGCCGCCCGCCGACGGCCGTCAGCCGCACCTCGTACGCCTTGGGCACCCACTCCTGGAACAGGTGCGCCGTGGTGGCGATGTCCGGGTGGCCGAGCTCTGCGGGGCCGACGATGCTGGTGTAGACGGCCGCCGACCTCCCGCCGACGGTGCCGCGCACGGGGGTGAAGGGTTTGAACACCACCCGTCCGCCGACCTCCTCGCCGAACTCCCCCGCCGCGCCGGGGTCGTTGGTGATCAGCGTGCGCGGCACGGACAGCCCGGACTCGGCCGCGACGCGCAGTTGCAGCGGCTTGTACTCGGCGTCGGCCGCCAGGCCCGGGGGCGGCAGCCACCGGACCGGCAGCGCCGCCAGCAGCCCGCCGAAGCCCCGCCGGGCCTCCCGTTCGGCCACCCTGCGGGCGTCGGGCGACATCCCGTCGGGGAAGCGGGGGCGGGCGGGCCTGCGGTAGTAGACGCTGCGCACGTCCCGCAGGTCCAGCGTCCGGCGCCCGGTGCGCAGTGTGCCGCTCCACGCCTTCCCGGCCGCGTGCCCGCCCTCCTCGGTCCGTCCGCCCTCCCCGGTCCTCCCGCCGAGGCGCGCGGCCAGCGACAGCCCCAGCGGGAAGTCCGCGACATCGGTGCGGAAGACGGGTACGGCACGCCGGTTCAGCTCCTCGACCACCAGGTCCGCGGTGGGGTCGAAGCGGCCCGCCAGCACCAGGATCCTCCCGGGCGCGGTCGTCCCGGGCCGTCCGTCGTCGGTCACCGGCCGTCAGTCGTCACTCGGGCCCGGATCGTCCGGCGCGTCCATCTGGCCGGTGGGCTCGGTGGGGCCGAAGGTCTTCGGCGGGTTCTTGGTCATGAACACCCCCGGCGGAAGACCCTGGTAGACACCGGTCTGGGTCTCCTCGTCATAGGCGATGTCCTGCGGCAGCACACCTCCCGAACCGGTGGTGGCGGTCAGGAACCGGAAGGCCAGCGGCGCCGGGCCCCGGTGGCCCGTCAGATCCGGCAGCTCCGGGGCGGCTCCCCGGTCCAGCGGGAACCTGTCCTCGGGCCTGTCCAGGGACAGGCCCGCCCCGGTGCGCTCATCGGAGAATAATGTCATGGTCATGGCTCCCCCTTCACTTCGGGGGGCGGAATCCCCCTCTGGGTTATCTCCGCCCGACGGCCGCCGTAAGCCGGTTTTCCGGCCACGGCCCAGGCCCGTACAGGCCAACGACCGGACTGCCCCCCGGTTTCGCGGGACCTCCGTCCCCTTCCCCCGGCCGCGGTGCGTGGAATACCCCTGGGGGCGGGCGTCCGGCAGGCGGACGCGCCGAGGAGGGAGGAGGGGAGCGGACATGGGCGAGCAGCGGCTGGCGGGTGGACGGGCGGTGCACGAACTGCGATGTGGCGCGGCAGTTCGCGCCCGGCCTGACAGGCGAGGAGGGCGGGCGCCCGGTCGTGCCGCGCGAGCCGCGCGACCGGGCCGACGGCGTCTGCCCACCGGTGGACTTCAGAGCGGTCCGCTGGTGACGGCCGCCCTGCCGGACGGGCTGGACCGGCTGGGTCTGCCGACCCGGCCGGTCCAGCCCGGAGGGTTCCGGCGCAGGGCGCGGGCGGAGAGCCGGTAGCGCAGGCCGTCCCCGTCCGGCGCGGTCAGGACGTAGAGGCCGCCGTCCTCCAGGACCCGCAGGGCGTCGCGGTGCGCGATTCCCTCCAAGGGGCGGTGACGCAGGACAGCGGCCGGGTCTGGCCCGCCGGGGTCGTACAGCTCGTACGGGCGGCCGGGCTCGTACGGGCGGATGGTGCCGGGCGCGGCCCAGGACGCGTCCGGGGGCGGGTCGATGCGGTCGGCCAGGCGCGGGGCCCGGGCGCGTATCCAGCGCAGGGCCTGACGCGGACTGCGGGCCCGGTGGCAGTCGAGCAGCCACTCGCGGTGGGTGTCGGCGTCCAGGACGGTGACCTCGCACCACACACCGCCGACGCCGCCGCAGGTGCGGGCCGCGGCCACGGCGAAGCCGGTCAGCGCCGCACTGACGGTCATGATCAGCGCACCCAGGCACAGAGCGGTGAAGTCCATCACGCTCACGGCCCCTCGCGCGAGGCGCGCAGCTCGAACCAGACCCGTTTCCCGGCCGGTTCCGCCCCGCCGGTCCAGCTCACGCCCCAGGCGTGGCTGAGCGCCTCCACCAGGAACAGCCCGCGCCCGCCGGTCTCGTCCTCGGCCGCGTGACGCGGGCGGGGCACCCCGCTCTGGTCCCCGTCCCACACGGAGACGACCGCGCCCAGCCGCGTGACGGCGGCCCCGACCCACAGATGGGGTACACGGGTGTGCACGACGACGTTCGTCACCAGGTCGCTGACCAGCGTGCGTGCGGTGTCCAGCAGCCCGTGGTGCCCGGCGGCGCACAGCCACGCCGCGACCGCGTCGCGGGCGACTCTCGGGGTGGTGGGCAGGGCGGGCGCGGTCAGCCGGTAGACGGCGGTGGCGGGTCTGCCGTATGCGGTCACGGTCATCTGCGTCTTCTCCCAACGCGGTTCGTCCGCGGTTCGTTGCGTTTCGTCTGCGGAGCACGCGCGCCCACCACCGTGGCTCGGCCGCCCTCCCCCGCCCGCGTCGGTGTGCGGGCAGGGGAGGCCAACTGCACTGCGGGTTCACTGGTGTTCACGCTGCGCTACCGAGGACCATAGGGCACTCGGGATAAACATGACTACCGATTCGCGAGGATCCATGTGGATCCCCTTGGACCACTTCACTCGTAAGAGGGCAGACTGTCGCCATGCCACCGAGGACAGTGACAACCGCCCGGCAACGGCGACTTGGCACCGAGCTGCGCAAGATGAGGGAGGCGGCCGGGCACAACGCCCGCGAGGCCGCCGCGATACTCGGCATCGACCACACCAAGATCAGCCAGGTCGAGACCGCCCGCTTCGGCGTCAGCGCGGACCGGGTGCGCACCCTCGCCGGCGCGTACAGGTGCGACGACCAGGCGTACGTCGACGCACTCGTCGCCATGGCGACCAACCGGACCAGAGGGTGGTGGGAGGAGTACCGAGGTGTTCTGCATCCGGGATTCCTCGACGTGGCAGAACTGGAGCACCACTCGGTCTACCTGCGCACGTACCAAATCGCGCACATCCCCGGCATCGCTCAGACAGAGGACTACGCACACGCGGTCTTCAAATTCGGCGCTCCCCACCGAATGCACAAGAAAGAAGCCGAAGCCCGAGTCGGGCACCGCGTACAGCGAGCGAAGATCCTCGATCGGGGAAGTCCCTTCGAGTACGAGGCTCTGGTGCACGAAGCCGCGCTACGCATGAGGTTCGGCGGGCGTGACGTAGCCCGGGCACAACTCAGACGTCTCCTGGAACTGACCGACCGGTCCAACTTCACGCTTCGGGTGGTTCCCTTCAAGTCGGACGGATTCGCCGGTTCGGGCCAGGCCGTGCTGTACGCGGGCGGGCCTGTACCTCAACTCGACACCGTGCACCTCGACTCGATGCTCGAACCGGTTTTCCTCGACGCAGAGGAACACCTGGCCATCTACCGGAACATGTTCTCCAAGATGGAGAGGCGCGCCCTGAGCGCCAGGATTTCGCGGGACTTCATCGCCGGGATCATCCACGACTTGTGAGAGGGACGGACATGCTGGAAAACACATGGCAGAAGTCATCGTTCTGCGGCGGGAACGGCGGAAACAACTGCGTGGAGCTTCGCTCCGACGCCGGAGCAATCCGGCTCCGCGAGAGTGAGCGGCCCGGGCAGACCATCGCCACCACGCCCGCCGCAGTGCGGGCACTGATACTCAGCGCCAAAGCGGGCGAACTCGACCATCTCACACACTGACTCCCCAGGAGGGCGAGCCCGACATGTCCACACCCATCGAGTGGCACAAGGCGACCTTCTCCGAAGGCGAAGGCGCCAACTGCATCGAGATCGCCCGGGACGGCGATCGCGTCCTCATGCGCGAGAGCAGCAAGCCCGACGAGATCGTCGTCACCACACCCGCCAAGCTCGACGCCTTCCTCAAGGGCATCAAGGCCGGCGAGTTCGACCACTTCGTCGACTGACCACCCGCCCGCCTCCGGCATCGAAGCGGATCCGGGTCGTCTCGGAGTGGCGGCGGATGCGGCCGTACGGCAAGCGCCGGTTTGTCGCGGACTTGACGAGCGTGCCCGCGAACTCATCCCCAAAACGTAACGACAAAGCACTCCCGCTCACCAGTGAAGACCAGGTGAGCGGGAGCGTGACAGTGAAGTCTTCTCGGCAACGTGACGGTTGCACTGCGTGACGATGTCGCGGTGTGTCTCCAGCCTCGGGAGCACCCCGAGGCCAGACAGCATGAAGCCTCTGGCAGGAACGAGTCGACCAAGATCACGTTCCGTACAACCAGAGGCTCCACGTGCCGTCCAGTATCACC
>NZ_JAJFAU010000201.1:0-6011 GCF_022614595.1 Streptomyces sp. CNQ085
GGCCGGCCGGCGGCCAACTTCATCACCGCCACCGGCCGCACCCACGACGTGCTGGACGTGCCCGTGGGCGCGGGGCGGGCCGCGCTGGAGCGGCTGGAGGCCGAGGGCGTCGAGGTCGGGCCGGTGGCGGTGTGCGGCACCGATCCCCGGCCGGGGCGGATGCTGTTCTTCACCGCCACCCGGGGCACTCCGGAGGACGAGGACGAGTGGTGGCCGTGCGTGCTGGACTGCCGCCCCGAGACCCTGGACGACCACCCGGGCCTCCGGTGGCACTGCCGCGGCAGCTATGTGCTCGTGCCCCCCGCCCGGCTGCCCGGCGACTCCGAACCGGCGGTGGGCTGGCTGCGCGCCCCCGAGCGGCCGCTGCCCGACCCGCTGACGATGCTGGAGGCGCTGACGGACGCGTGCGCCGCGCACCCGCAGGAGGAGTCGGACCACACCGCACCCTGGCCGGTGCGCTGACGCGCGACCGTGCCGCCCCGCTCCGGGACGGGCTGAGAGGGGCGCGAGGGGTGGAGAACCCCGGGCCGGTCACCGGCCCTGCCGCGTGGGTCAGCGCCGGGCTCCGGTGATCTGGGTCCACCAGGTTGTGTCGTGGCCGTGAGCGAGACCGACGCCGATGTCGCGGTGGCCGCAAGCGAGGATGTTGCGCCGGTGTGGTGGGCTGTCCATCCAGCCGGCCACGACAGCGGCCGCGTCGGGATAGCCGTAGGCGATGTTCTCCCCGACCTGGCTCCAGGCATACCCCGTGTCCTTGAGACGCCGCATCAGCGACCGTCCCCCGGAGCCGCGGTGGGAGAGCTCGCCGGTGCGGGCCATGGAGGCGCTGTGGTCCCGGGCCGCCTCCTCCAGGGCCGGATGGGGGGCGAGAGCGGAGCAGCCGGCCTCGGCACGTAGCGCGTTGACCAGACGGACGACCTCCGCCCTCTCGTCGTCGGCCGGCGGTGGTGCGGCCACGGTGGTGTGCCCGGGCGCTGTCAGCCGGCTGTGGGCCGCGGTGGAGCCGGCGGGGGAGAGGTGAGGGCGAACGGCGTCCGGGCTGTGGGCGGCTGCTGTGAGGACTGCGAGGGTCACAGCGGCCACGGCGCCGCCGAGGGCCCGCACCGGGCGGGCCGCGACACCGGTTCGGCGCCGGTTCTCGTTCCGGGGGAGGATACGAAAGCGTGTCATCTGACTCCTCTGCCACGTGGTCCGGCGGGGGGTGCGGGAAGCGGTGGGAAGAAGGCCGGAGACGGCCGCGTACCGGTGGTGCTCCCCGCCCTCCCCGACGAGGGTCACCCGCGTGTCCCGGCCGTTGCCCTGGAGGACGAAGTTCTCGAACTCGCCGTTCGCCACGGTGGTGTGCTCCCGCGCGGTGTCGGTCACCCACCGCTGGGATCGCCGCCCGCCGCCCGCCGTCGCGGTCAGCCCGGCGCGCGGCCGCGTTCCGGACCTGAGCGACGACGCACCGGCCGGGAGCGGCGGTGCCCGGCGGTCCCAGGGCCGGAGAAGGCGGCTGCGAGAAGGCCCGCCGATGTCACGGTGGCCATCGTCGTCCTGGAAACTCCCATCGGTTCTCTCCTTCGGTTCGATGCGTCACCGTGGATGTGCGCGGAGTTCCTCGTGCGCGTCCACAGACATTCTCGAAGGCACCCGGGCCTGGCGGAAGGCGCGGGGAACGGCGCGGGAAGCCCGGGGTGAGTACTGTGAGCAGAGCCTCCGTCACGACGCAACGGGTGTACTCGAACGTGTCGTTTGCCCGACGCCGGGAGCATCGCAAGGACGTCCCGGGCCGCGGGTGGCGGGTGCCCGCGCAGCAGAGGGGAACGCCGCTTTGGCTGCCGGAATCCGGAGCGAGGAACCTTTTACCAGTGCGGCGATGAAGAGATCAATCCCGTGGGAGGACTGTGATGTGAACGGCTGTTCCCTCTCAGTCGCCCTTGGCGCTCGTCAGGCGCTGGAGGCGGTAGACCAGCCTGATCCCCGGGTCGTCGGCGCCGGCGGGAGGCACGGCCGCGGTCTGGAGGCCGAGGCGGACGTAGGTCACCGACTGCTGCGGCGTGCCCTCCAGCAGGGCCTTGACGTAGGGGTCCTTGATCTGTGGCTTGTAGCCCTGGGGCACGGTCTGCCGCATCTGGTGGTGCGTGGTGAAGAAGACCAGCGCCCCGCCGTCCTCGGTGCGCAGCCCCACCGGCGCGAACCGGGCGTCCCGGGCCGGGAGGTCGGCCCACTGGGTGCGCGCGCCCGGGTTCGCCGCCGTCTTCCCGCGCTCCTGGCGCAGACCGCTGGTGGCCGGGCCGTCGGCGAAGACGTCGCCGCCCTCGCGCAGATAGTCCGTGTACGTCTTCCCCAGGTCATTCGGCGCGACGGCCAGCCGGGCCGACTCGCCGGAGGGGACGGCCTCGACGTGGCCCTCGCCGTCCTCGGCGAACTCCGGCACCGCGGAGGACTCCAGTACCGACAGGTACGACGCCTTCCAGCCCTCCTCCACGCCGCCGCGGGTGAAGACCAGCAGCCAGCGCTTGCCGGGACTCTGACTGGAGGCGGTGTCGGCGACGAAGAACTTCGGCCAGCCCGCCTGCCGCGGTATCAGGAAGCGGGCGTCGGTCAGCTCCAGGTCCTGGTGGTCGGGGTCGCCGCCGGGGTGGACGATCCGGCGGGCCCGCAGCCCGGCCTGGTCGACGGCGCCCAGCGCGCCCGTCTCGATGGTGGCGTTCAGGGCGGCGTCGTTGGTGCGGTTGGCCTCGTTGTTGGTCCCGGTGAAGTGGTCGAGGACCTTCGCCGCCTCCGCCTCGGTCACCGCCGGGACCACGGCCCTCTCGCCGTGCACCGTGACGCAGCCCGGCAGTGCCGCCAGAGCGGCCAGCACCGCCGCCGACGCCATCGCACGCCTGAGCCCGCGCGCCTTCGTCCGCACTCTCCTCGACCCCTCCCGGACCGTCACGAGGCTTTCCGGCCCGAACCCTACCGGTGCCCCGCGGGGGCCGGGCGACGGGAGGGGGCCGGGCCACCGGAGCCGCCGTGGACGGTGGCCTCCTTCGCGGTCGCGGCGAGGCCCTCGACCATGTCCGGGTACTCCACGCCGCCGATGCCGCGTCAAGGGGTGTGACGGGAACCGGTTCCGCGACCGTCAGGCGCTCAGGGGGAACTCCTCGCCCAGTTCGCGGAAGACGGCGGTGTTCAGCGCGAAGGCGTGACGGCACTCCTCGGCGATCCGCTGCTTCTCCAGATCGTCGGCCGGCACCGCGTCCAGCGCCGCCCGGTACTCGCGCTTGAACGCGGCGGGGTTGCCGATCCCCTCGAAGACGTAGAAGCGCACACCGTCGCCCTTGCACGCGAAGCCCCAGGCCTTCTCGGCCTTGCCCCGGATGATCTGGCCACCGGACAGATCCCCCAGATAACGGGTGTAGTGGTGGGCGACGTAGCCGCCCGGCCACCGGCGGGCCAGATCGGCGATCCGCCCGGCGTACGCGGCCGTCGCCGGCAGCGGGACCAGCGAACCGCGCCAGCCCTCCCCGCCGTGCAGATGGGTCAGGTCGCGCTCCAGGGCGGCGGTGCGGGCCAGCTCGGGCCGCAGGAACGGTCCCGCCACCGGATCACCGGCCAGGTCCCGCGCCCCGCCCTCCAGGGCGCGGTAGACGAACCACAGCTGCTCGGTGTAGCGCCGGTAGGCATCCACCCCCAGCCCGCCGCCCAGCAGGGCGCCCATGAACGCGGAACCCTCCGCCTCCGTGTGCTGCTGCCGGGACGTCTCGCGGATGAGGACGGAGAACGGAGTCGTGGCGGACGCGACCAAGGCGGGCCTCCGGGGAACAGACGGTATGAGAGGGCGGGTACCGCGGAGGCCGCGGGGACACCGCCCGGCCCGACCGATTCTCGCCGACCGCACCGGCAAGTCAACGTCTTGCCGACAGCTTGTCGGAAAATGGTCAGGGCAGTGTCAGGATCTCGGCGCCCGAATCGGTGACGACCAGGGTGTGCTCGAACTGGGCCGTGCGCTTGCGGTCCCTGGTCACCACCGTCCAGCCGTCCTCCCACATCTCCCACTCGTGGGTGCCCAGCGTCAGCATCGGCTCGATGGTGAACGTCATGCCGGGCTTCATCACCGTCGTCGCCCGCGGGTCGTCGTAGTGGGGGATGATCAGCCCGGAGTGGAACGAGCTGTTGATGCCGTGCCCGGTGAAGTCGCGCACCACCCCGTACCCGAAGCGCTTGGCGTACGACTCGATGACCCGGCCGATGACGTTGATCTGCCGGCCCGGCCGCACCGCCTTGATCGCGCGGTTCAGCGACTCGCGTGTCCGCTCCACCAGCAGCCGTGACTCCTCGTCCACCTCCCCGCACAGGTAGGTGGCGTTGTTGTCGCCGTGCACGCCGTGGATGTACGCCGTCACGTCCAGGTTCACGATGTCGCCGTCGCGCAGGACGGTGGAGTCCGGGATGCCGTGGCAGATGACCTCGTTGACCGAGGTGCACAGCGACTTGGGGAACTTCCGGTACCCCAGCGTCGAGGGGTAGGCGCCGTGGTCGCACAGGTACTCGTGCGCGACCTCGTCGAGCTTGTCGGTGGTCACGCCGGGAGCGATGTGCCGCGCGGCCTCCGCCATGGCGCGGGCGGCGATCCGCCCCGCGGTCCGCATCTTCTCGACCGTCTCGGAATCCTGCACCTCGGGACCGGTGTACGGCGTCGGGGCGTCCCTGCCCACGTACTCCGGGCGGGGGATCGAGACGGGCACGCCGCGGTGCGGGGAGACGGTGCCGGGAACGAGGAGCGACTGGCCAGACATGTGCGCGAGTCTAACCGTGATAGGTGATGCCCCGGCGGGGCAGCATGGATCACATGGCACTGTTCAAGCGCAAGGCGACCGGCGAGTCCGGCGAGTGGTTCTACTGCCTGTCCCACCACACGGTCGAGGAGGGCCCCCAGTGCCCGGCCAGGGAACGCCTGGGCCCTTACGCCACCCGCGCCGAGGCCGAGCAGGCGATGGACACGGCCCGCGAGCGCAACGAGCGGTGGGAGAACGACCCGCGCTGGAACGAACCGAAGGACCCCGCCGCGAAGGACGGGACCGAGACGGAGTGACGGTGCGCGGGGGAGGCCCGCCCGTGCCCGGAGCGCTCGTGCCCGGACAGCCCGCCCGCCGGTGAACCCTGGCCGTGCCCGCCCGCCGGGCCCCTGGCAGGATCGGAACATGACCTCGAACGATGCTTCCGCGGACACCCCGAAGAAGGCCCCCGCCAAGGACCCCTGGGAACTGCCGGACGTCTCCGGCCTGGTGGTCGGTGTGCTGGGCGGCACCGGCGACCAGGGCCGCGGCCTGGCGTACCGGCTGGCCCGAGCCGGCCAGAAGGTGATCCTCGGCTCGCGGACGGCCGAGCGGGCGCGGGCCGCGGCCGGGGAGCTGGGCCAGGGCGTGGAGGGCGCCGACAACGCCGAGTGCGCCCGCCGCAGCGACGTGGTGATCGTCGCGGTGCCGTGGGAAGGGCACGCCGCCACCCTGGAGAGCCTGCGCGGGGAACTGGCGGGCAAGCTCGTCGTGGACTGCGTCAACCCGCTCGGCTTCGACAAGAAGGGCGCCTACGCGCTGAAGCCCGAGGAGGGCAGTGCCGCGCAGCAGGCCGCCGCCCTGCTGCCCGACTCGCGGGTGACCGCGGCCTTCCACCACCTGTCGGCCGTCCTGCTCCGGGACCCGGAGGTCGAGGAGATCGAGACCGACGTGATGGTGCTGGGGGAGGTGCGGGCCGACTGCGAGATCGTCCAGGCGCTGGCGGGGCGCATCCCGGGGATGCGCGGTGTGTTCGCCGGCCGGCTGCGCAACGCGCACCAGGTGGAGTCGCTGGTGGCCAACCTGATCTCGGTCAACCGCCGGTACAGGGCGCACGCGGGTGTGCGGCTCACCGACCTCTGAACGCGGCCGGGCAGGCGGGGCCGGCCACCGGGTCCGCCCTGTCGCCCCCGGCGCGGGGGCGACAGGGGCTGGGCGGCACTCATCGTCACCGCCCTGTGGGGCGTGGCTGCGGCCGTGATGTAC
>NZ_JAJFAU010000201.1:6021-6746 GCF_022614595.1 Streptomyces sp. CNQ085
GTCGCCCCCGGCGCGGGGGCGACAGGGCGGACGGGGGCGGATGGGGGACAATGGGGGGCGTCGTAACGCCGCAACCCCTCTGGAGCCCGACCCCATGGCCCCCTCGTCCCCGCCCCGACGACTGCCCCTGTTCGCCCTGGTCGTCTGCGGCCTCGCCGTCGTCGCGGCGGTGGTCTCCTTCGTGAGGGGGGCCTGGCCGGTGGGGATCGTCTGGGTCCTGCTGGCCGGACTGTCGTCCAACATGGCCTGGTACTACGTGCGCCGCGCCAGGCTGGAGCGGGCCGCGTCCGAGGTGAACGGCGTCAACGGGGGATGAGGACGTTCCGGGGCTCGCCCTCCCGGAAGCGGAAGTACCGCGCCCCGTGGGAGACCTCCTGCCAGGAGATGCCCAGGGCCCCCACCACGGCGTCGACGCCGTTCCGGAAGACGGCGTCGACCTCCGGGATCCACAGGCAGGCGAAGACCGCCGGGAGGCCGAAGGGCGCGAAGGGCTCCACCTGGCGGCGGGTCCCGGCCGAGAGCCACGGCTCGACGACGCCGTAGCCGTCCAGGCCGGGGACGGGCAGGAAGTCGAGGACCGCGGCCGCGGCCTGGAGCATCGCCGGGAAGGCGAGCGCGTGGCGGAACGCGGGCGGCCCGCCCAGCGACGTGGCCTACTGGTACCTCGACCCGCGCGCCCAGACCGCGCGCCAGGCCCGCCGCCAGGCCCGTCGGGCGCTGGAGCG
>NZ_JAJFAU010000202.1 GCF_022614595.1 Streptomyces sp. CNQ085
GCCGGTCACCGTGGCGCCCGGCAGGGCGCGGGCCCGCCGCCACTCCGCGCCGCGCGCCCGGCGCACCACCTTGCGGATGCGCCCGTCCTGCCAGCCGCGCACCGCCTGGTGCCATTCGCCGCCGGGGTCCGTCGTGCGCTCGTCCGACAGCACCACCAGCACCGCGCGCGCCGCCGTCTCGAGCGCGTCGGTACGCGCGGGCGGGCCGGGGGGAGCGGACCGCTCGATCCGGACGACGAGCGGCAGGACGTACTGCGGGGCCGCGTCCCGGGCGGACGCCTCGCGGGCGGCGGCGGGGTCTGGGGCGGGTCCGGTGGAGGGGACGTCGGAGGTACTCACGGGGCCAGTGTGCCAGCCGCCGCCGGGGCGTTCGCACCCGCTTTCGTACGAGGTCACGGCCGGGTGGGGCCGGGAGTACCCTCGGCGGTATGGAGATCGTATCCGGCTGGACGGCGCCCGGAACGAGGGCCGTCCGAGAGGCCGGGGCCGCCGGGGGCGGCGCCGGACGAGAGGAGCGGGCCGTGTGCGTGCAGTGCGGCGAGCCGGCCGAGTACCCGGCGAGCACGCGTGGCGCGACGCTGTGCCCGGTGTGCGAGTGGCACGAGGCCGAACGCGTCGCCTGCTCCTGCTGAACGGACCCGGACGGGCGCGCCCGGGGGCGGGGCTTCAGTCCCGGCCCACGGCCGAGGCGATCATCTCCGAGACGCGCACGAGGCGGTATCCGCGCTCCCTCAGCTCCGGGACGATCCGGCGCACGGCCTTCTCTGTGGCCGGCGCCTTCTCGCGGTCGCAGCGCAGCATCACCACCGAGCCCGGCCTGACGTCCTTCAGCACCCGTTCTGCCACCTTCTCCGGGTCCTTCTCCCCGGCGTCCGGCGCGACCACGTCGCCGGCCACCGCCGTCACCTCCGCCGGGGCGATCGCCCGCCGGGAGCGGTCGTCGAAGCAGCCGCCGGGGAAGCGGAAGTAGGGCGTCAGGTTCTTCACCCCCGCCGCGCGGATCGTTTTCCGCCCCTTGAGGACATCCGCGAGCCGCTTGTCGGGCGCGAGCGCGGGGAGGTCACGGCAGTCGTCGGTGAAAGCGCGGTGGGAGTGGGAGAGGCTGCCGACCTCGAACAGGTCGTCGCGGCCGATGGCGCGTGCCTGGTGCTTGTAGGTCTGCGCCCACAGGCCCGACATGAAGACGGTCGCGGGGACCTTCTCGCGGCGCAGGGCGGAGATCAGGCCGGGGTTGTCGTGGCGCTCACCGTCCTCCCCGGCGCGTTCTGTGTTCTCGCTGTTCTCGGCGTTCTCGGCGTTCTCGGCGTCCTCTGTGTCCTCTGTGTCCTCGGCGGACAGTGCGGCGTCGAAGGTCAGCGCCACGACCTTGTCCTCCTCGTCGCCGCTCTTCCCGGCCCTCTCCCGCTTCTCCCGGTTCTCGCCGTCGGCCCGTGCGTCCTCGGCGCGCGGGCCGTGCCGGAAGACGGGAACCCGGCCGCTGATGGAGGCGGGCAGGGTGGCGTAGCGCCCGGACGGGGGCGAGGCGGCCTCGTCGTCGCCCTCGGGGCGGGAGAGGGAGGAGCGCGGGGAGGCGGAGAAGCCGTCCTTCCCGGAAGCTCTCTCCGAGGCCGCGGGCGAGGAGGGCGCGGCCGGGGACGCGTCGGTCCGGGTGGTGTCGCCACCCGGACCCGCGCAGCTCACCGTCACGGCGGCGACCAGGGCGAGAGTGGTCAGAGGACGGGCGGTGCGGCGCACGGAGACGGTCATGATCGGAACGTAACGACGATCCGGGACGGCCGCGCGGGGTGCTGCTCCCGTCGGACTACCGCCGCCCCCGGCCCGGGTGACGCCCGCACGCCGCCCGTGCGCGGGACTGTGCGTCAGGTCGCGCGCCAGTAGCCCAGCGCGTGCACCCTGTCCTTCGGAACCCCCAGCTCCCTGCGCGCGTGGGAGGCGAGGGCGCGCGTCGTGGCGGTGTCGCAGGCGATCCAGACGTAAGGTGCCCGCTCGTCCTCCAGCAGTTTCGGCAGCTCCGCGGTCACCTCCGCCACCAGGTGGGCGCCAAAGTCCCGGCGCGGGACCCATCGCACCTCGTGCCGGCCGGACCGGAGCCGCAGCGGCAGCTCGGCGTCCTGCGGGTGCGCGGTCTCGAACCAGACGGTCGCGGGTGTGCCGGGGAAGGCGTCCAGCAGCGAGTTGACGGCCGGCAGGGACGCCGGGTCGCCGACGGCCAGGAGCCGGGAGGGCTCGGGCGACGGCGCGGCGAACCCCGTGCCCTGGACGGTGGCCTCGATCGTGTCGCCCGGCCGTGCGCCGCGCGCCCAGTCGCAGGCGATGCCCTCGTGCAGCGCGAACTCCAGGGCGAACGTACCGGCCTCGGGGTCGGGATCGACCAGGGTGTAGGCGCGCTGGTGCGGTTTGCCCCCGCTCTCGAACCAGAGGCGGACCCACATCGTCGGGTGGACGCCGGTCGAGGCGAGCATCCCGCCGTCCGTCATCCGGATCCTCAGGTAGTGCTCGGTGACCTGCTCGGTTCCGGTCACGGTGAACTCGAAGTCCCTGCCTCGCAGCAGTTTGAGGACCACGCCCTCCCAGCCATGCCCCACGGTCTCTCCTCCCCGGTCCCGGGGTGCCCCCGGACAGCCGTCATTTTGATTAGGTTAGCCTAACCTGACGGCCAAGGGGTGTTCGTGGCACCCCTGTTCGAACCTGTCCGTCCCAGCTCGTCCCTTTCGGAGAGAACGTGTCCAGACCCACCGGTGCCACAGCCGTCCCGACCGATTCCCACACCACCGCCCCTCCGCGCGGACCTGTCCACGAGCGGGCCGTCGAGGGCTTCGGGACTGTGCGGATCACCCCCGTGGACCCGGAGCGCGACGCCGCCCTGATCCACGGCTGGGCCACCCAGGAGCGCGCCGTGTTCTGGGGAATGGGTTCGATGGACGTCAGGGAGGTCCGCGAGGTCTACGCCCACATGGACACCCTCGCCACCCACCACGCCTTCCTCGTCCACCGCGACGGCGAACCCGTCGCGCTCCTCCAGACCTACGACCCCGCCGAGGACCGGGTGGGGCTGTGCTACGAGGTCCGGCCAGGCGACCTCGGGGCGCACCTGCTGCTCGCCCCCGCCGCGGGCGCCGGCGAGACCGGGTTCACCGGCCGCCTGGCCGCCGCGATCCTGGAGTACCTCCTGGCCGACCCGGACTGGCGCCGGATCGTCGTCGAGCCGGACGCCCGCAACGAGAAGGCGATCGCGCGCATGCTGCGGACCGGGTTCGAGCGGGGGCCCGAGATCGTGCTCCCCGCGGTCGGGCTGCCGCAGGTCAGCCTCCCGGAGAAGCGCGCCCGCCTGGCCTTCCTGCGGCGGGAGGCGGTCACCGGCTGACCCCGGTCGGTCCCGGCCGGACCCCGGCCCCGCCCGCCTCAGTGGCACCAGGGCCCGGTGACGGCGAACGTGGTTCCCGGGTCGTAGCAGTTGACGTACATGGTGCGGCGGTCGGGCGAGAAGGTGACGCCCGCGAACTCGCCGTACGCCGGCTCCCGCGCGGTGCCGGTGTTCTGGGCGTTGCGCGCCAGGGCGTAGACCTCGCCGTGGCGGGTGAGGCCGTAGACGTGCTGCTCGCCGCCGCCGTCCTCGCAGACCATCAGACCGCCGCCCGGGGCGAGGCAGATGTTGTCCGGGGAGTCGCCGGGGGTGTCCACCCCGGTGTCCGGCCCGAAGACCACCGCCAGCGTCAGCCGGCGGCGGCCCGGCTCGTACCGCCACACCTGGCCGGAGTGTCCGGCCGCCGAACCCTCGGAGCCGCGCGCGTAGCTGGAGACGAAGTACACCGCGCCCTCGCCCCGGTGACTGCCCCAGTAGCAGCCCTCCAGCTTCTGCGCGTGGGTGACGCCGCCGCGGCCGAAGTCCTGCAGGCGGACGGGCGTCCGCTTCGCCACTGGATCGGGCACCGGCAGCCACTCGACGCCGTCGAAGCGCGTGCCCGGCTCGGTGACGGCCGACAGGTCGGGGACGCCGGGCACCCGCATGGCCTCCAGCCTCCCGCCCGCGCGCAGCGAGTCGAAGCCGCCGCGGGGCCGGTGCGGCAGGAAGCGGTAGAACAGGCCGAAGGGGTGGTCGAAGGCGTCCTCGGTCTCGTAGACCACGCCCTCGCGCGGATCGACGGCGACGGCCTCGTGCTGGAAGCGGCCCATCGCGGTGAGCGGTTCGGGGACGGTGCGGTGACCGGGGCGCAGACCGACCTCGAAGACGAAGCCGTGGTCCTTGGTGTAGCCGTTGGAGCCGGCCCCGTCCTCGGTCTCCTCACAGGTCAGCCAGGTTCCCCAGGGGGTCGGGCCGCCCGCGCAGTTCACAGCGGTGCCCGCGATGCCCACCCGCTCGTCCAGTACGCGGTCGCCGCCGGAGAGCTCCAGCACGGTGCAGCCGCCCATGCCCCGCGGGTCGTACGTCAGCCCGCGCACGGCGGGGACGCGGCGGGGGGCGTCGTGGCGGTTCTCGTGGTTGCGCGCCAGGCGCACGCGGCCGGGGGCCGGGCCGGGCAGCGCGGTCATGCCGTCGTGGTTGCCGGGGACCGGTCCCCGGCCCGAGGGCATGGGCTCGCCCTCACGCGACAGCACCCGGTAGCGGAAACCTTTCGGCAGGTCGAGCAGGCCGTCGGGGTCGGGCACGAGGGGACCGTACCCGCCCCGGCCGCCGGCCGCGGCGTGGGCGGAGTCCGTACCGGTGAACAGGTCGAAGAGCGATCCGGTGAAGGCGATCCCCGCCCCGACGGCGGCGGCGCTTCCCAGGACCTGGCGTCGCGTTGCTGACATGGGCGACTCCCCGCTGGCGGACAGGTTGATGACCCGCTTGTGTGTACCACGCCGTCAGCACGGCGGGAATCAGGCGCGGCCCCGGCGGGACCCGCTCGCGCGCGCCGCGACCCTCCCGGCGTACGGATCCGGCCGCCGGCGGGAACCGGCCCGGCTCCCGCCGGACCCCGCCCCGTCAGGCCCCGGCCCCGCCGTCCTCCCCGGTCAGGCGCCGCGCGTCGCGGGCGAGCGCGGTCAGCCGGGATATCGCCCGGAAGTACTTCTTGCGGTAGCCGCCCCGCAGCATGTCCTCGCCGAAGAGGCGGTCGAACGGCACCCCGGAGGCGAGCACCGGCACCTCACGGTCGTAGAGCCGGTCGGCCAGGACCACCAGGCGCAGCGCGGTGGACTGGTCCGGCACCGGCCGGACATCCGTGAGGCAGACCGCCTCCACGCCGTCGCACAGCGCGCCGTAGCGGCTGGGGTGCACTCGGGAGAGGTGGTCCAGGAGGGATGGGAAGTGGTCCAGGGACGCGCCGGGGGTGCGGTGCGCGGCGGCGCTCACCTCGGCGTCGCCGGCCGGAGCCGGGGCCTCGGGCAGACCGCGGTGACGGTAGTCCTCGCCGTCGATGCGCAGCGTGCGGAAGTGCGCCGACAGCCCCTGGATCTCCCGCAGGAAGTCGGCGGCGGCGAACCGGCCCTCGCCCAGCCTGCCGGGCAGGGTGTTGGAGGTGGCCGCCAGCGCCACGCCCTCCTCCACCAGACGGCTCAGCAGGGTGGAGACCAGCACGGTGTCGCCCGGGTCGTCCAGCTCGAACTCGTCGATGCACAGCAGCCGGTGCCCGCCGAGCGTGGCCACCGTCTGCTGGAAGCCGAGCGCCCCCACCAGGTTGGTCAGCTCCACGAACGTGCCGAAGGCCTTGCGCTCGGGCGGAGCCTCGGTGGCGTGCCACAGGGAGGCCAGCAGATGGGTCTTGCCCACGCCGTAGCCGCCGTCGAGGTACACCCCGCGCGGACCGGCGGGCACCGCCTGCCGCCCGCCGCGGCGGAACCAGCGCCGGATGCCGCCGCCCTCACCGCCCGGCCGCTCCCCGCCGAGCCCGCCCGCGAACTCGCCCAGCACCTTCACCGCCTCGAACTGGCTGGGCCGGGACGGGTCGGGGATGTAGTTGTCGAAGCGCACCGAGTCGAAGCGCGGCGGCGGCACCATCTCCGCGACCAGGCGGTCGGCGGGCACGTGCGGCTCGCGGTCGCACAGGGACGGCGGAGCGGCCCCGTCGGCCGCCGGGGGCTTCGGTCCGGCGTTCGGGTCGGGCTTCTGGGCTGGGGAGGACGACACCTTTATCACTGTACGTGGCGTGGCGGGGCGCGAAACACGCCAGTGGCACGTGCCACACTGCGCCGTATGCGACGCCTGTTCCCCCCTCCCGAGTACTCCGCGGCACTCACGGCCTCCGGGCGGGACGAGCCGCCGTCCGCCGGCCGGCCCTGGACGCTCGAGGAGATCGCCGACGCGTACGCCTACCCCGCCGCCGCCGCGGCCGGGGACGGGGCGGCCGGACGGGCCGCGCGGCCCTGGCTGCGCGGCAACATGGTCGCCTCCCTCGACGGTGCCGCCCACCACGGCGGACGCTCCCAGCCGCTGTCCTCGGACGCCGACATGCGGATCTTCGGGGTGCTGCGCGCCCTGGCGGACGCCGTGGTCGTCGGCGCCGAGACGGTACGCCGGGAGGGATACCGGCCGGCCCGCCGCCGCGAGGCGTTCGCGGTCCGGCGCGAGGCCGCCGGGCAGGGGCCGGCCCCCGCCGTCGCGGTGGTCAGCGCGAGCCTGGACCTGGACTTCTCCCTGCCGCTGTTCACCGAGCCGCTGGTGCCCACCCTGGTGCTCACCGGCGCGGCCGCGCCCGCCGGCCGCCAGGACTCTCCCCAGGGGAAGTCCTCGTACGCACCGGG
>NZ_JAJFAU010000203.1 GCF_022614595.1 Streptomyces sp. CNQ085
GCCGGGGGCCGGGCCGTCGCGGCCCCCGGCGCCCGCACCGTGCTGGAGGGCGTGCCCGCCGACGTGCCCGTGCTCCTGCGGCGGGCCGACCTGGTGGTGGACGGCATCGTCGGCATCGGGGGCCAAGGCGGCCTGCGGCCGGACGCGGTGGAGATCACCGACGCCGTCGCGGAGGCCGGGGTGCCCGTCGTGGCCGTGGACCTGCCCAGCGGGGTGGACGCCGACACCGGCGAGGTGCGCGGCGTGGCGGTGCGGGCGGCGGCGACGGTGACCTTCGGGGCGTACAAGCCGGGCCTGCTGGTCGATCCCGCGCGCGAGCACGCCGGAGCGCTGCGGCTGGTCGACATCGGCCTGGGCCCGTACCTGGAGGCGGCCGAGCCGGTGGTGCGCGCCGCGCGGCACGCGGACGTGGCCGCCCTGCTGCCCCGCCCGTCGGCCGAGAGCGACAAGTACCGGCGCGGTGTGGTCGGCGTCGCTGCCGGTTCCGCCCGTTACCCCGGCGCGGCGGTGCTGGCGGTGGCCGGGGCGCTGCGCGGCGGCGCGGGCGCCGTGCGCTACGCCGGGCCCGCGGCCGACGCGGTGATCGCCCGCTTCCCCGAGACGCTGGTCTCCTCCGGCCCGCCCTCGCGGGCGGGCCGGGTGCAGGCGTGGGTCGTCGGCCCGGGGCTCGGCGACGGGGACGAGGCGCGCGGGATCGTCCGGGACGTGCTGGCCTCGGACGTACCGGTGCTGGTGGACGCCGACGGGCTGCGGCTGATGGACGCCGGAGCGCCGCGGGAGCGCACGGCACCTCTCCTGCTCACCCCGCACGCCGGCGAGGCGGCGGCGCTGCTGGGCGTCGAGCGGGAGGAGGTCGAGTCGGCGCGGCTGGCCTCGGCGCGGGAGCTGGCGCGGCGGTACGGGGCGACGGTGCTGCTCAAGGGCTCGACCACGGTGATCGCCCCGCCCGGCGGGGACAGCCCGCCGCGGGTCAACCCCACCGGTACCGGCTGGCTGGCGACGGCCGGGAGCGGCGATGTGCTCTCCGGGCTGGCCGGCTCGCTGCTCGCCTGCGGTCTGGCGCCCGTGGACGCGGCGGTGGCGGGCGCCTACGTCCACGGTCTGGCGGGCCGCCGCGCGGCGCCGCTGGTCAGCGCACTCGACGTGGCCGAGGCACTGCGTCCGGCCTGGCGGGACGTGGCGGAGGCCCGGGGCGCCGGGTGAGCCGGGGGCCGTGGCCGGCGCGGCGGGGGCGTGCGCCCGGCCCGGGGCGCGCCTCGCTCACCGGGCGGGCCGGGAGGCGGCCGGAGGGGGACCTGAGACACTGGTGGGCGATGGACGTCGTAAGTGAGCCCTCCGCCACCGGCACGGCAGCGCGGCCCCGCCCGGAAGCGCACCGGGTCCGGGCCGAGATCGACCTGGCCGCGCTGCGCGCCAACGTCCGCGCCCTGCGCGAGCGCGCGGCCGGGACCGGGGCCGGGCTGATGGCCGTGGTCAAGGCCGACGCGTACGGCCACGGCATGGTCCCCTGCGCCCGAGCCGCGCGGCGGGCGGGCGCCGACTGGCTGGGGACGGCCACCCCCGAGGAGGCGCTGGCGCTGCGCGCCGCCGGGGACCGGGGCCGGCTGCTGTGCTGGCTGTGGACGCCCGGCGGGCCCTGGCGCGAGGCGATCGAGGCGGACGTCGACGTGTCGGCGAGTGACCCGTGGGCGCTGGGGGAGATCACGGCCGCCGCCCGCGCCCGCGGCCGTACCGCCCGTGTCCACCTGAAGGCCGACACCGGGCTGGGCCGGGGCGGCTGCCAGCCCGCCGGCTGGGAGGCGCTGACCGCCGCCGCCCGCGCCGCCGAGGCCGAGGGCACGGTGAAGGTCACCGGGGTGTGGTCGCACTTCGCCTGCGCCGACGAGCCCGGCCATCCCTCCATCGCCGCCCAGCTCGCCGCCTTCCGCGAGGCCCTGGCGACCGCGGCCCGCGCCGGGCTCGACCCGGAGGTGCGGCACATCGCCAACTCGCCCGCCACCCTCACCCTCCCCGAGGCGCACTTCGATCTGGTGCGCACCGGCGTGTCGGTCTACGGCCTCTCGCCCTCCCCGGAGGTCGGCGTGCCGGCGGACTTCGGACTGCGGCCGGTGATGACCCTGCGCGCCCGCCTCGCCCTGGTCAAGCGGGTGCCCGCCGGGCACGGGGTGAGCTACGGCCACCACTACACCACCCCCGGCGAGACGACCCTGGCCCTGGTCCCGGCCGGCTACGCCGACGGCGTCCCCCGGCACGCATCGGGAGGCGGGCCGGTGCTGGTGGCGGGCAAGTGGCGGACGGTCGCCGGGCGGGTGGCCATGGACCAGTTCGTGGTGGACCTGGGCGGCGACGCGGCCGCGGAGGGCGACGAGGCGGTCCTGTTCGGGCCGGGCGACGCGGGCGAGCCGACGGCCGAGGACTGGGCCCGCGCGGTGGGCACCATCGGGTACGAGATCGTCACCCGGATCGGGGCCCGGGTGCCGCGCGTCCACCTGAACGCGGAGGCGTGAGGCGGGTATGAGGGACGCAGGCGGCGGGTGGGCTCGCCGCGCGGGGGTGGCCGGCGCGGCGCTGGGACTGGCGGCTGCCGGGGTGGCCGCGGGGGTGGCCGTCGAGCGGCTGACCGTGCACCGGGCGGTGCGCCACAGGGCACGCCTGGCCCTGGACGCGGCCGGACCGTACGGCTCACTGCGCGGCACCCCCGGCCGGGCCGTGGCCGACGACGGCACCGAGCTGTACTACGAGACCGACGAGCCGGAGGGCGCGACACCCGAGGGCGCGCCCACGGTCGTCCTCAGCCACGGCTACTGCCTCGCCCAGGACGTCTGGCACTTCCAGCGCGCCGCCCTGCGCGGCGCCGCGCCCACCGCGCCCCCCACCCCCGCCCTGCGCGCCGTCTACTGGGACCAGCGCGGCCACGGCCGCTCCGGGCGCGGGCGGCCCGGCGAGACGGTCACCATGGACCGGCTCGGACGCGACCTGAAGGCGGTGCTCGACGCCGCCGTCCCCACCGGGCCGGTCGTCCTCGTCGGTCACTCGATGGGCGGGATGACGGTGATGGCCCTCGCCCACCACCATCCCGGGTACATCGCCGAGCGCGTCGCCGGGGTGGCCCTGCTGGGCACCTCGGCGGGCAACCTCACGGAGGTGACCTTCGGGCTGCCCGCCGCCGGGGCCCGGGCGCTGCGGCGGATGGCGCCGGGGGTGCTCAGGACGCTGGCCGCGCGGGCCGATCTGGTGGAGCGGGGGCGGCGGGCGACCGCCGACCTCTTCACGGGGCTGGTCAAGCGGTACTCGTTCGGCACCCGCGACGTGGACCCGGGGGTGGCGCGCTTCGCGGAGCGGCTGATCGAGTCGGTGCCGGTCGACGTGGTCGCCGACTTCTACCCCGCCTTCGCCGAGCACGACAAGACCGACGCGCTGACCGCCTTCGAGGAGGGGCGGCCGGCGCTGATCCTCACCGGCGACCGCGACCTGCTCACCCCGCGCGAGCACAGCGAGGCGATGGCCGGGGTGCTGCCGCACGCGGATCTGGTGGTCGTGGAGGGCGCGGGCCACCTGGTGATGCTGGAGCACCCCGAGACGGTCAACGACCGCCTGGCCGAGCTGCTGACGCGTACCATCCACACCCATGGACACACCGCACCACCGGGCTCCGGGGACCGCCCCCGGAGCCGTTCCGGAGAGCCGGCGCAACCCCCCGGAACCCCGGGCCCCACAGGGCGGCCGGACCCCCGGACGGACCGCGAGGATCCGCGTAGCGACCCCTGACCGGATGCGGGAGCTGGGCCGGCGGCTGGCCCGGCTGCTGCTGCCCGGCGACCTCGTCCTGCTCACCGGCGAGCTGGGCGCGGGCAAGACCACCCTCACCCGCGGACTGGGGGAGGGGCTGGACGTGCGCGGCGCGGTCACCTCGCCCACCTTCGTCATCGCCCGGATCCACCCTCCGCTGGGCGACGGGCCCCCACTGGTGCACGTGGACGCCTACCGACTCGGCGGCGGCCTGGAGGAGATGGAGGACCTGGACCTCGACGTCTCGCTGCCGGAGTCGGTGGTGGTCGTGGAGTGGGGCGAGGGAAAGGTCGAGGAACTGTCGGAGGACCGGCTGCACGTGGTCATCGAGCGGTCCGCGGGGGCGGCGGACGCGGACGCGGCCCCCGGTGAGGACGCGCGGACGGTGACGGTGACCGGCGTCGGCGGGCGCTGGTCGGGGCAGGACCTGTCCGCCCTCGCCGGGCCGGGCGAGGGCGCGTAGCGGGCCGGAGCCCGCAGACACCGCGCCTCGTCCGGTACGCGCCGCGTCCCGGGTTCCGACACTGTGTCGGGAAGATGTTGCGCGCGGTGCCCCCGGCGTGTTCACATGGAGGCCGGAGGGAGTGGTTAGGTACGCCTTACCACTCCCGCCCCATGAGCCACGGGAGGACCCATGGAGGCAGGGAAGCGAGAGTCCGGGACGGCCGAGCGGAACGCGCGCGCCGCCACGTCCGGGCGCCCGACGGGTGCCGGAACGGTACCGATGTGCGATCTGCTGGCCTCGTGCGCCGCTGCCGACGCGGTCTCCACACCGCCGGCCTTCGAGAGCCGTGCCATCCCCGGGGAGCCTCCGGAGGGCGCCGCTCCCGTCGGCGCTAGGAGCGCTGCTCCCGCTCCTCCTGCCTCGGTCCGACACGGCGCGCCCAGGCGGGCAGCAGGAACCAGGCGCCCACGAACCACATGAACAGCGCGCCGACGATCCACCAGGCCATGCTGTTGTCCAGCACCACGCGCAGGATCAGCAGCAGTGCGCAGGTGACTGTGCACAGCAGCAGGACCAGCCCGGTGACGGTGAGGCGGGCGGCCCACTCCACCGTCTGCGGCTTCATCCGGTGGCCGGTGACGAAGCGGTGCAGGGCCACCGGGGCGATCAGCGTGCCGGTCGCGGCCGAGCCGAGGACGACGGTGACGACGTAGATGTTGCGGTCCACGGGCCCCAGTTCGGTGAACCGCTCGGTGAAGGCGACACTCAGCAGGAAGCCGAGCAGGATCTGGATGCCCATCTGGGCGACCCTGACCTCCTGCAGCAGCTCCGTCCACCGCCGGTCGGCCCGCTCCTTCTCGGTCTCCCGGCGCTCCTCCCGGGCCTCCCGGGCCGACTCGTCCACCCGCCGGGCGGCCCGCGCCGCCCGGTCCCCGGCGTCCCCGGACCGCCGCCCGCCGCTGTTCCTGTCCGCCGTCATGTCCGTCCCCGGTGTCATGCCACCGCCCCTTCTCCAGCGCCCGTCCGCCTGTTCCCCATCTGTTCGAATCGGAGGAGGGCAAACGTGGGTGCGGATCCGGTGGAGCGGGGCCTCCCGGCGCGTGTGGGGCCGCGGGGGATCAGGGAACGACGACGACCTCCGTACCGGCCTCGGCGAACCGCCACATCGCCTCGCCGTCCGCGGCCCCGGAGCGGATGCCGCCCGTGCCCGCCTTCGGCGGCCCCTCGGGCAGCGAGCCGTCCACGGCGGCGCTGAAGCCCACCACGACCCCCTCCACCTGTGTGAACAGCACCACATGGGCGACGGGCACCCCGTCGGACCCGGTGACGCGCTCGGTGCGGCCGCTCTCGCTCACCGTGTACTCGCCCGGCAGCGGGTCCACGGCACCGGGGACGACGCGGTAGGTCCGGGTGACCCGCTCGTTCGCGCCCACCAGCCAGACCCGGTCACCGCGCAGGGAGTAAACGACGCGCTCACCGGCGCCGGAGCCGGCCGGCGGTGCGGGCTCCTCGCGCTCCTTCGGCTTCCCGCGGTCCCCGCCGGCCTCGGCGTCCTTCCGCGCGGCGCCCGGGGAGGGGGAGGCCGACGCGGCGGCCCCGCGTTCGCCGGGGGGCCCGTGCCGGTCCTGCGCGGCGGACGCCTGGTAGGCCAGGAAGCCGACGACGGCGAGCGCCGCCGCGGTCAGCCCGGCCACGAACGTACCCGCGCTGCTCCGTGCCACCGTCTCGCCCGCCTCCGGTAATCGCCGCTTCCCCGCCGGTCCCGGCCCCGTGCCGGAGCTCCGGCGGACCGGTGTGATCGTAGGTCCGACGGTAGCAGTCGGTAGCGGCCGCCGTACCGCGGGCAGGCACCGGCGGCCCGCGGCGCGCCGTAGGCTGAGAGCGTGCTCCTGCTCGCTCTGGATACCGCAACCCCCGCCGTCACCGTCGCCCTGCACGACGGGACGAGGACCCTCGCAGCCGCCGACGAGGTGGACGCCCGCCGCCACGGCGAACTGCTGCTCCCGGCCGTCGACCGCGTCCTGGCCGAGGCCGGCGCCGCGCTCGGCGACGTGACCGGCATCGTCGTCGGCGTCGGCCCCGGCCCGTACACCGGCCTGCGGGTCGGCCTGATGACGGCGACGACCGTCGGAGCCGCCCGCGGCATCCCCGTCCACGGCCTGTGCACGCTGGACGGCATCGCCCACGCCGCCGGGGAGGCCGGACTGGAGGGCCCCTTCGTCGTCGCCACCGACGCCCGCCGCAAGGAGGTGTACTGGGCGCGCTACTCCGACGCCCGCACCCGCCTCGGGGACCCGGCCGTGGACCGCCCGGCCGACATCGCCGGGCTGGTCGCCGGCGTCCCCGTGGTGGGCATGGGGGCCCGGCTGTACGCGGACACCTTCACCGGCGTACGCGACGACCTGCCCGAGCACGTCTCGGCGGCCGCGCTGGCGGCGCTGGCCGCCGAGC
>NZ_JAJFAU010000204.1 GCF_022614595.1 Streptomyces sp. CNQ085
GGCGACAGCGGCGGCCAGCAGGGTGCCGGTCAGCGCGACGGCGAAGGTCACCAGGGGCGCGCCGCCCAGGGCGGCCCTCCTCGCCGCGGCCGTGACCGCGGCCGGCCACGCCGTACCGGTCCGCACGGGGGCGGCCGACACCGTCCGCATCGCCGTCGTCCAGGGCAACGTCCAGCAGCCCGGCATGGACTTCCTGGGCCGCCCGATGCTGATCCTGAACAACCACGTCGAGGCCACCCTGGAACTGGCCGAGGACGTGGAGGCGGGCCGGGAGGAGCGTCCCGACCTGGTGATCTGGCCGGAGAACGCCTCCGACCTGGACCCGCACCGCTACCCGCAGGCGTACGACGCCATCGACCGGGCCGCGAGGGCCGTGGGCGTCCCCGTCCTCGTCGGTGCCCTCGTCGACCATCCCGAGCGCGAGGGCTACGTCGAGAACCAGGGCATCGTCTGGGACCCCGGGACGGGTCCCGGGGCCTCGTACACCAAGCAGCACCCGGTGCCCTTCGGCGAGTACGTGCCCTACCGTGATCAGCTCAGCAAGGTCATCACCCGCCTCCAGCGCGTCCCTCGCGACTTCTGGCCCGGCGAGAGCACCGGGGTGATGGACGTCGGCCCGGCCCGGCTCGGCGACGTCATCTGCTTCGAGGTCGCCTACGACGGGATCGTGCGCGACACCGTCAACGACGGAGCCCGCGCCCTGGTGATCCAGACCAACAACGCCACCTACGGCAACACCGGCCAGCCCGAGCAGCAGCTGGTGATGTCCCGGCTGCGGGCCGTCGAGCACGGGCGGGCCGTGGTCACCGCCGCCACCAGCGGCATCAGCGCGGTCGTCGCCCCTGACGGCACGATCGGGCAGCGCACGGAGGAGTTCACGCAGGACGTGATCACCGCCGATCTCCCGCTGCGCGACGAGACCACCCTCGCCGACCGGATCGGCTCCGCACCGGAGTGGGTGCTCGCTATGGTGGGCGTCCTGTCCTGCGCAGCGGCCTTCGCGACCGGCCGACGGGGGCGGGGACACGGGGTGAACGGGACGGACGAGAAAAGGCGGCAGCAGTGAACGACGCGCGGCAGCGCCACAGGGATCCGCTCGGCAGGATCCTTGTGATCATCCCGACCTACAACGAGGTCGACAACATCCGGCCGATCGTCACCAGAGTGCGCGCCGCCGTCCCCGAGGCCCATGTCCTGGTCGCCGACGACAACAGCCCCGACGGCACGGGGAAGGCCGCCGACGAACTGGCGGCCGAGGACGAGCGGGTCGAGGTCCTCCACCGGGAGGGCAAGGAAGGGCTGGGTGCCGCCTACCTGGCGGGCTTCCGCTGGGGCATCGACAACGGCTACGACATCCTGGTCGAGATGGACGCGGACGGCTCCCACCAGCCCGAGGAGCTGCCCAGGCTGCTGACCGCGCTCAAGAACGCCGACATGGTGCTGGGCTCGCGCTGGGTGCCGGGCGGGCGGGTGGTCAACTGGCCGGGCCACCGCAAGTTCCTCTCACGCGGCGGCAGCACCTACTCCAGACTGCTGCTGGGCGTGCCCCTGCGGGATGTCACCGGCGGCTACCGGGCCCTCCGCAGGGAGACCCTGCTGGGGCTGGGCATGGACGACGTGGCCTCCCAGGGGTACTGCTTCCAGGTGGACCTCGCCAACCGCGCCGTGCAGGCCGGGTACCAGGTGGTCGAGGTGCCCATCACCTTCGTGGAGCGCGAGCGCGGCGACAGCAAGATGAACCGCGACATCGTCGCCGAGGCCCTGTGGCGGGTCACCGCCTGGGGCGTGCGGTCCCGTGTGAACCAGGCGCTCGGCCGCAGGCACACTGGATGACATGACGACCGGAGCACCGTACCCGTACCAGCCGCCTCCGCGGCACTCCCGGCCCGGATCGGAGGGTCCGGGGGGCCCAGAAGGCCCGGGATCCCCCGGCGCCGGGCCCCGGGGCCGGCCTCGGCGCAGCCTCGTCCCCGTGGGGCTGGCCGCCTTCGTGGTCCTGGAGATCTGGCTGCTGACCCTGCTCGCGGACGCCACGAGCGCACTGGCCGTCCTGGCCGTCCTGGTCGCGGGGGCGGTGTTGGGCGCCGCGGCCGTCAAGCGCGCGGGGCGCCGTGCCTGGCGCGGTCTGGTGGAGACCGTCGAGAGCCTCCAGCCGGGCGCCGAGCCGCGCACCGGGCCGCAGGACAGCCGGGGCGGGCACGGGCTGGCCATGCTCGGTGGCCTGCTGCTGATGCTGCCCGGTCTGGTCTCGGACGCGGCCGGGCTGCTGTGCCTCTTCCCGCCGACGGCCGCGTTGCTGCGCCGGGGCGCGGAGCGCCGGCTCGGCCGCCGCGCCGGCTTCGCCCCCGGTTCCCTGGAGGACACCCTGCGGCAGGCGCGTACGGCCGAGGAACAGTTCCGCATCCACCGGCCCGACGGCAAGGTGGTCCCGGGAGAGGTCGTGCGGGAGGACGGACATGACACCCGTGGCGGGAAGGGCGGGGGAGCGCGTTAGCCGTCCCCCGCCGTTAGGGGCGCGGACGCACACGTGGGCGGACTTGCGCTTGCTGTCCCGCGGGTGCACGGCGATGTTCATGGTCCCGGAGCGCAGGACCGCCAGCCTCTCGGCCAGCACCTCCTCCAGCTCCTCACGGGTGCGCCGCTCCATGAGCATGTCCCAGTGCGTACGCGCGGGCTTGCCCTTCTTCTCCTCGGGGCCCTCGCCGTCGACGAGGAGCGCCTGGGCACCGCATACCTTGCACTCCCACTCCGGCGGAATCTCGGCCTCAACCGAGAACGGCATCTCGAATCGATGACCGTTCTGGCATGCGTACTCCACGGCCTGGCGCGGCGCCAGGTCGATACCGCGGTCGGTCTCGTAGCTGGTCACCACGAGTCGCGTGCCGCGCAGAGCTCGCTCACTCATGAATCGTGCCTCCCGGGCTTGTCGCCCACAGGACAGGTGTCGCTGTCGTCGTCATCCGGTCAACGTCCGGTCGGCGGTGAAGATTCCCGATCTGGGACATGCGTCGCCCGTCGTGCCGCTGCCTCGTCGGATATGCGGTACCCGCAGCCGCCCGCTTTGTCACATCCCCCAGGGGTCGTAACGTAACGTTCGCCTGTCCTTGGCGTGCGGTAACGATCCATCCGACGAGTTGCAGGCGTACACTACCCGCCCTTCGGCCGATGGCCTAAATCCGATCCGGCGCAGCGCCGCCCACCGCCGCCACCGCTCTTCTGACCGGTACCCGCAGCAGCAGGACGAAACCCAGAACGAAGAAGATCACCAGTGAGATGATGGCGTCCCGGTAGCTGCCGGTGAGCTGGTAGGTGAGCCCGAACACCAGCGGTCCCAGCCAGCTGGTGCCGCGGTCGCTCACCTCGTACAGCGAGAAGTACTCCGCCTCCTTGCCCGGCGGCACCAGCTGCGCGTACAGCGACCGCGACAGCGCCTGGGTGCCGCCCAGCACCATTCCGATCGCCGCGGCCAGTACGAAGAACCACACCGGCTCGCCCGGGGGCAGCACGTAACCGGCGCCCACCGTCGCCGTCCACGCCACCAGCGAGCCCAGGATCGTGCGCTTGGCGCCGTAGCGCACCGCCAGCCTGCCCAGCAGCAGCGCCCCCGCCACCGCCAGGATCTGCACCAGCAGGATCGCGCCGATGAGGGTGGTCTGGTCCATCCCCAACTCCCCGGCGCCGAAGACCGAGGCCTGGGTGATCACCGTCTGCACCCCGTCGTTGTAGAGCAGGTAGGCCAGCAGGAACATCAGGGTCAGCGGGTAGCGGCGCAGATCGCGCAGCGTCCCGGCGAGCTGCCGCCAGCCGCCCCGCAGGGACATTCCCGCGGCGGCCGCGGCGCCTGCCGCCGGCGCGTGGGCGGCGGGCCGCTCCCGCAGCCGCCGCAGCGGGATGATCGCGAAGACCGCCCACCACAGGCCTGCCGAGGCCAGGCAGATCCGCACCGCCGTACCCTCGCCCACCCCCAGCGGCTCGTGTCCGAGGAACAGCGCCAGATTGGCCACCAGCACCAGGGAGCCGGAGGCGTAGCCGAAGGCCCAGCCGCGGGAGGAGACCGCGTCCCGCTCCCCGGGGGTGGCGATCTGGGGCAGGAAGGAGTTGTAGACCACCACGGCCGTGGCGTAGGAGACGTTCGCCACCACCAGCAGCGCCCCGCCCAGCAGATAGCGGTCGCCTTCCAGGAAGAACATCCCCGTGGTTGCCGCGGCGCCCAGGTAGGCGAACACGCCCATGATCGGCTTCTTGCGGCCCGACCGGTCGGCGACCGCCCCGGCCAGCGGCATCACCAGCACCGACAGCAGCACCGAGACGGAGACGGTGTAGGCGAAGTACGAGCCGGCGCGGACCGGGATGCCCAGGGGGTGGACGTAGCCGGCGCCGTCCGCCGCGGCCTCGGCGACCGAGGTCAGATAGGGGCCGAGGAAGACGGTGAGCACGCTGGTGGAGAAGACGGAGACCGCCCAGTCGTAGAAGTACCAGCCGCGCTGTTCGCGGCGCCGTTCGGCGACCCCGGCGAAGCCTTCCGCCTCCGCCGTGTCCCCGGAGTCCCCCCCGCCCCCGGCGTCCCCGGCTCCCGCCACGGTCTCGGTACCCACCCGCGCCCCCTCGTCATTCGTCCCGTGCGCACGGGCGGGGAGCGGCCGGGCCACCCGGTGGTCTCCGGACGCCCCGGCTGCCGGACGTCAGGTCCAGGCTCCCCGCTCGGCCAGCACCGTGCGCAGTGTCTCGATGTGATCGGTCATGATGCCATCCACGCCCAGATCCAGCAGCGTCCTCATCCGCTCCGGATCGTTGACCGTCCACACGTGGACCTGGAGGCCCCTGCGGTGGGCGTGGCGGACGAACGCCCGGTCCGCCACCGGTATCCCGCCGTGCCGCACCGGGACCTGCGCGCACAGCGCGCCGCGGCCGACCGCGCCCGGCAGGCGGTACGAGCGCAGCCGCAGGCCCAGGACGCCGCGGGTGCCCAGCGAGGTGGCCAGCCGCGGGCCCGCCAGGCGGCGCGCCCGGGCCACCCGGGACTCGCTGAAGGCCCCCAGGCACACCCGGTCCCATGCGTCGGCGCGCTCCAGGACCTCCAGCAGCGGGGCGAGCGCGGTGTCCGCCTTGACGTCGATGTTCCAGCGGGCGCGGGGAAAGGCGCGCAGCAGGTCGGCGAAGAGCGGCACCGGCTCGCCGCCGCCCACCCGGGCCCGCCGGACCTCCGCCCACGGCAGGGAGGCGATCGCCCCGCTGCCGTCGGTAACCCGGTCCAGCGTGGTGTCGTGGAAGGCGACCAGCTCCCCGTCCGCCGTGGCGTGCACGTCGGTCTCCAGATAGCGGTAGCCCAGCTCCACCGCCCGCGCGAAGGCGCCGTGGGTGTTCTCCGCCCCCGGCGCGGCGCCGCCCCGGTGGGCGAAGGCCAGGGGGACGGGATGGTCGAAGAAGGGGTGGTCGGGGCGTGGTGCGCGGAGGGCCGGTGCCGTCATGGACGAAGTATGGCCCGCCGCCGGCGGCGGCGCTCCCGCGGGCGGCCCGCCGTGCCGCCCGAGCCGTCCACGCCGTCCGAGTCGTTCCCCGGACCGTTCTCTGAGCCGTTCCGGCCGCCGTCCGGCCCGGCGGCGGGTGCGCCGAGGGCCCTCAGGAAGAACTGGGAGAGCGGTCCGATCGCCAGGGCGTAGAGCACCGTGCCCGCGCCGACGGTGCCGCCCAGCAGGAAGCCGGTGGCCAGGGCGGCCACCTCGATGCCCGTCCGCACCAGGCGCACCGAGCGCCCGGTGACCCGGTGCAGGCCGGTCATCAGACCGTCGCGCGGGCCCGGCCCGAAACGCGCCGTGATGTACAGGCCGGTCGCCGCCCCGTTGATCACCACCGCGCCCACCAGCAGCGGCGCACGTACCGCGAGCGGGTCCGGCTCCGGCATAAGGGCCAGGGCGGCGTCCATGGCCAGGCCCACCACGATCACGTTGGAGACGGTGCCCAGGCCGGGCCGCTCCCGCAGCGGTATCCACAGCAGCAGCACGGCCGCGCCGGTGACGATCACCACGGTGCCGATGGTCAGCCCGGTGTGCCCGGAGACGCCCTGGTGGAAGACATCCCACGGACCGAGACCGAGGTCGGCGCGGACCATCAGCGCCAGGCTGGCTCCGTAGAGCACCAGGCCGGTGTAGAGCCGCACCAGGCGGCGGGCGAGGCGGCCGGGGCGGCGGCCGGCCGGCGGGGCGGAGCCGCCTGGGGCCCCCGGGATTCCGGATCTCCTGGAATCCCTGAAGTCCCCGGGACTTGTGAAACCGGACAAGGAGCCGTCCTTTCTGGCGCATTGGATCGTCGCGTGACACTCTGTGGCCTGTAAGCGGTTCCCGGACATGGCCAATCCCGAGAAGGTGGACTCAAGTGATGGCTCAGTGGACCTCGGCGGTCGGAGCGCCCCAGCTCGCCCGCCTCCTCTCCTCCCACTGTGCCGGGGCGAGTGGGGCACGGCGGACGCCCGCCTACCGGGCCCTCGCCGACGGAGTGCGCCTGCTGGTGTTGGAGGGCCGCGTTCCCGTCGCCGCCCGGCTGCCCGCCGAACGGGAGCTGGCCGCCGCCCTGTCCGTCAGCCGCACCACCGTGGCCGCCGCGTACGAGGCGCTGCGCGGCGACGGGTTCCTGGCCTCGCGC
>NZ_JAJFAU010000205.1 GCF_022614595.1 Streptomyces sp. CNQ085
AGCGTCTTCACTCGGCGATCGGTTATCGCCCGCCACGAGAAGCGCACGCCGAGCATGAACGACTCCGCCTCGCCGCATGAAATAAACGGCTGCATTACCTGTCCGGAAAACGCGAGGCCCCTCACAGGCGCAGGGCGAAGACATCGGCGGTCTGCGACTGCACCAGCGCCAGGCCGGTGTTGGCGGGCACATACCGCTGACCGATCGCGTCGTTCAGCACCCTGGCGGGATCCTCGGTGTGGCCGGTCAGCGTCAGACTGGTCTCCCGGGCGGTGTTCCTGCCCTGACTGACCCGGGTGTCCTGGCTCCATGTGTTGGCGTACTCCAGACTGCCCGACACGCCGAACTTCATCCAGCCTTCGGCCAGCGTGGTGGCGGTGCCGAAGCCCATCGGCGCCGTGATCGACAAGACGCTCTGGTCGGTCTCGGCCCCCGCGGCGAAGTTGAAGGCGGCGTTCATGCTGCGGGTCCTGCTGGAGGACAGGCTCTGCACCACCTGGTCGGCCTCGGCGAATTCCACCGAGGAGGCACCGGCCCAGCCCTCCTCCTTGGCGGGGAGGTTCTCCGAGGGCACCGGTGGGGCACCCTCGACGTAGCCCATGAGCTGCGGGTCGAACTGGGCCTGGCCCACCCATTCGGTGACCAGGTCACCCACCTTGTAGCCGGTGACCAGGTGCCAGCGGCCGTCGCGGACGAAGCCGTAGCAGCGTTTGAGCACACCGAGCGCGTCGCCCTTGGCGTCGAACTGGAGGTCCGCGTACTCGGTGACGCCGGGGGCGCCGGCGACTGTCTCGTGGAACGGGGTGCGGACGTCGGCAAGAGCCGAGCGCACCTGGGCGGTGTCGGTGGACAACGGCGCGGTCGAGAGCAGGATGCGCGGCCGCTTGGCGGAGAATCCCAGGTCGTTGCCGCGCAGGCCCTCGTCGCGCACCGAGGTGGTGCCGGGCGCGGTGGAGTCCCTGTCGAAGGGCCAGTAGCCGAGCAGGTCCTGCTTGTCCCCGCGCAGACGGGTGAACAGGTTGTCGGATATCTGCTCCCGGGTGCGGACGGTGCGCCAGATCCGCACCTCCTCCAGCGTTCCGGCCAGTGGATCGGTGGGCCTGCCCCCGTCCAGACGTGCGCCCAAAGTGAGCTGGGAATCGCCCCAGGCCCCGGTGTCCTGCGCGGTGGTCGGGCCCTCGGACAGCGGGGCGCCGTTGCGGTACAGCCGCAGCGGGCTGGCCGTGGGGTCGGGGTCGCGGGTCCAGCCGGCGCCGCGCAGCTTGGCCGGGAAGGAGCCGGAGGTGTCGAGGGTGACGTTGCCGGCGTTCTCGTCGAAGGCCCAGCGGGCCACGAGTCCCTTCTCGCGCGGGGTGACCGGCAGGCCGAGCCGGACGGACGGCCGCGCGGTGTTCCACAGCCGCACCTCGCCCATGACACCACGGAATCCGCGGCCGATCTCCAGTTCACCGGTGTTGGACTGCGCACCGGGACCGCGGTACAGATGACTGCCGGCCGGTATGCCGTCGAGGTAGAACCGGATGTCCTGCTCGGGCTGGGGGGACGCCTCCGCCGGGGTGGTGGCGGAGGCGTTGGGCAGGCGACGCTGCCGCACCACGCTGACGCGCTGGAAGGCGCCGGCCGTGACGGCCCGCTCGGAGGTGTACCGGACGGCTTTGCCGTCGGCCTCGGCGAAGGCGAACTCCACCCGGCCGTCGGCCAGGATGCCCAGTTGGTACGGGACGCCTTCCTGGCCACCGTTGGCGACGGTGCCCTTGGCCAGCAGGCCCATGGGCGTGCCCAGCCGTTCGGCCTGGACGAACGCCTCGATGGTGAGGTCCTCCAGGACGTCCAGCGTGTTCTGCGGGGCCACCGACAGGCCCTCGCCACCGTCCAGGCGCAACGCCCAGGACTGGGTGAAGGTGGCGGTGAGGTGCGCCCACTCGTTGCAGGGGAAGCGCTCCACGGAGCGGAACACCCGGTCACCCACTCGGGCCACCACCTGGTAACCCCTGATCGGTGAGGCGGGGCCGCTCGGCCCGTCGAAGGTCCAGTGGCCGAGCAGGCCGGGCTCACGGCCGGAGAGCCGCCGGTGGCGCTCGGCCGAGATCTCCTGCTGGGTGCGTGCCCGGCCGAAGACGCGGACCTCGTCGATCTGGCCGTCGAGGTAGGTTCCCGAGAAGGGCTGGTGGCCCAGGAGCAGCGGCCCGTTGCCCGTGTACGGGCCGGTGGCGGTGCGGCGGGCGACCTCGGTGCCGTCCCGGTAGAGGATCTGCTCGTGTGTGGCGTGCTTGTACACCGCTGCCCAGTGGTGCCACTCCAGGTCCGGGTAGGACTCAGTGGTGGTCAGGTCGTCGCCGTACAGGGCGAAACCGAAGGTGTCGTCCGGTTCGTAGTGCAGGTGCAGGGTCTGGTCCACTCCACCGGTCATGGCGCCGTGGGTCACCAGTGGCTCGCGGCGTCCGCGGGACTGGCTGCGCCTGGCCCACAGTTCGACCGTGAAGTCGCGGTTGGACAGGTCGAGTGAGCGGGTCAGCTCGACCTTGGTGTCGCCGATGAACTGCTTGACGGGGAGCCCGGCGGGGGCGAGTGCCAGTGAGTAGGAGGACTCGCCGGTCTTGGCGTGGACGATCCTGCCCTGCCCCGCTTCGGGGTTGACCCAGGCTTCCAGGGTCAGGTCGCCGGTCGGGGTGACGCTCGGCAGCCTGGCCGCGGGCAGCGTCAGGTACTGCTCCTTGCCGTCGAGCAGGAAGGCCCGGCCGGGCATTCTCGCCCGCCAGCGGCAGCCGCGGCCGGTGATGCTCGCACGGGCGGTGCCGTTGGGCACGGAGTCGACCCCGCCCGTGGTCAGGGAGACCAGCCGGGAGCCGGTGGAGAGCAGGACCCCGGGCCGGGTGGACTCGGCCCGGCCCCAGTCGTAGCCGACCAGGCTGACCTTGTCACCGGGCTTGATCGCGGTGCCCGCCATGGTGAGGGTGAGTGTCCTGGACCCGGTAGGGGCGTCCGAGTCCGCGGCGTACCCGTTACCGCCGATCGTGAGATGGGCCCTGGCCGGGATCGGGGTGGTGGTGGCCGCGGTGAGCTCCACGGTGCTGCCGGTCACGCGTGCGACCGCGCCCACCGTTACCGGTCGGCCGGGGCTCCCCGCCAGGGCGGCCGCCATCCGGTCCGCCTCGCGCGGCAGGGACTTCCAGGTCTCGGTTTCGGTGCCGACGGTGATGGTCAGGTCGCAGCGGCCGGGGGCATCGCCGTTGCCGACCTTGACGACGGCGCCTTCCAGGGGGACGGCCGGGTCGCGCGCGACGAAGGTGAGCGTGCCGTTGTCCCCGGCCAGCGTCCGGGCGCCGCGGATGACGGCGGTGTCGTAGTACACGGCGAAGAACTGGTCGTCGGACCCGCGGAAGTACAGCACGACGTTGCCGGTGCCGCTGTCCAGCAGCGCGGGCCGGTCGGTGCTGCGGGCGAATTCGAGCAGGCAGCCGGACAGGCTCAGCCCGGTGCGGTCCACCGCGAGCAGCGGCATCGCCACCGTCAGGTCGTCGTCGCCCTGCAGGGCGCTCGACAGACGGGCCAGCTTCTCCCGGGCGTCCTGCAGTTCCGCCTGCTTGGCGGTCAGTGAGAGCCGCAGCTCGGCGACCCGCTGGAGGGCGGTCCTCGACTCCTGGAGCAGGGCGCGGGCGGCGTCCATCGCCTCCTTGGCCGCGAAGTACCGCACGTCCAGGCCCGAGATCATGGACAGACGCCTCATACGGAACAGGCCCGACTCCGCCGTGAGGTGTTCGCTCGACTGGACCGGGAAGAGGTCCTGGGCGGCGGAGGGCAGGCCGATCGCGAGACGGCTCCCGCGGTTGACGATGCGGACGTACTCGCCCTCGGGAACCAGCTGGAAATGCGCGGACCGGTTGCCGGGTTCACGGGAGGCGGCCGTGACCAACCGGGCTCCCTCCGCGGTCGAGTCACCCGCGACGCGCAGGTCCGCGTCGCGGCTGTGAGCGACCAGGAAGTAGCAGGGCAGACCGTTGTGGTCCTCGCCGACCGTCTCCACCCGCCAGTAGGACCGGCTGGACTCAGGGGCGAGAAGCACCCCGGCCTCGTTCAACGAGGAGAGGACGGCGTAGAGCTGATGCGCCGCCGTGCCTTTCACGGTGCGTGGTGTTCCGAGCTCCACACTGTGGAGCCAGGAGGTCACCAGGTCCTTCTCCGCGAAGTAACGGCGCTCCAGGTCGTCGAACACCGGCTTCAGCCGGTCGTGCTCCGCCTGCCGCTCGGCCACCTCGCCCGCGGTGGCGGCCAGCCGGGCGATCTCCGGTTGCAGGGCCGCGACCTCCGGCTCCAGTCGTCTGATCGACTGCTGAAGGGCACTGATCCGCTCCGAGTCCTGGCCCTTCGCCGGCCGCTTGAGCACCGCTGGATCCAGCACGTCCGGCGCCTGGGCCAGGCGGCCGTCGCGGCCCACCGCGAAGTCCAGGCTCGCCAGGCACGGGTTGTTGCCGTACTTGGCGGCGAACGCCAGCATCACCCGGGCCTGCCGCTTGGCGGGCTTGGGGTCGGGGCGGTACCCGGCGACGACGTTCTCCTGCTGGTGGTAGAGCACCGCTGACATGCCGGACGCCACCGAACGCCCCTTGACTACGAAGCTGTCGCGCCGCACTCCGGGGTGGTCACCGACAGGGGCGTCCGAGCCGCTCCACCGCGCGCCGCCGCCGAGGGCGCCGTGCAGTGCCCGGTCGGTCTGGTCGTAGGCGGTGCTCCCCGCGCCCTCGTCGAAGCGGTAGTAGGCCACCAGACCCGGTTCGTTGCCGATCAGCCGGTGGTTCATGTCCTCGGTGAGCTCGGTGGCCGAACGCACCCGGTCCCAGACCCGGAGCTCGTCGATGTCGCCCTTGAAGTTCTTGCGCGTACCGCCGGACGAGTGCTTGCCGACCACGGTGTTCACGCCGGTGACCGGGGTGAACGGCAGCGCCCCGCTGCCGACGGGTTTGCCGTTGACGTACAGCTTCGCGGTGGTGCCGTCGAAGGTGGCGGCGATGTGGGTGTACAGGTCCGCCGGGACCGGCTCGGTGGACAGCAGCGCCGAGGGCGCGCCCTCATGGGTGAGGCTCACCAGACCGGCGGCGTCCACGGCCAGTACGTACTCGCCCTCCCTGGCCAGCACCGGGCCGTCGTGGGAGGTCGGCCTGACCCATGCCTCGACGGAGTAGGGCCTGCCGCCGAACCGCAGCGCCGCCGGATCTCCCAGGCCAACGTGGGGATCGGTGCCGGAAAGCCGCAGCGCGGTCTCCGCGTGCCCCTCGCTGCTCGTCACCGGCACCAGCTCACGCGCGGTGAACGGGCAGGTCCCGGGGCTGCGCTCGAAGACGGCATCCCGGTAGAGCGGGTCCGGGCTGGTGTAGAAGCGGGTCCCCTGGGTGTTGAACAGGCCCTGTACGCCCTGCTCGATGCTGAAGGAGTCGATTCGCCCGGTGGCGTCGTTGTGGGCGAACAGCTGCCAGCGCTGCACGCCGCTGATCGCGGTCGGCACCAGCACCGCGGCGAACCGGCCCCGGGTCAGGTTCCGGACGAACGACAGCTCCTGGGTGGGCTCGTAGAACGGGCGGCCCTCCATGTCCTCGGTTCCCAGGCTGTCCTTGGCGGACTCGGGGCGGGTGGCGTGCCGGCTGCGCTTGTAGCGCACCTCCAGGACCGGTTTGAGCTTGCCGTCCACCAGCAGGAACCGGTCGCACAGCAGGGTGTCGCGCACCAGCGGCACCTTCTTCGTGCCGCTGAGCACGTAGTCGCTGCGGGACGCGTCCCCCGAGCAACCGCCATCGGTCAGCTTGAACACCGCGTCGGGATGCGTGCCGTCGACCGACTGCCTCAGCACCACCACATACGTGCCGTCGGACATCACGTGGAACGGAGCGTCCGCTGTCAGCCGCGCGGTGGTGGACAGGAAGAGATCCGTCTCCCCGGCCGCCGGCCGTTCGGCGGCGGCCGCCTCGGCCCCGCCCCGCTTGACCGTCGGCATCGCCGTCGCACCGGCGACCGCGTACCCCACCTCCGCGAGTTCCCCGGGGAAGAGCAGTTCTGCCGGGTTCTCGCTCCAGTACGCGGTGTCTGCCTCGCTCCTGGCCGAGGCCTCGGACAGGTCCAGCACGGAGTAGACGATCCGGCGGGACGCGTCCATCGCGAACGCGATGGACGTCCCCTGGTGTCGCGCCATGGTCACGTGCCGGTACGACCGGTCCCCGTAGACCTTGAGCAAGGAGTCCCTGGATGTCACTGTTCCCCTCCCACGAGCATGGCCGCCGGCCTCCGGGCCCTTTCCTGCTCCGAAGGCGGCGATGGACTTGCGGCGTACCCCTTCGGGACGCGCCGGTCAGTCTGGCACCTGGGGCTTCGACGGGGAGGGGTTACGCAGTCACCCCGGGGCGGATGGCTTGGCAGCGGGTCAGGTGGCTTGTTTTCGCCGTCCACGAGGGGGTCCGGAGACCCCCCGCCCGACTGCAGGCGTCCCGGCCGGCTCAGCCCCCGGTGTCGTGCCGGGGCGGCGCCGCGTCGGCGTACGGCCGCGCCCCGGCGCGGTGCCGGCCGCCCGCGGCGGCGGGC
>NZ_JAJFAU010000206.1 GCF_022614595.1 Streptomyces sp. CNQ085
GCCGCCGGCCGCAACGCGGACCGCGATCTGGACGCGGTCTGCGCGCTGTTCGCCGCCGCCGCCAGGGCCGAGGAACGTGCCGGCGGGCGCGGCGCGCTCAACTTCCTGGAGGAACTGGACGCCCAGGACATCGCCGGCGACACCATCGCCCCCCGCGCGCTGCGTCCCGACGCGGTGCGGCTGATGACCGCGCACCGGGCCAAGGGCCTGCAGTGGCGGCTGGTGGTCGTCGCCGGGGTGCAGGAGGGGCTCTGGCCCGATCTGCGGCGGCGCGGCTCCCTGCTGGAGCCCGACCGGATCGGCCGTGACGGGCTGGCCGAACCGCTCACCCCCGGCGCGATGCTGGCCGAGGAGCGCCGGCTGTTCTACGTGGCGGCCACCCGCGCGGCCGACCGCCTGGTCGTCACCGCGGTGAAGGCGGCGGCAGAGGACGGCGACCAGCCCTCCCGCTTCCTGACCGAACTCGGCGTCGAGCCGAAGGACACCACCGCCCGCCCGCGCCGCCCGCTGTCGGTGTCCGCGCTGGTCGCCGAGTTGCGCGCCACCACCGTCGACCCCGACGCGACCCCCGCGCTGCGCGAGGCCGCCGCCGAACGGCTGGCCGCCCTGGCCGCCCTGCGCGACGAGGACGGGGTCCCCCTCGTCCCCGCCGCCCATCCGCACCGCTGGTGGGGGCTGTACGAGCCGACCCGCAGCGAGGTGCCGCTGCGGGACAGGGACCGGCCGGTCGCCCTCTCCGGCAGCGCGCTGCACCAACTGGCCACCGCCTGCTCGCTCCAGTGGTTCCTGGGGCGCGAGGTGAGGGCGGAGCCGCCCGCGACCGCGGCCCAGGGCTTCGGCAACGTGGTGCACGTCCTGGCAGACGAGGTCGCCTCCGGCGGCACCCCCGCCGATCTGTCCGTCCTGCTGGAGCGGCTGGACTCGGTGTGGGACTCGCTCGCCTTCGACGCGCCCTGGAAGTCGCGGCAGGAGAGGGAGAACGCCCGCGCCGCCCTGGAGCGCTTCCTGCGCTGGCACGTGATCGAGCGCGACCTCGGACGCGAGACGGCCGCCACCGAGCACGACTTCGACGTGACGCTGGAGGCGGGCGGCCACCAGGTCCGCGTCCGAGGCTCCATGGACCGGGTCGAGCGCGGACCGGACGGCCGGGCGTACGTCGTCGACTTCAAGACGGGCAGGAGCAAGCCGACCGCGGCCGAGGTCGAGCGCCACCCCCAGCTGGCGGTCTACCAGCTCGCGGTGCGCGAGGGCGCCCTCGACGGGGTCGAGGGTTTCGAGGGGCGGCCGGAGCCGGGCGGCGCGGAACTGGTCCAGCTCAGGATCGGCGCGCCGAGGAAGGAGGGCGGTGACGAACTCCCGGCCGTGCAGCGGCAGCCTCCCCTGTCCTCCCACGACGGGGACGGGGAGTGGGTGGGCGAGCTGCTGGCCGACGCCGCCGGGCGCGTGCTGGACGAGCGGTTCACGCCCTCTCCCGGACGGCACTGCGACACCTGCTCGTTCAAGGGGGCGTGCAGCGCCCGCCCCGAGGGGCGCCACATCGTGCGGTGAGCGCGGGACGGGTACCGCCCCGGCCGGGTCCCGGCCCCCGCCCCCGGGAACCGGCTGTCGGCGCGGCGCGCTAGCGTCTTGTGGGTGCCCGCACAGCTCACCGACCCCGACGACCTCCGGCGACTCCTCGGCATCCCCTTCACCGCCGAGCAGATGGAGTGCGTCACCGCTCCGCCCGTGCCCCAGGTGATCGTGGCCGGAGCCGGCTCGGGCAAGACGACGGTGATGGCCGCCCGGGTGGTCTGGCTGGTGGGCACCGGACAGGTCGCGCCCGAGCGCGTACTGGGTCTGACCTTCACCAACAAGGCGGCCGGCGAGCTGGCCGAGCGCGTGCGCGGGGCACTGAGCAGGGCCGGCGTGCTCGACCCCGGCCCCGCCGGGGCCGAACAGCCGCCCGGCGAGCCGCGGATCTCCACCTACCACGCCTTCGCCGGGCAGCTACTGGGCGACCACGGGCTGCGGCTGGGCATCGAGCCGTCCGCCCGGCTGCTGGCCGACGCCACCCGCTACCAGCTCGCCGCCTCGGTGCTGCGTACCGCGCCCGGCCCCCTCACGGCGCTGACCAAGTCCGTCAGCGAGCTGGTGCGCGACCTCCTCGCCCTCGACGGCGAGCTGTCCGAGCACCTGGTGGAGCCGGAGCGGCTGCGCGTGTACGACCGGGAGCTGCTCGGTCTGCTGGAGAGCGGCGCGGTGAAGCTCACCAACGCCGCCCTGCGGAAGGTGCCCGAGACCGTGCGGGGCCGCCTGGAGCTGCTGGGGCTCGTCGAGGAGTACCGCAGGCGCAAACGGGAGCGCGAACTCCTGGACTTCGGCGACCAGATGGCCCTGTCGGCGTCCCTGGCGCGCGATGTGCCCGGGGTCGGGCGGATCCTGCGCGAGGAGTACGCCGTGGTGCTGCTGGACGAGTACCAGGACACCTCCGTGGCCCAACGCGTCATGCTGTCCGGGCTGTTCGGAGCGGGGGCGTCCCCACCGGGGGCGGCGGAAGGCGCCGGCCACGCCGTCACCGCCGTCGGCGATCCCTGCCAGGCCATCTACGGCTGGCGCGGCGCGTCCGTGGCCAATCTCGACGACTTCCCCGAGCACTTCCCCCTCGCCGACGGCGCCCCCGCCCGCCGCCACGCCCTGAGCGAGAACCGCCGCAGCGGCGGACGGCTGCTGGCACTGGCCAACACCCTGGCCGCGCCGCTGCGCGCCCGCCACGCGGGAGTGGAGGCGCTGCGCCCCGCGCCCGGAGCCGAGCACGACGGCCTGGTGCGCTGCGCGCTGCTGCGCACCCACGCCGAGGAGATCACGTGGCTGGCCGACTCCGTCGCCCACCTGGTGAACACCGGCACCGAACCCGGCCGGGTCGCCGTGCTGTGCCGCACCGCCGGCGACTTCGCGCGGATCCAGGGCGCGCTGGTGGAGCGCGGGGTGCCGGTCGAGGTCGTCGGCCTGTCGGGACTGCTGCACCTGCCGGAGATCGCCGATCTGGTCGCCATGTGCGAGGTCCTCCAGGACCCGACCGCCAACGCCTCCCTGGTGCGTCTGCTCACCGGTCCGCGCTGGCGCATCGGCCCGCGCGACCTCGCGCTGCTGGGCCGCCGCGCCCGGCTGCTGGTGCCCGGCGGGCCGCGTACGGGCGGTGGGGAGGCCGACGTCGAGGCGCGGCTGGCGGCGGCCGTGGAAGGCACCGACCCGGCCGAGGTGGTCTCCCTCGCCGACGCCCTCGACACCTTCCTGGGCACCGACGGCCACGACGACCCGCTGCCGTTCTCGGCCGAGGCCCGGGTGCGCTTCGCCCGGCTGGCCAAGGAGATACGCGATCTGCGGGCCTCGCTCGCCGACCCGCTGATGGACGTGCTGCACCGGGTGCTGTCCGTCACCGGCCTGGAGGTCGAACTCTCCGCCTCCCCGCACGCGCTGGCCGCCCGCCGCCGGGAGACCCTCGGCACCTTCCTGGACATCGCCGCCGGATTCGCCTCGCTGGACGGGCAGTCCACCCTGCTGGCCTTCCTGGGCTTCCTGCGCGCCGCGGCCGAGTACGAGAAGGGGCTGGACAGCTCGCTGCCCGGCGAGGAGAACACCGTCAAGGTCCTCACCGCGCACAAGTCCAAGGGCCTGGAGTGGGACGTGGTCGCCGTCCCGGGACTGGTCGCCGGGAACTTCCCCAGCGGGCAGGCCCGCGAGTCCTGGCTCTCCCAGCCGAAGGTGCTGCCGCCCGCGCTGCGCGGCGACACGGCGACCCTGCCGAAGCTGTCCGGCTGGACGGCCAAGGACCGCAAGGCCTACGACGAGGCGGTCAGGGACCACCAGCACACCGAGGAACTGCGGCTGGGCTACGTCGCCTTCACCCGCCCCCGCTCCCTGCTGCTGGGCTCGGGCCACTGGTGGGGCCCCAGTCAGAAGAAGCCGCGCGGCCCCTCCTCCTTCCTGGAGGCGCTGCGCGCGCACTGCGAGGCCGACCCACGGCACGGCGAGGTCGAGCACTGGGCGGAGGAGCCCGCCGAGGGCGAGGAGAACCCGGCACTGGAGGAGCCGGCCGAGGAGCGCGCCTGGCCCCTGCCGCTGGACGCGGAGGCCTGGGCACGCCGCCGTACCGCCGCCGGGCGCGTCATGGCCCACCTGGACGGGTGGACGGACCAGCGGGCGGGCGGGCGCGTACTGCCCCGGCCCCGTACAGCCCGGGAGCCGGCCCGGGAACCGGTGGAGGAGCCCGCGGGCGAGCCGGTGGAGGAGCCCGCTCCGGCCCCGGAGCCCGTGGCCGGGGACGTGGGGAAGATCGCCTCCTGGGACCGCGACATGGAGGCGCTCACCGCCGAGCTGCGGAGGGCCCGGTCGGGCCTGCGGGAGGTGCCGCTGCCCCCGGCTCTCTCCGCGACCCAGCTCGTACGCCTGGCCGCCGATCCCGGGGGCTTCGCACGGGACCTGGCCCGGCCCATGCCGCGGCCGCCCCGGCCCGCCGCCGCCCGCCGTGGCGCCCGCTTCCACGCCTGGGTGGAGTCCCGCTTCGAGGAGCTGGAGCTGCCGCTGCACGATCCCGAGGAGCTGCCGGGTGACGGGGACGGGGCCGACGCGTACCCCGGCGGCGACGACGCGGGGATCGACGACGAGAAGGACCTCGCCGCGCTCAAGGAGGCGTTCGGCCGCACCCCCTACGCGCACCGCGCCCCGTACCGCGTCGAGGAGCCCTTCCGGCTGGTGCTCGCGGGCCGGGTGATCCGGGGCCGGATCGACGCGGTGTACCGCGACGGGGAGGGCCGCTTCGAGATCATCGACTGGAAGACCGGGCGGTCGGGCAGGGCCGATCCGCTCCAGCTCGCCGTCTACCGCCTCGCCTGGGCCGAGCGGCACGGACTGCCGCCCGAGGCCGTACGCGCCGCCTTCCTCCACGTACGCAGCGGGGAGCTGGTCCGCCCGGCCCGGCTGCCGGGCCGGGCCGGCCTGGAGCGGCTGCTGCTGTACGGCACGGAGGAGGCGGACGACGTGGGCACCCAGGGAATTGTGGATATTCCGGGTGAACAGGGTGATCCCGGAGTCCGGCGGGACACTGCGGCCGATTCCGGGCCGGGCGGGGCGGCCGGATAGGCTCAGGGCATGAGCACCACCCCGGCCGCTCGTGGACACCGTCGTCCGCGTGCGCACCGCAGGCCGGCCCGCCGTCCCCGCGGACGGTCGGCGCCCCCGCCTCCCCCGGCAAGGGGAGCGGACGGGACGGCCGTGCGCGGGCGCCGCCGCGGACGGAGGGGGGCGGGTCTTCCACCGCACCCGGACTGCACGGGATGGTCCGGCGGCCGTCGTACGCACCCGAACCACCGCTCACGCAGCAGGGGAAGTTGGTAGCAGCCGTGATCACCTGGCCCGACCACACCACCGACCGTCCCCCGGTCACGCTCACCGCCACCGGCGGCATAGACCGGGCCTCCCACCACCGGCTCGACGAGGCCTGGCTCGGCGCGGCCTGGAGCCACCCGACGACCCGCTGCTTCGTGGTGTCCGGCGGGCAGGTGCTGATCGAGGACACCGGGGACGGCAGCGCCGAGCTGGTGACCATGCCGTCCTTCGACGCCCCGCTGACCGAGGCGCACCGCTACTTCCTCGGCATCGGCGAGGACGGTGTGCGCTACTTCGCCCTGCAGAAGGACGCGCTGCCGGGCCGGATGGATGACGCGGCCCGCCCGGCCGGGCTGCGGGAGGCGGGCACGCTGTTGTCCGAGCGCGACGCCCAGCTGATGGTGCACGCCGTGGCCCTGGAGAACTGGCAGCGCATGCACCGCTTCTGCTCGCGTTGCGGGGAGCGTACGGTCATCGCCGCGGCCGGTCACATCCGCCGCTGTCCAGCCTGCGGCGGCGAGCACTACCCGCGCACCGACCCGGCCGTGATCATGCTGGTGACGGATCCGGAGGGCCGCGCGCTGCTGGGCCGCCAGGTGCACTGGCCCAGGGGCCGCTTCTCCACGCTCGCGGGCTTCGTGGAGCCGGGCGAGTCCATCGAGCAGGCGGTCGTACGCGAGGCGGGCGAGGAGGCGGGCGTCACGATCGGCAGGGTCGAGTACGTGGCCAGCCAGCCGTGGCCCTTTCCGTCCAGTCTGATGCTGGGCTTCGTGGCGCACGCCACCTCCACCGAGATCCGGGTGGACGGCGAGGAGATCGAGGAGGCTCGCTGGTTCTCCCGTGAGGAACTGCGCGCCGCGTTCGCCTCCGGCGAGGTGCTGCCGCCGTCGGGCATCTCGATCGCGGCCCGGCTGATCGAGCTGTGGTACGGGCAGCCGCTGCCGGATCCGCTGTGACGGGCCGCCCGGCGGTGCCGGGCGCAGGGCACCGGGCACGCCACCGGCCGTCCGCCGCGGCCCGGCCCCGGGCCGCGGC
>NZ_JAJFAU010000207.1 GCF_022614595.1 Streptomyces sp. CNQ085
AACTGCCCCGGCCTCCAAGGCGGACGCCGGTTTTTCGGGGCGACCGGGCACGGTCAGGAACGGCCCCAGGCTCGTTCGGCGGGGGGCAGGGGGGCAGTCGGTTCGGCCAGGGCGCGAGCGAGCGAGGCCGCCAGCGACGGGCCGTCGTTGACGCACAGGAAGCCCCGGCCGTTGCCGAGCCGGACCACCCGCCGCCGCACCGTGCGGTACCGGGTACGGGTCGGCTCCGCGTACTGCGCGCCCGCCAGGCCGATCACGCGGTCGGTCGGGACCGGCACGCCGCCGCGCGTGCGGCGCACGGTCCGCTGCTGGGTGACTCCTTGGGCACGGGCGTAGCGGCGCAGGATGCGGCCCGCCCACACGGCCGCCACGGGGTCCAGCTCGACCCCGGCCGCCGCCGACTCCAGCCCCCGGTACCCCCAGAACCGACCCGGCCCGGCCCCCGGCGCCTGCCACGCCTCAGGGACCCGGTTCTGGTACTCCTTCGCGCTGTAGGACCCGTGCTTGGTGAAGTACACCGCGAGCCGCCGCGGATCGCGCATCCGGGCGCCTTCCCGGTAGTTCACCGCCGTCCCTGCCCCCTGGTGCAGCCGCCGCTGCTCAGGGTCCGGGTGGGCCACGATGTCCGCCCACACCGCCGACAGCCACTCGCGGTACTCCAGCCCCCCGTCGCCCACGGCCGGGCGGTAGCGGCGCTGCGTGAGCCGCCGGAGCTCCCCGGCGGTGCCCTCCGGCTCCGGCCCCCACAGGTGGATGTGCGGTGCCCCCCGGCGCTGAAATTCGAGCTTCCAGATGCCGAGCCACTCGAAGCCCCAGGCGCGGGCGAACCGCTTGTAGAACGTCAGCAGGTGCCGCTTCACCGCCTTGCCCGTCGGGGCCACGACCTCCCAGTCGCCGGGGTAAGTGAGCGTGGTCATCGGCAGCTTCAGCCCAAGCTTCAGCAGCGGTCCGTAGTCCAGCTCAGCGAGCTTGCGCGTCATGCGGGAGCGGGACTTGCGGGACCACTCCGAGACGACGCGGGTCGGCTCCAGCGGCGCCGGATCATCGACGTACTCAGCGCGGTACCGGCCCAAGTCGGAAGCACGCTGGCGGGCGGTTTCCCGCGCCCGCTCCGCCGTGCGCTCCCGCCGGGCGATGTCCGGCCAGCCGATCGCCAGAGCCCCAGGCGCGATCGTCAGCATCGGGCGCGGTCCCTCGGTGCCGTCCCAGCCGGGCCGCCGATCGAAGAGACCGACAGCGGCCGACACCAGGTCGGGAGTCGGGAACCGGTGATCGGCCCCCTGCCTCTGACCAGGGGTTTCGCTTACGCGGGCAGTTGTGGCACATGTAACAAGCCCGGCGGCGGTGCCGCCGTCTGCGGCGGGGGCGGGCGGGGCTGCGGGGTGAGGGGTCTCGATCACGGACCCACTCAGCTCACGCGGAGGGGTAAGCGGCGCAACCCGCTGAGCGGGCCGCTGTGGCGGTGCGGGGGCACCGCTCCGTACAGTGGACACGAGCAACGTCCTCATCTCGGTGCAGTCGAGAGCGGGGGCGGCGAGCCCGGAGGTGCGAACTCCGGGCTCGTGCCATTTGTGGGGGTGATCCTGTCACTCCCCAACTACGCAATGTGGAGCGCCCCGCCGGGAGACCGGCGGGGCGCTGTCATGTCAGCGGCGGGTCTTGCTGAGGATCACGTCCAGGCAACCGCCGGGGAGGTCCACCACGGCGTCGAAGTCCGCGAGGGTGAAGCCCTCAGCTTCGATCGTCTCGACCAGGGCGGACAGCAGGGCAGTGGCGGCGGCGCGCTGGGCGTCGGTGATCGGGCCGCCGTGGCGGTGGACGGCCGCGATGCGGTCGGCGGGGTTCTGGCTCAGGGGCATGGTTGGTCCTCTCGGTGGTCAGGCAGCAGTCGACAGGCGGGCGGCGAGCTGGGCGGCGGCGGCGAGGATCAGGCGGACCTCCGTCTCGGCGCCGGGGGGCAGCGCGGCCGGGGCGGGTGCCGGCGGAACCGGCGCTGCGGCGGGGGCCGGGCGGCGGCGCAGGGCCACCGCCAGGACCACGAGGCCGACCGCGACGGACAGCAGGTAGGCGAGCGCGATCACGCGGCCTCACCCTCGATCCGCATCTGGCCCCGGCTCGGCTGGATGCCGCGCTCGCGGGTCAGCCGGGCGTATACCTGGCCGACGTACGAGGGGGCGCGGGTGGCGCGCTCGGCCGCCTCGCGGATGGTCAGGCCCTCCGTCCACGCGGCCTCGATGGCCGCCTTGGCGGCGGCGGCGGACAGCCGCCCCTTGGCCGGGGTGTCCACCTCGGCCGGGGCGGGGACCGACCGCAGCCGCTCGGGCGTCTCGACCTGCGGTGTCTGGGTGGACACGGCAGGGGCCGGGGCGGGGTCGTCCACCGGCTCGGGGTCGGCCGCCGGGGCGGTGTCCACCTCGGCCGGGGCGGGGGTGTCCACCTCGGTCTTGTCCACCTCGGCCGCCGCCGCCTCGGCCGCGAGCCGGACGGTCTCCGCGAACCGCGACCGGTACGGCGACGCGGCCTCCGCGAGCACGAACAGCAGGATCGGCGGCACGGCGTGGAGCACGATCGCGGCCGGGTCGAGCACGGCCACGGAGTGCCAGACGTTCAGGCCCAGGGTCGCGGCCCCGGCGAACCACCGCAGCCGCGTGGCCCAGGGTCCGGCGTCGAGCTGGTGGCGCGAGAGCACCGCGTCGCCCAGGAGCGCGGCGATGAGCGCCAGGTCCACGGCCGGGGCCAGGAACCAGGCGATCGGGTCCTGGACGCCGTGGTCGGCGGCGAAGTCGTGGATGTTCTGGAGGCTGAACGCCATCGTGAGCAGCGCGACGACGCCGAGGACGACGTCCATCACGAGCGCGGCCCGGCGGGCGGTCTGTACGGCCGCCTGCCGCTCCGCGTGCTCCAGGTCCGCGACGCGGTTGGAGGCCTGCCAGATCTGGACGTCGGTCTCGGTGGCGCCGGACGCCTCCAGGCGCAGCCGCTCTACGTCCCGGCGGGCGGCGGTGAGCTTGCGGTTCATCGGGCGTTCCTCCGGGTGGCGAGAGCGGCGAGCGGGATCGAGACGGACACGGCGAGGGTCAGGGAGTTGAGGAAGTCGAGCAGGGCGGCCAGCAGGGCGACGAGCCCCAGTGCGCCGACCCCGGCGGCGGCCAGCGTCAGCACGACGTAGGCGCCCGCTTCGTGGCGCTGCATCAGGCCGACACCTCCCCGGCGGTGAGCGTGCCGTCCTCAGCCCGGCGCACGGCCCCGGCCTTGATCAGCGCCTTGACCTCCCGCGACACGGTGCCCTTGTTGAGCCCGGTCGCGGCGACGATCTCGGCATTGGCCGTGGCGCCGTCCCGGACGGCAGCCAGCACCTTGTCGCGGTTGGTCTCGCCGGTCGGCTGAGCCGGAACCGCAGCCGCGGGCGCGTCCTTGACCAGCCGCAGCGCGGGCCGCTCGGCCGCCGACGCAGGGGCCGGCGCCGTGCCGCGCCAGACCGGGCCGCTGGTCGGGAGCGCCTTCACCATCTCGTCGGTGACGTGCCAGATCCGCACCGGGGACGGCTTGCGGCCCTTGTGCTTGACCAGCGCCCGGCCAGGGATGCCGTCCAGGTCACTGGGCGTCCAACCCTTCTCGGCCGCGTTCTCCCCGAAGATCACGCGGTCCGCCGTCTGGGAGTCCACCGTCAGCGCCAGCGTCGAGCCGATGTTCTCCGACACCTGGGCGGTGATGCCGCCGTTGGTCCGCGACGGGTACTGCGTCGCCCATACGATCCAGAACCCCGTGGCGCGAGCGAGGGTGAACAGCCCGTCGAGCTTGTCCAGCACGTCCGACCACCGCTTGTCCTTCGACATGCGGACGATGGCCGCGCCTTCCTCGATCACCACCAGGATCAGCGGGTAGTCCGGGGTCGGGTTCCACTGCGTCACGTCGGCGACGGCCTGGCGGTGCTCCATCTCCGCGCACAGCTCGCAGATCGTGTCGTAGATCGCCTGGTGCACCTCGTCCTGACTGCCGCGCTGGTGCCCCTCGGTGCGGATGCGGCCCTGCCACAGCCGCGCCTCCAGCCGCTTGGGGTCCAGCAGGACGCCGGTCATGCACGGGTCCGCGACGGCCCGCATCATCCACGGCCGCCAGGCCACGGACTTGCCCATGTTGGTCATCCCTGCCACGAGCTTGTGGGTGCCGACGATCGGCACGTCCACGATCTCGCCGGTGACCTCGTCTACGCCGATGCCCTGGCGGTCCGGCGTCCACCGCAGGGACTTGCCGTCCACGGCCGTGCGGGTCCGCAGGATCAGCTGAGCCCAACCACCCCGGTCCCCGGCCTTGATCTGGATTCGCAGCGCGGTGCGGCAGCCGAGCAGCGCCCGGATCCTCGGTTCGGCGGCCCGGAACTTGCCCAGGTCCGCCCACTCCCCATCCAGCCGGACCGCGCACGTGATGCCCGCCTCCCCGAGCTGCGGGACACCGGTCACCGTGCCGGACAGACCCCGGTCCGGGGCGTGCTGCACCCACCACGACGGGTCGAGCCGCTCTAGGAGCTGCTTCTCCTCGGCGGTCGCGCCGTCGTCCACGACCACGGCCGCAGTCCGGCGACCCAGCCACAGCGCGGCGACGTTGAGGCCGATCAGCCCGGCCGACACCGACGCCGGCCACACCGTCCAGTCCGCCGGAGTCGACAGCAGCCAGGACGCGGCGGCGGCCGGGACCGCGTGCACCGCGTGCGCCTCGACCGCCCGGCGCTGGAGCGTCGCCGGGTAGTCGCGCTTCGCTGCCGCGAGCTTGGCCTTGGCGTCCTGCTTGTGCTGGCGGGCGGCCCGGTCCGCCGTCGCCGCAGCCCGGCGGGCCGTCGCCAGCGGATTGGCCGACGCCTTCCGCGCCGCCTGCCGCTGGCTCCGAGCCTGCGCGGCCGTCGACCGCGCGGAGTTGTGCGCCTTCTGCGCCTCCATCAGCGCCTTCAGGTGCTCCGGGGTCCGGAGCTTGGCCCGCCGGTCGGCCTCGGCGTCCCAGCGGGCCGCGAACGGAGCGAAGGCGGGCGACAGGAAGTCGAGCGTGTTGGTGATCCGATCGGCAGCCGTTTTGGCCGCAGGCATGATCTTGGAAGAGACTTGCTTGAGGTCCACGAGTTGTCCTTTCGCGAGGGTCGTGGATCAGGGCCGGAGACTCGTTCCAGCGGGACTCCGGCCCGCCTGTTTTGTTGTGGTTGCTCCCCCGGTTGCGCCGAGGTTGCGGGTTGCACCCCCGCAACCGACTCTGACCTGCGATGTTGCAGGTTGCAGCGGAAGAGGGGAGGGGGCCCCTACGCGTGCGCGCGCGAGGAGCGCCGGTTTCCGGGTGGCTTCAGTCCCGCTCCCAAAGCGAGATCGTGTTGGCCGACAGACCCGTCTTGGCCGCGATCGTGCGGATGGGCACGCCCGCCTTCCGAGCCTGCTTCACGAACGGCTTCAACTCTCGGTCCGCCAGCCTCAGCCGCTCCTTGGCCTCCAGCCGCTTACGGCCCGGAGCCTCCAACGCTCTCTCGGCCTCTTCGCGGGTCACCGTAGAACTCCTTCCGTCCGGATCGATCCGGACGAAAGCCCGTCCGGCTGTGCATGAGTCAGACTGACACATGCACAGGCCGTGCGCAACCCCAGCACGCCAATCCGCTGTGCGGCCATCTGAGCCGCCCTCAGACGCTCCCAAGCCCGAGAAGTCCGCCCGCAACCTGAAAAGCCCGCAGAGAGCCGTACAGCGGCCCGGACGGGCGCGTTACAAGTTTCTCTACGTCATCAAGGCCGGTCGCTCCGCTCCCGGCGCGGCCCGGCTCTCCGGGCCGCCGCTCCTGTCTCCGCCCCGCTCCGGCCCGGTCGCCCGGCCGCGCTGGATGGGCAGTCCGGCCGCCTGCCGACTGCACCGGCGCCGGGGCGCGGGTGGCCCAGGCTGGCTACAGGGGGAGGGGGGTCGGCGCGGGCGGGACTGCCCACACATGCGGGCCGCCACGGGGTCGGCCGCCGTACTGCCGCCGTCACGGATGACGGGCGCGTGAGCAGACCGGACCCATAGCCCGCGGCTGAGGGGGAGCTGGCTGCTGCCGCGATATGGCGAGCGCATCGTCTTCTCGCTCCGCTCGTTCCACGCCGTCATGGGTTGAGCGTCCGGCTCTCCCGCCGCCGGCCTTTTTGCCGACGAGCACCAGGAGCACGAGCACGACGAAGCGGAGCGGCGTGGAGTTGCCCACGCCGCTCCGCAGATGTCGACAGCAGGGCAGAGCGAGTTAGTAGTTACTGGGCCCAGTAACTGCCCCGGCCTCCAAGGCGGACGCCGGTTTTTCGGGGCGACCGGGCACGGTCAGGAACGGCCCCAGGCTCGTTCGGCGGGGGGCAGGGGGGCAGTCGGTTCGGCCAGGGCGCGAGCGAGCGA
>NZ_JAJFAU010000208.1 GCF_022614595.1 Streptomyces sp. CNQ085
CACCGAGGCAGGGTGGACCGTACTACGGTTCTGGGAACATGAGTCACCCGACGACTGCGCGCTCAAGATCGCCGCTACGGTCAGCCGGCTCGGCGCGCTGCCCACCCGCAACCAGGTCCAGGGCGGTTCCTCCCCGCGCGCCGCGCTCCCCGGCGGTCCGATGGGCGGCCCCGCGGGTGGGGGCTTCGGCGGACCCGGCCGCCCCGTCCCCGGGCAGCCGCCCCGTCCCGGACAGCCCTCCCGCCAGGGCGAGGGAGTCACCGCGGGCGCCTTCGGCCCCGGAGTGCCCCCCGAGTCCCGCCCCGGCCAGCAGCCCCCGCAGCGGCGCGAGGGCGCCTCCGCGGGCGAACTGCCCGCCGGACCGGCCGAGCGGCGCCCCAGCTGGGCCGACGGCCGCGACGACCGGACGTCCGGCCGGTACGAGGCCCCCGAGGCGCCGCGTGGTCACGAAGAAACGGACAGTACCTCGGAGTTCGCCCGTCCGGGCGGCCCCGGTGCGTATCCGCAGCGGCACGCCGGAGCCGATGAGACCGCCCAGCTTCCGCGCATGGAACCGCAGGCAGGTCCGCACGGTCCGCAGGACACCGGCGAGTACCCCCGGCCACAGGGCCCGCAGGACACCGGCGAGTACGCCCTTCCGGGCGGCCCGCAGGACACCGGTCAGTACGCCGTCCCCCGGCAGGGCGTCCCAGGTGCCCGCGAGTCCTCCGCCTACGAGCTGCCCGGAAGCAGCCCGGCCGCGACGGGCTCGGACGAGCGCACGCCGATCTTCGAGTCGATGGAGTCGAGCTGGTTCAGTTCCCGGCAGGCCGCCAAGCAGGCTCCCGCGGCCGCGTCACCGGGCGAGCCACCCTCGGCCGGGGCGTCCGTCCCGGCGCTGCCCCAGCGGCCCGAGAGGTCCGAGCGGCCCGCCCGGCCGACGCCCCGCCGGCAGGCCACCGGTGGCCCCCGTGACACCGGCGCCGGGTGGCAGGGGAACCCGAACGACGAGCGCTGGCGCCGGGCCGAACAGCTTCGCCAGCCGGCCGCCGGCGGGGTCACCACCTCCGGTCTGCCCCGTCGTGTGCCGCGCGCCAACCTCGTGGCGGGCACCGCGCAGCAGCGGCCGTCCACACCGGCCGGCCCACAGGTCTCGCGTGCGCCCGACGACGTACGCGGTCGGCTTACCAACCTCCGCCGGGGCATCCAGCAGGGCCGGCAGGCCGGAAGCGGCCAGACTGGCGGCAGCCACGGCCCCGGCAGCACCTACGATCAGGAGCGTTAGTGTGAGCCCGATGAGCCAGGCGGCGCAGAACCTGAACTGGTTGATCACCAATTTCGTGAGCAACACCCCGGGGGTGTCGCACACGGTGGTGGTCTCCGCCGACGGCCTCCTTCTGGCCATGTCCGAGGGGTTCCCGCGGGATCGTGCCGATCAGTTGGCGGCGGTCGCGTCGGGGCTGACCTCGCTGACCGCTGGTGCGTCGCGCATTTTCGAGGGGGGTGCGGTGAATCAGACGGTGGTGGAGATGGAGCGGGGGTTCCTTTTCATCATGTCGGTCTCCGACGGTTCCTCTCTGGCGGTGCTGGCGCATCCGGAGGCGGACATCGGTCTGGTCGGGTACGAGATGGCCCTGCTGGTCGACCGGGCGGGTACGGTGCTGACGCCGGACCTCCGCGCCGAACTGCAGGGAAGTCTGCTCAACTAGTCCACGCTCCCCCCACACGAGCACTACAGTCCGCATCGTCGACCACATGCCTCGCTCGGAGGAGCCATGACCCCGCCGCCTGCCTCACCCGGTCCGTACGGTGGCCTGAACGACCACGCGCCGTACGGCGGTGAGGGCGATCAGCCGCTGGTGCGTCCGTACGCCATGACCGGGGGTCGTACCCGGCCGCGCTACCAGCTCGCCATCGAGGCGCTGGTGAGCACCACAGCCGACCCGGCGCAGCTCATGGGCCTGCTCCCGGAGCACCAGCGGATCTGCCACCTGTGCCAGGAGGTCAAGTCGGTGGCGGAGATCTCCGCGCTGCTCGCGATACCTCTGGGAGTGGCCCGTATCCTCGTGGCCGACCTGGCCGAGGCCGGGATGGTGGCGATCCATCAGCCGGGCAGCAGCAGCGAGCCCGGCGGCGCACCGGATGTGACACTGCTCGAAAGGGTGCTCAGTGGACTTCGCAAGCTCTAGCCCGCAGGCCGCCTACGGGGCCTCCTCGACGCGTGCCACCACCTCCGCGAAGATCGTGGTGGCGGGCGGGTTCGGCGTGGGCAAGACGACCTTCGTGGGCGCCGTGTCGGAGATCAACCCGCTGCGCACCGAAGCCGTGATGACCGCCGCGTCCGCCGGGATCGACGACCTGACGCACACCGGTGGCAAGACCACCACCACGGTGGCGATGGACTTCGGCCGTATCACGCTGGACCAGGACCTGATCCTGTACCTGTTCGGCACGCCGGGCCAGGACCGGTTCTGGTTCATGTGGGACGACCTGGTGCGCGGCGCGATCGGCGCGGTGGTGCTGGTGGACACCCGCCGGCTGGCGGACTGTTTCCCGGCGGTGGACTACTTCGAGAACTCGGGTCTGCCGTTCGTGATCGCGCTGAACGGGTTCGAGGGGCACCAGCCGTACACGCCGGACGAGGTGCGCGAGGCGCTGCAGATCGGTCCGGACGCGCCGATCATCACCACCGACGCGCGGCACCGGACGGAGGCGAAGAGCGCGTTGATCACCCTGGTCGAACACGCCCTTCTGGCACGCCTGCGCTGAGCCGACCGCCGCTTGGCGTACGGTGGCCGCCAGGACAGCCCAAGCCGTCGACGGCGACAGTGGGTTACGGATCAGTAGCCCGGGTGTACCGGGTCTTGTGCCCGGTACACCCTGGTCTTCATAACGTTTCGACAGAGAATTGCGGGACGGATGCCACTCGCCGCGAGCGCCCCGCTCCCCAGCGCACACAAAGATTCAACCTTTTGTCATTCTGTGCGCCATATGACCTTTTCCCCCTTGGTGTCCACGTGTGATTCGCCACTGGTCCAGGTGTTTGGAAAGCCTCCGCCTGCCGTGCTGAAATTCGCTGAACTCAGCAGTAGTTACGGTTTCATCGAAGACGATGGGCTGAAGCCGAGAGGTTTGGTCGAGTGACGCGAAGCAATCCGAGCTCCCCACCCGGGGGGCCGCGTGGCAACTTCACGCCGCCGCAGCGCGCCGTGGAGGCGCACTCCGACCTGCCCGGGAACGGTGGGGAGCCGAACGGCGGTGGCCGGTTCGCGGTGCGCAACTGGCGTGTGGCCACCAGACTGAACGCCATTCTCCTCATCCCTGTGCTCGTCGCCCTGGTCTTCGGTGGCTTCCGGGTGCAGAACTCCCTGGACACGCTGAACGAGGCGGAGGACGCCAACCGCACCGCGGAACTGGTCCGTGCCGCCGCCGCGTACGGCCACGCCCTGATCGACGAACGCGACCGCACCGCCGCTCCGCTGCTGCAGGGCAGGACGGAGGACCCGGTGATCCAGGAGGTGCGCGGGGTCACCGACGCCGCGCGCGAGGAGTTCCACCGCCGGGTCGAGCAGATGCCCGACCAGCAGAACCTCAAGCGCCGCCTCGCCGCCTTCGAGCAGGTCGAGCCGGAACTGGAGGAACTGCGCCAGGCCGCCTACACCGACCGGCTCAAGGGTGTGGAGACCGAGGAGGGCTACGTCCGGGTCCAGCACCCGCTGATGGAGTTCGCCAACGAACTGGGCCTGGGTACCGGCAACATCACCTCCTACGGCCGCACCGTCTACGCCGTCTCCCTCTCCAAGGCCGCCGCGTCCCTGCAGCGCTCGATCGGCACCCACCTGCTGATCGAGCCCGGTCCGGGCGCCGCGGACAAGCAGCGTCAGCTCACCGCCTTCAGTTCCTACGCGTACCTGGAGAACATCGCGGTCGAGGAGTACCGCGGCGGCGCCGCCCCGGAGGACCGGGAACTGTTGCAGGAGGAGACGGTCAAGGCGAACGAGGGCGCCCGCGAGCGGTTCGCGGAGGCTCAGGACGAGGCGGAGGCCGGCGGGCGGGACTTCGCCGCCCCGCCCGCCACCGACAAGATGGTCCAGGCCATCGCCTCCGGGAACTCTCTCCAGGAACTGAGGGCGGGCGGCGTCACCGCCGAGAACTGGTACACCGCGGCCACCGCCAAGTTCAACGCCTACCGCGAGGTGGAGAAGGACCTCACCGACCGGGCGGTTGACGAGACGGCCCAGATCGCCTCGGACGCCAAGCGGGACGCCGTCGTCAACTCCGTCATCGTGCTCGCCGCCCTGGTGGTCGCCTTCGTGATCGCCGGGATGATGGCCCGCTCGATGAGCAGCAACATGCGCAGGCTGCGCACCGCCGCCTTCGACGTCGCCCAGCAGCGGCTGCCGATGCTGGTCGACCAGCTCTCCCGCACCGACCCGGGCAAGGTCGACACCCGCGTCCAGCCCATCCCGATCAACAGCCGTGACGAGATCGGCGAGGTCGCCCGCGCCTTCGACCAGGTCCACCGTGAAGCCGTCCGGCTCGCCGCCGAGCAGGCGCTGCTGCGGGGGAACGTCAACGCGATCTTCACCAACCTCTCGCGCCGCAACCAGGGTCTCATCGAGGGCCAGCTGGCCCTCATCACGGACCTGGAGAACAACGAGGCCGACCCAGACCAGCTGGAGAACCTCTTCAAGCTGGACCACCTGGCGACCCGTATGCGCCGCAACGGCGAGAACCTGCTGGTCCTCGCGGGCGAGGAGCCAGGCCGCCGCTGGACCCAGCCCGTGCCACTGGTGGACGTGCTGCGCGCCGCCGCCTCCGAGGTGGAGGACTACGAGCGCATCGTGCTTTCCGGCGTTCCCGAGAGCGAGATCCACGGCGCCGTCGTCACCGACCTGGTGCACCTGCTGGCCGAGCTGCTGGAGAACGCCACCTCGTTCTCCTCCCCGCAGACCAAGGTCAAGGTCACCGCGACCAGGCTGCCCGACGGCCGGGTGATGATCGAGATCCATGACAAGGGCATCGGTCTGACCCCCGAGGACTTCGCCGACATCAACCACAAGCTGGCCAACCCGCCGACGGTGGACGTGGCCATCTCTCAGCGCATGGGCCTGTTCGTGGTCGGCCGCCTGGCAGGCCGGCACGGCATCCGCGTCCAGCTGCGCCTCTCCGGTGAGCAGGCGGGCACCACCTCGCTGGTCATGCTTCCGGAGGAGATCACCCACGGTGGCGGCGGCCAGGAGGAGACCGAGGAGGACTTCACTGTCTCCCGGATCGTCCCGGAGCAGCCGAACGCGGCCCAGTCCGCGCCCCGGAACCAGCAGCTGTCCGCAGCGGACCTGGGCTTCGACGACTCCCGCTACGGTTCCCGGCCGGAGGGGCAGGAGGACCCCTCCCGGCTCGACCCGGTCGGACACTCACTGACGCGTGGGGAGCGGCGTGCGGCGCTGGAGCCCCAGCAGTCCCAGTACCAGCAGCAGGACGGGGACTACGGCGATCAAGGGGACGGGCACGACGCCCAGGAGCAGTACGCTTCCCGGCAGGCCCCCTACGACCCCGAGCAGACCGGTCAGTACGGCTCGCAGCCCGGATTCCCGGACGACGCCGCCTACGGGCAGGAGACGGGATACGGCCAGGGGTACCAGGAAGGCCATCAGCAGTATCCGCAGCAGGGCGGCGGGTACGCCCAGGGCTACCAGGAGGAGTACGGGCCGGACCACGGGAGCGGCTTCGACGGGGTCGGGTACGGCGGGAACGGCTACGGCACCGGGCAGGAGCCCGTCCGGAGTCCGGGAGTGGAATCCTTCCCCGGCGCTCCCGAAGACGACCAAGAACGCGTAGGCTTCGATCGACCGGGTCGGACCTCGAACGCTCCCTCCACGGTGACCGGCGCAGGACTCCCGCGCCGGGAGTCGCGGAGGCAGCAGCCCGAGGGGGCACCGACCCCGCGATACCAGCCGCAAGCGGAATCTCCGGAAGCGCCCCGGCAGGCGGATCGTTCCGACGATTCCGGCTGGCGCACGGCGAACGACGAGCGCTGGCAGCGGGCGGAGGGGGTCCGCGACCCCAAGGCCGGCGGGGTCACGCCCTCCGGTCTGCCTCGCCGCGTGCCCAAGGCCAACCTGGTCGAGGGCGCCGCGGAGCAGACACCCCAGGACGGGGCCCAGGTCTCCCGTGCCCCAGAGGACGTCCGAGGCAGGTTGAGTAACCTGCACCGCGGCGTCCGGCGGGGACGTACCGCGGGCGGCTCGGACAACACCCAGAATGACCGACCGGGCTTCGGCCCCGGCAGCACCTACGATCAGGAGCGTTAGTGTGAGCCCGATGAGCCAGGCGGCGCAGAACCTGAACTGGTTGATCACCAATTTCGTGAGCAACACCCCGGGGGTGTCGCACACGGTGGTG
>NZ_JAJFAU010000209.1 GCF_022614595.1 Streptomyces sp. CNQ085
GCCCGCGAGACCCGACGTTTCCTCCACCGCCGCCAGCGCCAACCCCGCCACATCCGCGGCTACTTCCACGCCCGCCACGTCCGCTACACCCTCGAATAGGCAACTGAACAGTTCCGCCTCAATATGACAACGCGATGGCCGAGGCCCTCAACGGCACGTTCAAAGCCGAACTGATCGAACATCAGGGGCCATGGCGGGACGTCGACCAGGTCGAGCGGGCCGTCTTCCAGTGGGTCGCGTGGTACAACGGTGAACGACTCCACTCCGCCCTGGGCTACGTGCCGCCCGACGAGTACGAGCAGACGTACTGGGCGCACCTGGAGGAAGTCCCGCAGACCGCTTGATCACACGATCGCGGACTCTACGAAACTCGGGGCAGCTCAACGTGCGCCAGGTGGTGGCGCATGTGTTCCTCAGCCGCGGCGGCGTCGCCGGCCAGCATGAGATCCAGCAGTTCGGCGTGTTCCCGCGCGGAGGCCACCAACGCTCCCGCTTCCGCGAGTTCGGTGAGGCCGTAGAGCCGGGAGCGCTTGCGCAGGTCACTCACCGTTTCGACGAGACGGGAGTTGCCGGCCAGGGCGAGGAGGTCGAGATGGAAGCGGCGGTCGGCCTCCAGATAGCCGATGAGGTCACCGGCACGTGCGGCGGCCACGATCTCCTCAGCCAGGGGGCGCAGGGCCTCGAGTTGTTCCCGCCCGGCGGACCTGGCCACCTTGCCGACGGTCGGGATCTCGATCAGAGAGCGGATCTCGGTGAACTCGTCCAGATCCTGCTCGGACAGTTCGGTGACGCGGAATCCCTTGTTACGCACCGCTTCAACAAGCCCCTCGCGCGCCAGGTCCAGCATGGCCTCACGGACGGGAGTGGCCGAGACGCCGTACTCGGTGGCGAGGGCGGGGGCGGAGTAGATCGCCCCGGGCTGCAGTTCGCCCGCGATCAGCGCGGCACGGAGGGCGTTGGCCACCTGGTCACGCAGGTGCTCTTGTACCGAAACGGGCTTCCGGGGTTTGAGCTCACTCATGGGTTCCCCTCCGTGGATTTGTGATCTCACTGTACAATGTCACGTTGTGCGACACTTGCGCCACCCTCGGCGCGATCGACCAAGTCACGCCGGGGATCGGGGGGGTGCCCGTCTCTCGGCGGTTCAGGTCGATGCGGCGGGCAGGAGGGAGACCTTGCGGCTGGAGGTGTAGAAGTCCATCGCGGCGTGCCCTTGCTCCCTCATCCCGTAACTGGAGTCCCTCTCCCCTCCGAAGGGAAGGTGGAGGTCGAACACCGGTGGTCGGAGCGTTCACCCGCAGCATGCCCGCGGTGAGGCGGTCGATCACCGAGAGTGCTTTTCTCCAGGTCGCCCGTGTGCAGCGACGCGACCGGGCCGTAGTGACCGCTGTTCACAGCCTGGACCGCCTCGCCGAAGTCCGCCGCCCCCGACAGCACAGCGATGGGGTCGAAGACCTCACGGCGGTGCAGCTCGTGTGCGGCGGGCACGTTCTCCAGCAGTACCGGATCGGCGTACCAGCCCGCTGCTGCGCCCGAACCGCGCCGACCGCCCCCTGCCAACACACGTGCCCCGGCGGCGAGGGCGCTGTCCCGGGCCCGGAGGAGACGGTCGCGGGCCGCTTTGGAGATGACGGGGCCGCATACCGCGGCCGCCGCGTGGGGATCCGCGGGCGGGCAGCTCCCGCAGGGCCTCCGCCAGCGCCTCGCGCAGCTTCGGCGGAGCGCTGCCCACGGCGATCACCCTTCTGGTGGCGGTGCACTTCTACCCCGTGTAACCGGCGATCGCCGCGGCGATGTCCGCAGCCGTCCTCCCCATGTTGGCGTCCGGCAGGACTACGGCGGCGTTGTGGCCGCCCATCTCGCCTGGGTGGGGATGCCGCGGGCTGCGGCGGCACGGACCACCACAGCGCCGACGGCGGTCGCCCCGGTGAAGGAAGCGACATCGGCCAGGCCGATCAAAGCGGCGCCGACTTCGGCCCCCGTTATGTTCTTCGCGGTCCTGCAAGAGGGCCGTCGGCCTCCGGGCCCGGCATGACTGTGTCCCCCTGACGAAGGCATGACCTGGGGGGTGGTGTCACCGGGCCCGGGAGGTGCCGTCGGAGACGCTGATCAGAGGTCCGGCCACCACCCGGTCCGGCGCAATGCCGGACAGTTCGCGGGCGGCAGGTCCGCATAACGTGGATGCGCGAGCACGACACCCGAGCCGAGGCCGGCACCGCCAACACCCCCTGGGAAGGGGCACGATGTTCGAGATCGAAGACGTGGGCGTGTTCCTGGGCCTGGACGTCGGCAAGACCGCTCACCACGGGCACGGGCTCACCCCGGCAGGAAAGAAGGTCTTCGACAAGCCGCTGCCCAACAGCGAGCCCAGGCTGCGGGCCGTCTTCGACAAGCCGCGCGAAAAGTTCGGCACCGCCCTGGTGATCGTCGATCAGCCCGCCTCCATCGGCGCCCTGCCGCTGACCGTGGCCCGCGATGCCGGCTGCAAGGTCGCCTACCTGCCCGGACTTGCCATGCGCCGGATCGCCGACCTCTACCCGGGCGAGGCCAAGACCGACGCCAAGGACGCCGCTGTGATCGCGGACGCCGCCCGCACCATGCCGCACACCCTGCGCTCGCTGGAACTGACCGACGAGATCACCGCCGAGCTGACCGTTCTGGTCGGCTTCGACGCCGACCTCGCGGCCGAGGCCACCCGCACCAGCAACCGGATACGCGGCCTGCTCACCCAGTTCCACCCGTCGCTGGAGCGCGTCCTGGGCCCGCGCCTGGACCACCAGGCCGTCACCTGGCTGCTGGAACGCTACGGCTCCCCGGCCGCGCTGCGCAAAGCCGGCCGCCGCAGACTCGTCGAGGTGATCCGGCCCAAGGCCCCGCGCATGGCCGCCCGGCTGATCGACGATGTCTTCGACGCACTCGACGAGCAGACCGTCGTGGTCCCGGGGACCGGCACCCTCGACATCGTCGTGCCCTCCCTGGCCCGCTCGCTCGCCGCCGTCCACGAACAGCGCCGGGCCCTGGAAGCCCAGATCAACGCCCTGCTGGAGGCCCACCCTCTTTCCCCGGTCCTGACGTCGATGCCCGGCGTCGGCGTCAGGACCGCCGCCGTCCTGCTGACCACTGTCGGCGACGGCACCAGCTTCCCCACCGCCGCCCACCTCGCCTCCCACGCCGGACTCACGCCAACCACGAAGTCTTCCGGCACCTCGATCCACGGCGAACACGCACCCCGAGGCGGAAGCCGCCAGCTCAAACGGGCGATGTTCCTGTCCGCCTTCGCCTGCATGAACGCCGACCCCGCCTCCCGCGCCTACTACGACAAGCAACGCGCCCGCGGAAAGACCCACACCCAGGCCCTCCTCCGCCTCGCCCGTCAACGCATCGGCGTCCTGTTCGCCATGCTCCGCGACGGCACCTCCTACGGATCCCGGACACCGACGAACATCGAGCTCGCCGCATAGCTTCAGCAAACCCGAACCACCCGAAACCCGACAGAGATGCCTTGACGAAAGACATAGAGGCACCCCCCGGGAACGACCTGCAGAACGTCCGCGGGCAGGACCTCCTTGAGGATCTCGGCCAGCCACATAGCGCACGCGGTCGCCTCCGGTGCGGGCTTGAGGACGACGGCATTGCCGGCGGCCAGGGCCGGAGCGGCCTTCCATGACGGGATGGCCGGCGGGAAGTTCCACGGGGTGATCAGGCCGGCGGTGCCGTGCGGGCACCGCCGGGTGAGCAGCAGTCCCGGCCCGAGGCCGGCTCGTGCACCTTCCCGGTGGCGTCGTAGGGAAGCTGAGTGTAGTAGCGCCAGATCGCCGCGGGCCTCGGCGAGTGGCTTGCCGACTTCTCTCACCGGGAGTCCGGCCAGTTCCTCTGACGCGGTCTCCACGGCGTCTCCGGCACGGCTCAAGGCCGCGGACCGCGCGGCCGCGCCGGCGGCGAGCAACTCGCTCTGGGCTCGGGCAGCCCGCCGCACGGCACGGGTGACGGTGCAGGAGATCGCGGGGCCGCACATTCGTCCCTGACACCAGCCCATGCCGGCCCGGGGCAGCAGCTTGGCCGTGCGCGTGTCGCCCGCGCCGAAGGCGTCGACCGTCTCGTGCACGGACGCGGCATCGATTCCCTCGTAGCGGCAGATCTCGGTGCCGCCTCGCAGCCACTGGGGCCGGTCCGGGCCGGTGAACCCGGGCTATGAGGTCGGCGAAGTCCCGCAGCCACACCTGCGGCAGCGGTCTCGCCGTGCGCCTCGGCAGCGACCGCGCCGGCGGCCAGTTCTCCCTCGTACAAGGCGAGCTGGGCGCCGCCGACGCTGGTGTGCGGGAAGGAGCCCACCACGAGGGTGGGTGTGCCGTCGGGTGCGGCTGGCGCAGCCCGGTTCCACGGCGAGTTCGAGCTGGGGTATCAGACCGTGGCCTATCGCCGGGGCATCACAGGACAGGTGTTGCTCGGTCCCGGATCGCCGGTCGCCGGTCGCCGGTCGCCGGTCGCCGTCCAGTCTCGCCACGGTCACGCCGGTGACCCGGCCGGTCCCGTGGGTTTGGAGTACGGCGGTCCTGGTCCGCAGCCGTACCCCTCGGCGGGCGAGCGCGGCCGCGTGCCGGGCTCCTTCGGCGAGCTTGCCGGGGTTGCGGCAGTGCTCCCGGTCGGCGGGCGTAGGACAGGTGGCCGCTCGCCTCCAGGACGTATGGCACGCACGCCCCTGCGGCGGACAGTGAGGCGGCCGCGGTCAGCAGCAGGGGGCCGCTTCCGGCCACGATCACGCGCCGGCCCGGCAGTACGAGGCCGGACTTGATCATGGCCTGGGCTCCTCCGGCGCAGACGACTCCGGGCGATGTCCAGCCGGGGAAGGAGAGCTGACGTTCGTAGGTGCCGGTCGCCAGCAGCAGATGGTGCGTCGGCACGCTCTCCCTTGGTGCCTCGCAGGTGTTCTGATCGCCAGGCGCGGTCTGGTCGTGCGGTGACACGGCCGCGGTGGTGAGCAGTGTCCAGCGGCCTGCGTGATCGTATGACTGTTGGATGGCCCACACCTGCCGTCCCGGCAGGTGTGGGACCCGGCCGGCTTGCTTGTGCTGGCGCAGTCGGGCCTCGAGGGCGGTGGGGGCGGACCAGCCGTGGTGGAGGGTCACGCTCCCAGGCTGGGTGCGGGGTGGCGGTAGTACTGGCCGCCCGGCCTGGGTTCGGCGTCCACCAGGGCGACGGTCAGCCCCGCGTCGGCCGCGGCGAGTCCGGCGGGCCGGGCTCCCACGACCGCCAGGTCGTACGGGACTGCGGGGGGCTCAGCAGGCGAGGTCGGCACGGCCGTCTCCTTCCTGTGGGGCGACGGTGTCGCCGTCGCGCGCCGGCACCAGGTACGCGCGCTGGTTGGGGCGGCCGTTGACGGTGATCAGGCAGTCGAAGCAGACTCCCGTCCCGCAGGTGGTAGGCGCACGCGGCACCGACGACTTCAGCGCCGATGACGACGGCATCGACGGTCTGTCTCATGAGCCCCGCAATAACATGTCACATACTTCTATAGTGGCTCGGAAGGCACCCTTTTCCTTTCGATAAGGAGATTCCGGCAAGGAAACGTAGAAATCGAGACGGACACGAGAGTTTCCTCGCGCCCGCCCCGGCGGTCGGTGGGGGACGGAGGGGTCAGTACTCGGTCTTGACGGTCATCCCGGAGAAGTCCTCCGCCGCGGCCGGGCTGATGTACTGAATTTGAATTCGTGATGTCGGTCAGTCGTTGAGGGTCAGGCCGGTGCCGGCAAGGCAGCCGTCGACCACGTCGGGCCGGTACTGGATCTGCTTGAGCTTGCGCTTGACGGCTCGGGTGACCTGGGAGAGATCGGCGGCCGCGAGGTTGCCGATCTCTCGTTTGACCAGCGACCAGATGCCCTCCCGCGGGTTGAGATCGGGTGCATAGGTAGGCAGTTGGAAGACGGTCAGCCAGTCGGCGTTCTTCTCGATGAACTCCCGCATGCCGCGGGTGAGGTGCGGGCGAACGTTGTCCCAGACCAGCACGATCGGGCCACCGAGCTGGATACGGGCCCGCACCAGGAGGCGGCAGAAGTCCTTCCAGCCGAAGCCCTTCGGCTCGTCCTTGCGGCCTCGGTACTCCCGCAGCCCGTAGATCAGCCGCGACCTGGTACCGGGTTTGAAGCAGCACATGCCCATCATGGACAGGCGGCCACTTCCCCGACCGCGGACCCTGACCACCGGCGTGCGGCCGATCCTGCCCCAGGTCCGGGCCCAGGGCCTTTGAGAAGTGCCGAGGTGGGCGGTTCGCCTGCTGAGAGCCGGATGTGACGGCTTGTTGGCTTCTGCCGGAGGCGCCCCTGGACGCAGAACAGGCATGGCCGCTGGTGATCATGTG